>NATP01000142.1 GCA_002085375.1 candidate division Zixibacteria bacterium 4484_95 | reverse complement strand
AATACGTAATGAAGAATTTGAATTTAACGAAAACATTATATAATAGTCTTAGAAGCAGTTATATATGTCCTATAAGATATATTATGTATCATTATAATTAACTAAATCTCTTTATTTAATTTCTAAATTACTCCCCTATTTTACCACTATGTTTATCAGTTTACCCGGAACAAATATTTCTTTTACTACTTTCTTGCCAGCGATATGTTTTGATACTTTCTCGTCCATTTTCACTATTTCAAGGAGTTTCTCTTTGGTTATCTCTTTAGGCACCTCAAAAGAACCTCTCAAACGTCCATTTACCTGGGCAACAACAGTTATTTTCTCTGTTATCAATGCCTTTTGGTCATATTCAGGCCATTTACTATCGAATATTGAAGTATTATAGCCAAAACGCCACCAGTATTCCTCGGCAAAATGTGGAGCCAATGGTGCAATAAGTTGTGTATATTTCAACAATGAAAAATAAAATAGATTTGAATTATCACCGGATTCAGATCGTTTATAAAGAAGATTAAGGAATTCCATCATAGCAGCTATAGCGGTATTATAATCAAGTGTATCGATATCCGAACTGACCTTTTTGATTGTATAGTTCAAGTAATACTTTAAGTCATTATCGTTACTTTCTATGTTATCGTATGATATTGATGTAACCGATATTATCCCATCCAGATGTTTTTCAAGAAGACGATAAACTCTTCCCATAAATCTAGCTACTCCATTAATACCCGAGTCATCCCAGTCCCCGCCTTCAGAATAGGAACCCATAAACATCAAATAAATCCTGAAAGTATCAGATCCATATTTTTCAATAAAACTATCAGGATTGATGACGTTACCCCTAGATTTAGATATCTTGGCTCCCTTGTTGGTTATAGTTCCTTGATGTCTGAGTTTTAAAAATGGTTCATTAAAATGAATGTACCCCATATCATGCAGACACATGGTTATAAACCTAGCATACATAAGGTGCATTACTGCATGTTCGGCGCCACCCACATAGAAGTCAACCGGAAGCCATCTTTTTACTCTCTCAGGATTGAAAGGTCCATCTTTATACTTAGGGTCAACATAACGCAGGAAATACCATGATGAGTCTACAAAAGTGTCCATGGTCTCTGTAGACCTTTTAGCGGAGTTACCGCATTTAGGGCATTTCACGTTTACGAACTCGTGACACCTGGCAAGCGGCGATTCACCGGTATGAGTTGGACGGAAGTCATTTATCTCAGGTAGAAGCACAGGTAGATCTTTTTCTGGAACTGCAACCTCACCGCATTTATCACAAAAAACAATCGGAATGGGGGCTCCCCAATATCTTTGTCTCGAGATAAGCCAGTCACGAAGACGATAGCTAACCGTGCTTTTACCAAGACCTATATTTTCAAGCTTGGAATTTATTTTTTTTATCGCTTCCTTGGACGATAGCCCTGTGAATTCACCAGAATTAATCAACTTACCATATTCAACATAAGCCTGATTTGAGAGAATCCATATTGGCACTTTTTCACCATTGATTGGATTTACACAATAAGCACCAATAAACTCGCCTGTTTTCTCGCGCACCACCGATAACCTGTCTATCTCCGTAACCTTGCGGGCCTTGTTTTGATAATCCTTAACTTTTTGCTCATATTCATCGGCGGTAAGCTTTTCGACAAAAGGATGTTCAGGAGCTAAAACCATATAAGTGACGCCAAAGAGAGTATCTGCTCTGGTGGTGAAAACAGGTATCCTCTCCCCTGTTTTTTCTTCTATAAAGGTGACCTCAGTGCCTTCTGAACGGCCAATCCAGTTTCTTTGCATTGTGATAGTTTTATCCGGCCAGTCAAGTTTATCATGTCCCTCAAGAAGCCTCTCTGCATAAGCAGTTATCCTGAAAAACCACTGAGTGAGGTCTTTCCTGGTGACCTCTGATTCGCATCTCTCGCATCGGCCATTGCTAGCCTGTTCATTGGCAAGCACAGTATTGCATTGCGGACACCAGTTAACTGGCGCTTTTTTGCGATATGCCAAACCCATTTCGAATAGTTTTATGAATATCCATTGTGTCCACTTATAGTAATCAGGATCACAAGTGCTAAATTCAGAGTTCCAGTCTATCATCGTCCCTATCTGCCCAAGCTGGGAGCGAAAATAATCTATATTCTTCTTTGTCGAAATAGCAGGATGAATACCATGTTCGATAGCGTAGTTTTCCGCAGGAAGTCCAAAAGCATCATAACCCATTGGCTCAAATACATTATAGCCCTGCATCCTCTTAAGACGTGCCCAGGTATCGGTAGGACCATAGTTATACCAGTGGCCGATATGCATCGCCTCACCCGATGGATAAGGATACATTGTCAGACAATACAGTTTTTTATCGGTTTTATCAAGGTCGGTATTATATAACCCTTTTTCTTTCCATATCTTTTGCCATTTAGACTCGATCTCGGCAAAGGGGTAATATCTTGGGGGCTTATTATTCATTTCATTAACTCAGACCGAAGTAAGTCGCTTATTTTTTCTTTTCACACCTCAATAAAAACAAATCGATATAAATATATTTACATAATCAATCGTCAGGAAACCGAAAATTTATAGCCGGTTTCCATATATAGGCGTGAAGTTATATCATAATATCTTAATTGTCAACAGGTGAATTATGTTGTATTATATTTAAGTCTATTTCTCACCGGATCTTCTTCTAATCATAATGATTCTTTTATACTCTTTCGCTTTATAGGAAAAATCACCATTGGGGTCAAGCTCTAAATAGGAGTCAAACCATTTTTCCGCCTTAGCAAATTGATCGTGTTCGAAAAATATTTTTCCAAGCATAAAAGCAGAATTGGGATTAGGTCCTGTATCGAATGCAGAAAGAAAATAAGTTTCTGCCATAACGGTATCGCCAGATAAATAATTCACCAAACCTAAACCGTAATAAGCCTCACTAAAGGAGGAATCCACCATAATAGCATTTTTATAATAATCTTTAGCCCTATCGTATTCTCCCCATCTGTAATATATGGAGGCTAACCTGCAGTAGTTTTGGGGATAAAGATACCCCAGTTCCATCCCCCGATCATACCATGTCATTGCCTCATGATACATTTTTTGCTTGTAATAGATATTACCGATTGACTGGTAGGAGTCAATGTCTTTGGGATTGAAAACTATGGCGCCTTCATAATAGGTTATGGCGCTGTCGTTCATGCTCATTTTTTCGAAACAATACGCCATCTCCCTGTATAATTGAGGTTCTTTATAGTTGATTTTCAGAGCTTTCCGATAGTATTTGAGGGCATTTTCATAGTCACCCTCAGAAACCTTATCAGAGGCTTCCTGAAGGAAGTTTTTGAACTTTGATTGGGGTGTTGGCTTAGGACCACATGTAAAAACAAATATAAGGACAACCAGGATAAATGTGGTTGGACAATATTTATTTCTTAACGGGGTCATATTCCAAATTACTTACTATTTTAATCAACATCGGTTCTAATAATGCAACATTTCGTTATTGTATTCAATATGTTTTACTAAAAAATAAACATACTTTTAGTTACTTAAAAACAATATTTTTAGTTCTGATTTTAGTTGCCAGAAATTGTAACACTCTATTATATTGTATCTTGATGATAACAAAATTCAGTTCAGGGAGGATTTATGCCTTTTAATAAAACAGAGAAAATATGGTTCAATGGAGAAATGGTCAATTGGGATGATGCCAAGATACATGTTCTTTCCCATGTTATTCATTATGGTTCGGCTCTTTTTGAGGGGGCGCGTTGTTATAAGACCAAGAGGGCCCCAGCAATTTTCCGCCTTAAGGAACATACAAACAGATTGTTTGATTCCTGTAAAATTTACCGTATAGATATTCCATTTACCAAAGAGGAGATAAATAAAGCCATTATTGACCTTATAAAAATAAATAAACTTGATGAGTGTTATATAAGGCCTGTTGTCTTTCGTGGTTATGAGAATTTAGGAGTAGACCCTACTGGTGTTCCAATCGATGTGGCGATTGCAGTATGGCCTTGGGGTAAATATCTTGGCCCGGAGGCGCTTGAAAAAGGTGTGCCGGTATGTGTTAGTTCTTGGCGACGTAATGCTCCTGGTACAATGCCAGATATGGCTAAGGCCTCTGCCAATTACATGAACTCCCAGCTAATCAAACTGGAGGCGATAAATCACGGTTATGTCGAGGGAATCGCCCTTGATGTTTTTGGCCATGTTTCCGAGGGGTCTGGAGAAAATATATTTATAGTCCGCGATGGGACCTTGATAACTCCACCATTTGGGGCATCAATACTACCAGGAATCATCCGCAATACAATAATTCACATAGCTACGGATATGAATATAAAGGTTATAGAAGAACAAATTCCCCGTGAGGCGCTTTATATAGCAGACGAGGTATTTTTCACAGGTTCAGCTGCAGAGATCACTCCAATATCGTCTATCGACGGCATAAAAGTTGGTGAGGGTAAAAGAGGTCCAGTAACAACTGCACTACAAAAAGCCTTTTTTAGTATCTTTGAAGAGGGTTACGAGGATAAATACAATTGGCTGACATACGTAGAATGAAAATATCGATTGGTGCTGACCACAGAGGTTTCAAATATAAGGAAAAGATAAAAACCTTACTTGAAGAAAAAGGGATAAAGGTAAAAGATTTTGGCACCTTTTCTAAGGACAGTGTCGATTATCCCGATTTTGGCCGACAGGTAGCTGAATCTGTAATTAAAAAAGAAGTCGATTACGGCATTGCAATCTGTGGTTCGGGAAATGGCATGATGATGATTGCCAACAAAGTAAAAGGCATCAGGGCTGGCCTGGCAATCAACCCTGAAATGGCAGAGCTTGCCCGTGCCCATAACGATGCCAATGTTCTTGTCCTTTCTGAGATGTTTACCCCCGAAAATTTGTTAAATGAAATTCTAAATAAATTCCTCAATACCGATTTTGAAGGTGGTCGGCACCAACGAAGAGTCAGTAAAATAAATGATTATGATAAAGGAAAAAAATAATGTCATATTTAAAAGAGACTGATCCTGAAATATATGAAGCCATTCGCAATGAGGCTATACGCCAGCACGAGGGGCTTGAATTAATCGCCTCGGAAAATTTTACAAGCGAGGCGGTGCTTGAAGCGATGGGCTCGGTGATGACCAATAAGTACGCCGAGGGTTACCCCAAAAAAAGATATTATGGTGGTTGTACCTATGTTGACCAGGCGGAGATTCTTGCCCGCAAACGATGCAAGGAGCTTTTCGGCTGTGAACATGTAAATGTGCAACCTCATTCCGGTTCTCAGGCTAATATGGCGGTCTATATGTGCGTTCTCAAACCGCAAGATACAATATTGGGCATGAACCTCTCGCATGGCGGGCATCTTACTCACGGTCATCCGGTGAATTTCTCCGGCAAATTATATAACGTGGTTACCTATAATGTCAGCAAAAAAACCGAGACGATTGATTATGATGAACTTATGGATGTAGCCAAAAAAGCCAAGCCCAGACTCATTATAGCTGGCGCATCGGCTTATCCACGTATATTAGATTTCGAAAAGTTTCGTGAGGTAGCGGATGCCGTTGGTGCAGTTCTTGTCGCAGATATTGCTCATATAGCAGGTTTAATCGTAGCTGGCTTACACCCCTCCCCTATTCCCTATGCAGATTTCGTTACCAGCACCACTCATAAAACCCTGCGCGGTCCCAGGGGGGGACTTATTATGTGCAAGAAAGTATATGCTAAAGACCTCGACCGTGAGGTTATGCCCGGCATACAGGGTGGACCATTGATGCATGTAATAGCCGCTAAAGCAGTAGCATTTAAAGAGGCGTTACAGCCAGGATTTAAAGAATATCAAAAACGGATTGTAGAAAACGCAAAAACACTGGCTAATGACCTCCTTAACGAGGGATTCCATGTCGTAAGCGGCGGCACCGATACCCACCTGATGCTTTTAAGCTTTATCGAGCAGGGAATCACCGGCAAGGTTGTTGAAGAGGCGCTTGAGCGGGCAGGCATCACGGTGAACAAGAACACGGTGCCTTTTGACCCTCAGAAACCATTTATAACCTCCGGAATACGTATCGGCACACCGGCGGTGACAACTCGCGGTATGGGTACTGAAGAGATGCATACAATCGCTGACTTTATCACCAAGATAATAAAGAATCTCGACAATGACGATATAATCCGCAAAGTGGGAGATGATGTTGGCCAGCTTTGTGAGAAGTTCCCGCTTTATACAAGGCGCAGGAATGGGTAATTCATAGATCGAGTTCCGTATTAAGTGGGCCGTAACATGGGCATCTTGCCCATGAATCAGTCACCTTGGCATCCTGCCCATAAATCACTGGCAAAGATGCCAGTGCCACAATATTTGCAAAACCTCCAGGGGGGAGCAGGTCGGTAGCTTGCTGAGATAAAGCAGTCTTAAAAGCAAGCCTGATCGCAATTGGCCACGCACAAAAAAATATTAAAAAGCCCCATTTTTTTCTTGACATAGTGAGTTGGGAGGTAAAATATTTGAGGTGGTCAAACTATTTATAGACCTCTTTGTCTTGCTTTTGTT
>NATP01000040.1 GCA_002085375.1 candidate division Zixibacteria bacterium 4484_95 | reverse complement strand
TAATATATAAACGTAGGTCGGGTTCTGACCGTAGGGGAAAAGCCGACACCTAATTATCGACCTTCTCATTTCATTCGGAGACCGACCTATATTTTCAGTGCTGTCAGGTCGCCTGACCTGACACCTTCCGGTCGGGTGAGGTCATATTACTCTTTGAGCCACCCGACTGCACAACAATACTACCGGCTTTTAGTACAATTCGTTTTGAGACGGTTTCTATAATTCTGTTCATCATCAGATGTAATTAAAAAAGGCAAACGAGAATGCGTGCCTTCTATGGAATGCAATTATTTAAATCGTTCTCATTTCCTTTAACTTAACAATCTCCTTGCCATACTCAAACATCTTTGTTAAAATATAAAAAGCAATGTGTATTATATAAATTGTTGGAGGAGATATGTCGGGACATAGCAAGTGGGCGTCTATAAAAAGGAAAAAGGGGAAATTGGATGCCCAGCGGGGAAAGGCGTTTAGCAAGTTGATTAAGGAGATAACGGTGGCTGCCCGTACTGGTGGAGGTGACCCGGATGGCAATCCACGTTTGAGAGTGGCTATTGCAGCGGCTAAAGCTGCCAATATGCCGCAGGATAATATAAAAAGAGCGATTTTAAAAGGCACGGGTGAGTTGCCGGGAACACAGTATGAGGAGGCTTACTACGAGGGTTATGGACCTGGGGGGGTGGCAGTGCTGGTAATGGTGTTGACTGACAATAAAAATAGAACTGTTGCTGAAATACGTCATATTTTTGTCAAGAACGCTGGTAATTTGGGTGAAGCGGGATGTGTGGGATGGATGTTCGAGAAAAAGGGATATATTACGGTTGATTTTGATAAGGCTAAGGAAGAGGAGTTGATGGATTTAGCTATTGATGCCGGTGCTACTGATTTCTCTTCCGATAGCGGAATTTATGAGATATATACTGATTATGTTGACTTAGATAAAATTAGAAACGCTCTTGAGAAGAAAGGCGTGGAGATTTCTACGGCCGAAATCACTCAAATTCCCCAATCCACGGTCAAGCTTGAAGGAAAGGCTGCTGAACAGATGATTCGTCTTTTCGAAGCATTAGAGGAGCATGATGATGTGCAAAAGGTATATGCCAATTTTGATATAGATGATAAGATTTTAGAGGAGCTGTCCGCTTAGCTATGTTGAAGAAAGCCTACAAGGGCTCGATTTATGTTGGAATAGACCCCGGTTTAGATACTACCGGTTACGGTGTTTTAGAATGTTCGGGAGATCATGTTAAATTAAAAGAGGCGGGTGTGATTAAAACCCGGAGAAGGTTGCCGCTGGAAGAGCGATTGGCTGAGATATTTTCAAGTTTGAATGAGGTTTTCGATGAGTATAAACCCAGGTTGGTCGTTATTGAGGACCTTTATTCGCATTATCGCCATCCCAAAACCGCCATTATTATGGGTCATGCCAGGGGTGCTGTTTTTTTAAGTGCAGCGCATTCGAAAATTCCTGTTAAAAGTTATGGAGCAACAATGGTGAAAAAATCATTAACGGGTAATGGCCGGGCCTCCAAGCATCAGGTTCAATATATGGTAAGAGACAAATTGGGTTTGAATAATATTCCCGAATCACCGGATGTTGCTGATGCATTAGCGGTGGCGCTCTGTCATATAAATCATCTCAATAATAAAAGGGAAACAATAATTGATTTCTAAGATAAAAGGCATGATAAGCGAACTTGGTCCTGATAGGGTTTTTATCGAGGTTGAGGGGTTAACTTATGAGGTGATGTTGCCCTCCGGCTTGATTGATAAGCTTCGCCAGAAAACCGATAACAAACCTGCTGAACTTTATACTATTTATTATATTGAGGGTTCAAATGTCGGCAACCAGTATCCGCGCCTGGTGGGTTTTGCCGACCCCATCCAGAGAGATTTTTTTACAATTTTAACCAATGTGAGCGGTTTGGGTATAAAAAAGGCTTTGCGTTCTTTGGTCTTACCGATAAACATTATTGCCAGAGCCATAGAATCTGAGGATGTCAGGCGTTTGACTGAATTGCCTGGTATAGGTCCTCGTATGGCCGATAAGATGATAGCTGAACTTAAAGGCAAGGTTGCTAAGTTTGCTTTGGTTCGTGATGATCAGCCTCTGGTGACACCAACCAAACAACCAGATTTTACCTCCGAGGTAATGGATGTTTTAAAACAATTGCAGTATAACCCGGCTGAAGCTAAACAGGCAATAGAGAAAGCACTGGCTACCGGCCGACATTTCAAATCATCCGAGGAAATGATTCAGCAGATATTCAAACAATCAAAAGGGGCCTGGTGACAGGGGTAAGTTAACGTTATGCGCCAACGCATTGTTACGCCAAAAGCTTATTCTGCAGAAGATGAAAAAAATATCGTTTCGCTCAGGCCCTCGAGACTTTCTGAATATATAGGCCAAAAGCAGGTTGTGGAAAAATTATCGGTGTCGCTTGAGGCTATCAGAAGACGTGCTGAGACCCATGAACATATTCTTTTTTACGGTCCCCCGGGATTGGGCAAGACAACGCTGGCTCACATCATTGCTAACGAGTTGGGCACAAAGATAGTTTCAACCTCCGGGCCATCGCTTCAACGCACAGGTGACCTTATGGGTATCCTCACCAACCTGGATACCGGTGATGTGCTTTTCATCGATGAGATCCATCGGCTCTCCCCGGCTGTCGAGGAATTTATTTATCCGGCTATGGAGGATTTTAAAGTGGATTTTGTTGTGGATAAGGGAGTATACGCTAGGGTCATAAATGTCCCTTTGAAAAGGTTTGCATTGATTGGTGCGACAACCCGGGCTGGTCTATTGAGTGGTCCTCTTCGCAACCGATTTGGTATCTTTCACCATATCGATTTTTATCCAGAGGATGAACTTGCCCAAATTATTCAACGCTCGGCGAAAATCCTTGAAACGAAAATTGATAAAGAGGCCTGTTATGAGCTGGCTCGTCGAAGCCGCGGGACACCTCGAATCGCTAATCGCCTTCTGCGGCGGGTCCGTGATTTCTCTTTAGTCAAGCGGGATGGCGTTATCAACATTGAAGCGGTTAACTCCGCCCTTGAGATAGAGGGCGTTGATTCGGCTGGTCTTGATAACCTGGATGTAAAATTTCTTACAACCATTATTAGTTATTACGCCGGTGGACCGGTTGGAATTGAAGCCATAGCGGCGACTATAAACGAAGAGGTGGATACGCTTGAGGAGATGGTAGAGCCGTATCTCTTAAAAATCGGTTTTTTAAAACGCACCCAGAAAGGACGGGTGGTTGGCCAGTTGGCTTTTGACCACCTAAAGCAAAAACCAGATGGTGACATCCAAAAGAGATTGCTTTAGTATGCCAGAACTGGGAAAGATACTGGTTACAGTAGGAATATTTCTTGTGGTAATAGGTGGTTTACTTTTTGTGGCTGGTAAGATCGGTTTTTTGGGTCAGTTGCCGGGCGATTTCATCATCAAAAAGAAAAATGTAACCATTATATTCCCATTGGCTACATCTATACTTTTTTCAATAGTCTTATCGCTTATCTTTTATCTTATCAGGTTCTTTAAGAGATGAAAATAGATATCGTCGATTACGATTATAAACTATCCAGCGACAGGATAGCTTTATACCCCAAGAGCCCCAGATATTCTTCACGGCTTTTAGTGCTTGATCGTCAGAAAAATTACATTGAACACAGATCGTTTTTTGAAATAGATGGTTATTTCAGAGAAGGCGATGTGCTCGTTTTGAATAATTCGAAAGTTTTCCCCGCTCGCTTAATCGGCAACAAGAAAGATACCGGTGGAAAAGTGGAGATATTCCTGTTACGAAACTTAAACGGTAGCAAATGGGAAGCACTCGTCAGGCCGGGTAAAAGACTCTCTCCGGGGACAATGGTTGAATTGGCTGATAAAAAGATTCTTGCCGCTATAGGTGAGAGGACCCGTGTCGGAGGACGAGTTGTTGAGTTTTTCCCCGATGGCGATTTGATGGAATTGATCTGGCGGTACGGAGAGGTGCCCCTGCCACCATATATCAACCGCAAGGCCGAAGAAAAGGATAAGGAAACATACCAGACCGTTTACGCTAAAAATGTTGGTGCAGTAGCGGCACCAACTGCCGGTTTTCATTTCACCAAAGAATTGTTGGACAAAATAGGCGCATTAGGAGTGGAAATCGTTTATCTGACTCTTCATCCGGGACTGGGAACTTTCAGACCAATAACAGTAGCTGATGTAACCAAACATAAAATGGAAAAGGAGCTTTATTCAATACCCCAACAAACAGCTGAATCTGTAACAAAGGCAAAACAACAAAATAGAAGAATAATAGCTGTGGGCACAACAACCGTGAGGGCTCTGGAGAGCTCATATGATGAGCGCACTGGCTGTTTGAAACGTGCCGATAGTATGTATACGGATAAGTTTATTTATCCTCCCTACCGATTTAAAGTCATAGACTGCCTTCTAACGAATTTTCATCTTCCCAAATCAACTCTTCTTCTATTAGTGTCGGCTCTAGCGGGCAGGGAGAAGATATTCTCTGCGTATCATGAGGCAATCAGGGAGAGATATCGTTTTTACAGCTATGGCGACGTTATGCTGATACTATGAAAACAACAAGAAACTTAGCAGTAATTGTAGCTTCAGGTCTTGGTGCAAGAATGGATGCTGAATTACCCAAGCAATTTATGGAGATATCCGGAAAGCCGATTCTGGCTTTCACCATGGACTGTTTTGAGAGATGCAATATTATCGATGAAATTGTCTTGGTTGTCCCGGATGATTATTTAGCTTATACCTCAAGGGCGATTGTTGACAGATATGAATATAAAAAGGTGAAAAGGATTATGTGTGGTGGGGAAACAAGGCAGGAATCGGTGCTGGCAGGATTGACGGCTTGCCCTCGAGCTACTGATGCTGTAGCGATCCATGATGGTGTGCGCCCATTTGTAAGGAATACTTTAGTCAAACGTCTTTTTCAAATGGTTGAAAGGACAGGAGCAGTTATTCCAGCTGTGGGGGTCAAGGAAACTGTAAAACTTATAAACGAAGATAAAGTTGTCAGTACTCTGCCAAGGGAGAAGGTTTACATCTCTCAAACGCCACAGGTTTTTGATTATAGCAGGATATTTGATATACATAAAATGGCGGCTGAAGCTGAATATGAGGCTACCGACGATGCCATGTTAGCAGAGCAATATGGTATGGAGGTGATGGTTATACACGGTTATTATGATAATATCAAAATCACAACGCCTGAGGATTTGGTTTTAGCACAGGAGATAATGAAAAAATGGTGAGAACCGGTATCGGATTTGATGTGCACAAGTTAGTTGCGGGTCGAAAATTGATTCTTGGAGGGGTGGAGATACAATACCCAAAAGGGCTTGCCGGGCACTCCGATGCTGATGTCATCTGTCATGCTATCGCTGACGCACTTCTAGGGGCAACCGGAATGGGGGATATCGGCTTACTATTCCCTGACAGTAACCCTGAACTTGAAGGTATATCGAGTTTACAAATACTTTCCGAAATAAACAGGCTTTTATGTCAGGAGAAGTATAAAACCGTTAGCATCGATGTTACCGTTGTTGCTCAGGAGCCCAGGATAGCATCATATGTTGGGCGTATGAAAAGTAATATTGCTGGGGTTTTGGGGATAACGGCAACTTCTATTAATATCAAGGGGAAAACTACAGAGGGTTTAGGTTTTATTGGACAGAAAGAGGGAATAGCGGCGATATCTGTTGCAACTGTAGCCAAATATGAGCTTTGAAGGAATACTTTTTTATTTGACCTCCCAACAGGCGGTCATCATATATATGATTGTTTTTGTAAGTGCTTTTATAGAAAATGTCTTCCCTCCGTTTCCCGGTGATACTATAACTTTGGTCGGAGCATTTCTTGCCGGTTATGGCGAAGTGGGATATATTCCGCTTTTTATATTTGTCGTTATCGGTGGCATGTCGGGGGCGATGTTGCTTTATTATCTGGGACGAACGAAAGGTCGATCGTTTTTTATAAAATATAATCGCTCGTATCTTAAAATAGACAATCTATACCGTATTGAAGGTTGGTTTAAAAGATGGGGTGTTTTAGTATTATTGGTATCGCGTTTTATTGCCGGTTTCAGGTCGTTGTTAGCCATTAGTGCCGGGATAGGTGTTTTCCCGGTGCCAAGGATGGCGTTTTTCACCTTGATAAGTTTCTGTATGTGGAATACATTTTTAATAGGAGGGATGTTTTTATTAAAATCGAACTGGCGGAAACTCGTGGGGTTTATCGATTCGTATAATACGGTTTTTTTAATAATTAGTGCTCTTGTGGTTACAGGTTGGCTGGTGATAATTTACAAGAGGAGTTCTGCTAAGAGATGAAGATTGCTGTCTTAATGGGTGGTACTTCTGCAGAACGCGATGTCTCGTTGGCTTCAGGTGCCGGTGTGGTTGAGGGTTTGAGAGCTGCTGGCCATGATGTAATTCCCATAGATACAGCTAGAGGTTATGAAACTTTAAAAGGTGAAGATGTAAAAAATATTAGTGGTATTAAAGCTGAACCTCCCTCAGTTGAAGAGCTTCAGAAATATGCCGGAGAACTTTCCATTGAGGCTGTGAAATCTCCTGATTTACGAGATGTTGACGTGGTCTTTATCATCCTTCACGGTGGCTCTGGTGAAGATGGCACCATCCAGGCACTTTTAGACCTTGTGAATATACCATATACGGGTTCAGGGGTTTTGGGCTCGGCCATAGCTATGAATAAGCAAATGGCCAAGAATATTTTTATCGCCAACGAGATACCTACACCCGAGTTTTTCGTTATAGATTATGAACAAAACCTGTCTATTGATTCGGTTGATAAAAGGATAGAATCAAGTATTGGCTATCCTGTTATGATTAAACCGAACAATCAGGGATCATCAGTAGGATTATCTTTTGTCAAGAGTAAAGATGAATTAAAAAGAGCCCTTGATGTTGGATTGCAGTATGATAACAGGTTACTCTTTGAAAAATATATCAAGGGACGTGAGTTTACCGTTAGCATACTGGGGGATGAGGTCTTACCGTTGTTCGAGGTTATTCCGGAGAGCGGGTTATATGATTACGAGCACAAATATACATCAGGAAAGACTAAGTATGTATGTCCGGTGGATTTGCCGGCTGACCTACAGGAGTTGATAAACTCATTGGGGATGAAAGCATTTAAGGCTTTAGACTGCACTGGCTTTGGTAGGGTGGATTTCCGGTTATCTGAAACTAATAAACCATATTGCCTCGAGGTGAATACGCTTCCCGGTATGACGAAAACATCGCTTGTGCCAAAAGCCGCTAAAGCTGCCGGTATCGAATTTCCTCAGCTTTTAGAGAAAATATGCGGGATTGCGGTTGATGATTATAAGCGACGAAGATTAAAAGCAGGTAGAAAAATTTGAAATTCAAAGCCGTATTATTTGACCTTGGAAGTACCCTTATCGAATATGAGAACCATGACTGGCCGACTCTTGGTAAAATGGGTTTGGTGAATGCTTACCCGTATATGAAAAAGATTTTTCCTGAGTTGCCTGAATTAAGTCAATTTGGCGAAAATTTTTATCGAAACCTCCGTTACATATTAGATAACGAACGGCCTGGCTATATCGAGATTGACATTTATAATGCTTGCAATAGAATTTTCAAACGAATGGGATTGGCTTTAAAAGATGGTTTGGTCGAGGAGTTCGTCGAATTGTATTATAAACCGGTAACAGAACAAATAACCGTTATCCCCGGTGCGGTTGAGATTCTAAGTAAGATAAAAAAATCCGATATAACAATTGGTCTTGTCTCCAACTCGATTTTTCCGGAAAAGTTCCACCTTGAGGAGATGGAGAATTTTGGATTGCGCGAGTATTTCGATTTTGTGATATTTTCCAGCAGCGTCGGTACGAGAAAACCGGGGAAGGATATTTTTAATATGGCACTGAGAAATGCCAGAACCGAACCGTCACAAGCGATATATATAGGGGATAAGTTTGATGTTGATATCTATGGGGCAAAAAATGCCGGGCTTGTTGCGGTCTGGAAATACCATAAGGGAAGAGAAAACCCTGAGAATATCGAGCCCGATTATTCAATCGTTAATCTTGGTGAATTGGAGACGATAATTTTACAATAAGGAGGAATTGTGGATAAGACCGAGCAACTTTTAGCTGACCTAACAAACGCACACGGTGTGCCGGGATTTGAGGAAGAGATTGCCGAGGTTATGGTCAATCACCTTGAAGCCGCCGATGAGATAACCTACGACAAACTGGGTAGTATTATTGCCCGTAAACGGGGTAGCTCGGATACTCCAAGGGTGATGATTGCCGGGCACTTGGATGAGATTGGTTTCATGGTCAAGGAGATTACAGACCAGGGTTATATTAAATTTCTTCCCCTTGGTGGATGGTGGGGGCATGTAGCCTTGGCCCAGCGAGTGATAATCAAAACCTCAAAGGGTGATATCCTCGGCGTGATAGGGTCGAAACCCCCTCATGTTCTTAAAGAAGATGAGCGCAAAAAGGTGCTGGACCTTAATGATATGTATATCGATGTCGGCGTAACCGAGAAAACCAATGTTAAAAGACTTGGAATTCGTCCGGGTGACCCGATAGTGCCTGATACAAAGTTTACGAGAATGCATGACCCCAAGGTTTATCTGAATAAAGCTTTCGATAATAGAATTGGAGTGGCTGCTGCAGTGGCAGTTGTAAACAAGCTGAAAAACATAAGGCATCCCAATACGGTATTCGGAGTGGGCACGGTTCAGGAGGAAGTTGGTTTACGTGGAGCAGGCACAGCCGCCTATGCGGTTAACCCTGATGTCGCTTTCGTGGCTGATGTTTCGTTGGCGGCCGATGGCCCTGGCTCTGAAAAATCTCAGAAAGCAAAGCTCGGTTCTGGACCATCGATTACAGTTTATGATGCAGGTATGATTCCCAACAGAAGGTTAAGGGATCTGGTGATTGAAACAGCTGAAAAACAAAAAATACCTTATCACCTTACGGCTCTGGGAAGGGGGCGCACTGATGGTGGTATGATCCATATCTCACGGGTTGGCGTGCCCTGCATCTATATGGGGGTGGCTACACGGTATATCCATAGCCATACAAGTATCATTCATCGAAATGATTTTGATAACCTGGTCAAACTGTTGATTGCCGTTATCAAAAAACTTGATGGGAAAACAGTGAGAAGTTTAAGCAAGAGGTAAAATGGCATTAATATTTTTTAACACATATAGCCGGCGTAGAGAAGAGTTCAAACCGATTGAGAGCGGGCATGTCCGTATGTACACTTGCGGACCTACTGTATATGGCCCGGCTCATCTGGGTAATTTCAGAACTTACATGTTCGAAGACCTCTTAAGACGTTTCCTGATTTACAAAGGGTATAAAGTAACCCAGGTGATGAACCTTACGGATGTGGACGATAAAACCATACGTGACTCAAACGCTCGGGGTATTTCTCTGGAAGAACATACAATAGAGTATAAGGAGATGTTTTTCCGTGACATCGACCGTTTAAATATACAGCGGGCGGAATATTATCCGTCAGCTACTGAACACATCAATGAAATGGTTGAACTTGTGCAAAAACTGTTAGATAAGGGGCATGCTTACAAATCCGGTGGTTCTGTTTATTACAGGATATCGACATTCCCTGAATACGGCGCTCTTTCTCATATGAAACTGGAAAAGTTAAAGGAAGGTTCGCGTATCGACTCGGATGAATACGAAAAGGAGACAGCATCAGACTTTGCCCTCTGGAAAGCCTGGGAGCCCGACGACGGAAACGTTTTCTGGGAAACGCCTTTGGGTAAAGGTCGACCCGGATGGCACATCGAATGCTCTGCTATGAGCATGAAATACTTAGGGGAGACGTTTGATATCCATACCGGAGGAGTGGATAATATCTTTCCTCATCACGAAAATGAGATTGCCCAGTCGGAAGGTGCCACGGGCAAGAAGTTTGTCAATTACTGGCTTCACAGCGAACATCTTATTATCGAGGGTAAAAAAATGGCCAAATCGGAAGGCAATTTTTATACTCTTCAGGATTTGGTAGATAGGGGAGAAAATTTGTCTGCTGTACGATACCTGCTTTTGTCAACTTATTACCGCCAGCAACTTAATTTCACTTTCGAGGCTTTAAACGCGGCCAAGAACGCCATAACCCGATTGCGTGATTTCCGCGATATTATAAACAACGTGTGCCGGGAAAAATCAAATACCAGCACTAAAATTAATCCTGAAGTTGAAACTATCGCTCAAACGGCTCTCGGTAAATTTGAGACCTCCCTCGATGATGACCTCAATATCTCGCCAGCCTTGGCAGCTGTTTTTGATTTCGTCAAAAGTATAAATGTCATTCGTGAAAAGTCCGGCCTATCGGTAGCCGATGCACAGATAGTTGAAGAGGCTTTAAAGAAATTCGATTCGGTGCTGGGCGTGATTTATGTCGCTGAAGAGGCTATAGATGAGGAAATCGAGCGACTTATAGAAAAACGTAACCAGGCCCGTCGAAACAAAGATTTTACTGAAGCTGACAGAATCAGGGATGAACTTGATAAAATGGGAATAACTCTGGAGGATACCTCGAGCGGAACTCACTGGAAACGGAAATTGTGAAAAACACATTTTATAGTCAAACTGCAAGGACGGTTCCTATGGCCGTCCTTTTTTGTGTTTTGTGAACCACGATTCCCGAAACCCTCAATTGCATATCTAACATTTTTCATTTAACGGTTAAATTGCCGATAAGGTTAATATGAATGTTTTATTAATTCTCCTTATATTGTCTGCTGGCGATTATAACGATCCGGCGCGGATTGCCGAACTGGAGGCAACCGCCATGCAAAAACCTGATGATTTGACATCCAGATTAAAGTTGGCAGAGATATTTATAAAGCAGGGGAATTATACAGAAGCCGAAAGATATTTGAAGCAGGCTCATATCGTTGATTCAACCTCGGCAGAGTTACTATTTCTGTGGGGGATGTTTTACGATTCTCAGGATAATATACCGGCTGCTTTGCAGAAATATTTATCAGCTGTAGAATATGATTCGACACAGAGCCAGGCCTGGCGAAAGCTTGGTTATCTATACGAGATTACCTGCAATTATGAAGCGATGTTGGGTTGCTTTAAAAAGGCGCTTGTTACAACAGATGACTCCTCCGGCGTTTATTACGATATGGGGGTAACATATGATTATCTGGATAGTATAGTTTTGGCTCTTGAGAGTTATTATAAAGCCTTGAAGACAGGAGCGGGTTTCCCTGAGGTTTATTTTAATATCGGCGTCGATTGGGGATTGGCTGGTTATTCCGATTCCGCATTTTACTATTTTTCAAAGGTCCTCAATATGCTGGACTCTACCCATACAGATTTCCAAATTTCAAAATTGTATTATAATATAGGTATTCTTATGATGGAATCAGGCGTCTATGAACAGGCGATGGATAATTTCATGAAAACACTTTCTTATGACCCGGATTTCTCTCCGGCCAAGCTCCAATTGGGTTATCTCTATGAGATCATGGGTGATACCGGTCTGGCAAAGGTTTATTTTAATGAGTTTGTACAGACTGCCCCCATTATTTACCTTGATGATATAAATAAAATTAAAGAAAAACTGAATAAACATAACCACAATAAATAGTATTTTTTTCTAATTAAACACATCTTTTTTATAGAATAAATTTAATTCTACGAATATAACCCAAGATCAGCACATATTGAACTTAACTTAATTATACAATTGCTTGATGTATGTTTTATAATATAAAGGCTTTGAACCCGGGACATAAAATTGCTTGGATAATTTAAAAGCGGTGGTTGTTAATTTTAAAGCTTATAGGGAGGTTAATTATGAATAAATATAGCATTATTATTGTTATAGTGGTTTTTCTTATAACCGTCAGCGTACTGGCGCAATCACCGGGTGTCCAGATGGGGACGACCTTTTATGATTATCAGACCAACGGCTCATCAGGCAACCGAATCGCTCTTTGTGAGGATGGCTCGATGTACATCTGCTGGATGAATGCACCTAACTGGCCGCAACCACTAAGAGGTGTCAGTTATTGTTGGCGAAGTCCCTCTGGCAATTGGGATTGTGGAGTTTTAGCAGAAAGAGGGGCTTATCCTCAATTGGATATTTATAACAATATCTATGGAGCTATAGTATACCACACTTATTCGACATATATTATATTGGCTATAGATTGTCCACCCTGGGAGTTTTATGATCCTCCAGATTCAACGCCCGACGGTGGTATATGTTTTTGGCCATATATAACCACCGACCGAAACGATAGGATTCATATTTTAATGACAGAAATGAACGAATCACCAGGGGATTTCCAACGCTTATTTTATACTCGTTCAGAAGATAGTGGTGAAAACTGGACGATACCAAAAATCGTTGATACACTTGTGTGTCTCAGCAGTGTCATTGACGCTTCACCTGTATCGGATAAGGTGATTATCGCTTATACTCATCCTACTGATTTTGAAATCTGCAAATATAATGATGTGGTTTATGATTTATCTGAGGATGGAGTACACTGGCATTTTATATGGGGGAGGGTAAATATTACAAATTATCAGTATGATAACGATTCGCTCTGGGCTTATACCGATATGGATGTCATCTTCGATTATAATGATAATTTCCATATAATCTGGAACGCTGTAACTATAGATAGTGAGGGCTACATACAACGGAATACCCATCTATTCCATTACAATAGTGCCACTGAGGAGATAAACCTTATACGTATATGGCCTGAGGAGAACGAATGGGGTTCTGGTTGTGAACCCGGAGCCTGGAATTTACCCATATGCAAAATGAACCTGGGGGTTAATGAATCGAATGTATTGTTTGCCACCTGGACACAGTTCGACACCACCGATTGCTCACAGGGTGGATATGCAAACGGTGAAATATATATGTCATATACTTTAGACGGTGCAAATTGGCAGGAACCTGTAAATTTAACAAATTCTCATACACCTAATTGTTACCCTGAGGAATGCGACAGCGATCACTGGTCAACTCTGGCTGATGTAGTTAATGATACTTTGCATATTGTTTATATAAATGATAAGGATGCTGGGGGTATTCCCCAGAATGAGGGTGTCGCTACTGAAAATCCGGTGATGTATCTGGCTGTGCCGGTTGATACAATTGTTGGAATAAGGGATAAAGTTCAAAAACCAACCAATTTCAGCCTCAATCAAAACTATCCCAATCCCTTCAATGCCATTACAAACATCTCATTTGAATTAAAAGAACCGTCAGCTGTTTTACTTGAGGTATTTAACATAACCGGCGCTAAAGTGATAACACTTGTCGATGGATATATATCGGCTGGTTCCCATTCAATTACTTGGAATGCTGAGCATTTGGCCTCTGGTGTTTACTATTACAGGTTGAAAGCTAATAGTACCGTTAAGACAAAAAGAGCGGTGTTAATCAAATAAAATTACCTATAGATTAATGTATTACA
>NATP01000141.1 GCA_002085375.1 candidate division Zixibacteria bacterium 4484_95 | reverse complement strand
ACCCATTACCCGGTATACCAGGCTTATCGTATCTATTTACCGAACGGGATATAATATTTTCTGCAAATAATAAAACACATATAGTCATGATTGGTGAAGGAGAGAATGTTCTAACTTTTCCTTTGCAACCAATAATAGAAGTTCGTATGGGTCGTAATTGGGTGTTAACTGAAGTTGCCGGTTCTGCTAAAAATGGTAAGCTTTCAGGAACACAGATAAAAGAGAACATGGGTCTATCTGATGCCATAATCACTATTTCTGGAATATTTATGTCAACAGGTTCCACCCTTACTCAAATGCTAAGGCTTCAAGCCGGGCGAGAAGACGAAAATATTCACTGGGCTGAAAAACTCGGACAAATAAAAAAGTTATTCAGTGAAGAAAGAGCATTGCCAATAATCGATTGGGCTCCTATGGAAGATATCAAATACATTCCCTATGAAGAGGTTTTCAATGCCTGGAAAAACGATCAATCACCTTTTGCGCCAAAACTTAGAGATACAGGTTGGTCAATGTTTGCCGCACTCGGCATAACTCATGTTGTTTTGTTATCATTTAATTTATTCGAACGTCAAGGAGTGGAGAGAAAGGGTTATACTCTGAGACTCCAGCAGGCTCGAGATATTTCTATCGAAGAAATTATGCCCACCGAGGAGGCACAATGACTTATCAGGTAAAGGGCTGTGTTGATCTCTGGCTGCTGGCTGCCTGGTTTTATGGCAATCCTCATCTGTGGGACGTTATCTATTACGAAAATATCGATGCCATCGGTGATGACCCGGAGAACTTAATGCCCGGGATGACCTTGAATATTCCGAAAATCGAGTCGGCAACTGAGAGTTATGCGGTTCCAACTCCGGAGGTGGCTTAGGTGGTAAAGGTTGATTTGATAGAATTAGCTGAAAAGTATTATGGCAGCAAACATCATCTGTTTTTAATTCTATCTCACAACGGCATATCGCTGCCCGCAAACTTTTCAGGTGGAGAGATCATCGAGTTGCCGCCCCGGGGCCCGGGTGCAAGGTTAAGTTTAGCAGAAAAATGCATGAATTGGGGAAATTATCAACCGGTATGAATTATGGCAATAATAACACCACAATTTGAAATACGGATTCAAACTCAAACCGGTAAAAAATATATGGTACCGGTGGTTGAATCGATTCGTGTTAACACGTCACGCAAAGTTGAACCGGATACGGCAACGATAAAGATTCCCTCTATACGGGGACTTGAACTGGATACCTTTAAAAAAGGCGATGAAGTTCAAATCTTGTTTGGCCATAAAAACAGTGACTATGGCTTGAAAAAAGTTTTCCTCGGGATGATCTCTAAAATCGGACCTAATTTCCCGGTAATTATTGAGGCAAAGGACTGGTGGTGGGTCATTAAAAAAACCTGGTACAAGGATGAAGATGCTAAATTGCCGGCAGCTAATTTGTCGGCCAGCCTTAACTATATAGCCCAAGAATTGATTAATAATCCCGGTGATGGAGCTGAGGGATTAGAAGGCGTGGAGCTGATAACATCATCGGATTATGATTCGGTTGAGTTCCATGGTGAATTCCCCATCGGTACTAGAAATTACGGTGCGGTGTTCGATGATCTTTTAAAGCATGGTTGGGATCTTTTTATAATCCCTGGAACTAAAAAGCTCTGGTTTGGTCCCAGGGATAATCTGGTCATAGCTTATCCTCATCAGCCAATGACCCCGATTTTCAAATCGGGATTGAATATCATTGACCCCGGGCTTGATTATGAGAGCTCAAGCGGTATTAGGAAGGTTGAAGTCTGGATCGAGGGAAAGGAAAGAAAACCAAAAGACCCGGATGGAAAATATGAACCAGAGGATGCTGATAAAAACGGTGAAACCCTGAAATTCGATATTCCGGGCATCAAAAAGAGTTCTGAATATGGACCTGATTGGTATGCTAAGCTGCTTTATGATATAAACTCAAAAAAGGGTTTATCCGGTCATTTCCGCACTTTTGGCCTTGGATATTTTCAGCACTGGATGAAATGCAAGCTTGAGGTCGGTTTGGGCGGTCGAATGATTGATTGGCATTGTTTCCCATCCGGTATTGATTACGTTTATTCACCCTCTGACGGTTTTAAGATGGACATTCATTTTGAGAACTCTCGAGAGGGAGGAGCCTTGGCGGTATGATAGATATTCTCGGGACAGACATAAAGCTGACGAATTTCGATATGTCGATTGACGATGGCGATATCGAGCTTGTTACCGGTAAAGATTGCGTTAAGCAAGATCTGCTGCATGCATTTTTAACACCGTTTTTCTACTGGGGTATGACGATAGAATTTGGATCTCGCCTAGTTGAATTCGTTGGAGGGGGCAATGACCCATTCTATGTAGCGGATTTAAGACGAGCGGTAGATGAAGTTTTTCAAAAGGAGTTTCGGGTTCAACCGGATAGCTGGCAGGTTGAAGTTTATAAAAAGGCCAGCGGAGTGGAAATCGAATGCGAGTTTCTACCGATCGAGCAGGAGACGCCTGAAAGCATGAAATTCATTATCAATAACAGGGGAATATAGAATGCCACCGAATTTTAAGACAGAAGAGGAAATCTACAACGATTTAAAATCAGGCGTTCAAAACGAGATTCCGGAGATAACCAACTGGAGCCCGGGTGGAGTGGCTAGAGCTATTTTATCGGTCGTTGCAGCAGCGATTCGGCTGCTGTATGTTGTATTACAAACACTCTACTTCAACATGTTCCCCCAGGATGCCGACAGGGAGAGCCTGAAGCGTTATTATGATGAATGGGGGCTTACCTGGAATGACCCCGATATCCAAACAGCCCGGTCAACGGTTCTTAATAAATATCGTGAGAATTCCGTCATTGGTACGAAAAAGTGGTATGAGGATACCGTCAAAGATCAATTCGCCGTTGTAACCGAAGCAACGCTTATTCCGAATTATCGTGGCCCGGGAACGGCAGACCTAGTGGTTACTCATCATAATCGTCCTTTATTCAGATCGGATATCGAGGATATTCAGGATTATTTTGACCAGGACGCAAACAAAGTGATAGGAATGGATTTATTAGTCAAAACAACCGGAGAAGAAAATGTCCCCCAGATATAATTTTGATTTTAAAATTCTAAGCGGACGGAACCCGTTCCTAAGGTCATCTCCCGGCTCCAAGTTACTGAAATTGATGGGAGTGATAAAAGGAGTGCTCCAGACGGTTGTTACAGCTGTAAACAATGCATACGATGCTCGTTTCATAAGCAGTGCTTCCGGTGAAGATCTGGACAATCATGGAATAACTCTTGACCTTCCCCGCAATAGTGGCGAACTGGACGATGATTACAGAAACCGGCTCCTCACAGAATTTCAGGATATACCTGTTGGTTTAACGGTTCAATCTATTAAAAACGCAATTGACCAGGTAATGGGTTTGGGCACCGAGATAGATGAATATTATAAGTCTATCTGGGAATGGCCGGAGAGTGATTCACCTGTATATTCCGTCTTTGGCAAAACAACAATCGGAGCTTCTTATAGACTAATGCAGACGAATGAAAAAGTTGGCTGCAAATTCAATCTTTCATCTGATGTAAATGTGGATTTAAGATTAATAACCGCATATCTCGAACCGGTAGGAACAAATAAGTTGACCGCTCATTGCGCTATTTATGAGGATAGTGCCGGTGCACCAGGGGCCAAGATTGCTGATGCGGATCATACCGTAACCTTTGAAGAAGCAAATTGGTATAACTTTGCCTTCACCGATGTTCAGTTGGATACAGGGAAAGGTTACTGGCTGGTTATAAATATTACGGGGGGGTCCTGGTATTACTATTACGACTCGGGCATTACTAACCAGGCGGCCATGAATTCTGATACACCACCGCCTGATGATCCGTTTGGAACACCAACCTACCTTGATCATTCAATATCTATTTATGCCTCTTATCATGTTTTCGACTGGGAAAGACCGTTTAATCTAACCACCAGTCGTCATTATGCATCTGCAATAGTAGATACGGAACCTACAGAAAACGAACTTGACCAGATAGAACAAAACGTAATTCAAAAAAAGCCGGCAAGTAGAATTATCAGAATCGTTAAAGAAGAAGTAGGGTATTATGAGCTTTACAGGGAGATAAGATAAGATGAGCACAAAATTCAATCGAAACGATTCCAATGCGGCGGATGATCAGTTTTATGCTGATGACTATAAGACCGATTTAAATGGCGTTGAAGAAGACCTCCGTACAAGCTTAGGCGATCTGCATGCCATGCCCTGTATTATTAGCGGCCTTATCCTCACAGTGAATACCGGTGATGATAGCTTGTTCGATATTTCCTCGGGTTTGGCATATGATGAAGATGGCTATAGAATCGAGATTCCCTCAGATCAGTTGGCCAACAGTGGAGCCGATACCACCAATGGAGCCATAAACTACATCTGCGTTAGACATAAATATTCTTATGATACAAGTCGCAATGCTTATAAAACTGGTGTTTCCTGGAATACACGGAAATTCGATGATTTTGAGGTCGTTGTCAGAACCGAGGCTCAGGGAGTGCAAGCCGGTGACGTCTGCCTTGGAACTTCGACAGGCAATGGCAGCGGCATTTCAGTAAGCACGGACAATAGAACACAACCCGATTTTTCGGGGGCTGCGGATACAGCGCCTCCTGCTAAAGTAACCGGTGTAAACCTTCTGACAGGTGATGAGCCAACATATATATTTAATGATCCAGCAAATCCGATCAGTTCACAAGTAATTAATGACTTCACGCCTGCAAGAGCATGGATAAAAGTGAGCTTCAATGAAGTAAGTGACCCATCGGGTGTCAGAGAATACCAAGTTGAACTTATACCTCTATATTATGAAGTTTCTGAAGTAGTTGAAAAAGAGGATTTGATTCAGAGTCAAACGATTAATTACTCGCCGTCAGCTCCCGGAGGTCCGGAATATTAGCAATTGCAAGATAGGAGAATATTATGGCATATAAGCAGCAAGATTATTCACCGCGTTAATTGGGATGAGGTTCCGGACACCCGATATCATGACGATGGAGTGGCGGCAGGCTATGAATTATATTTTACTCAAGGCTCGTCAACACCGCCTGATCCCACCCCGGGTAATGCAGCGCAATTGCGTTATCAGGGAAACGGCAGATATGCCTTTATTCCAGCAACATCAACTTACTATGTTAAGGTTCTCATAAGGTGTTATGATATTTTTGGGCGATATGCAGATCCAGCCGATAATGAGATTCAATCTGCTCAGATACCAACCGGAGGCGGTTCATAAAGGATATCTATGGATATTTTTTCGGAGTTAAGAAAGGCGATCAAGCAAAGCGGCAGGCATGTCGTAGCTGCCAAAGTTGTAGCTACTGATCCTGTTTTGATGACAGCAGATGTCATATTCGAAAGTGAGAAGGTAATAAGAGAAGCAGTACCGCTACGGATTTTCAGCGATGACGATAACGGTCTGGGAGTGGCGTGGATTCCGAAGGTAAATTCCGAAGTTTTGGTAACCTTTATCGATGGTGCCGAAAGCAGGCCCCAGATAATAAAAGTTCAACAATGGGAATATATTATTGCCAGAAAGGGAGCCGGTGATTCATTACTGGAATTCGTTATCGATAATGAAAATAAGGTCTCGCTGAAACGCGGTGAAGATTTACAGTTTACAATAGACGGGAATACACAACTTGACTTTAAGAAAGGTCCAATAGATAACCCGATATTAGAAATAACGATTGATCCCAATGAACAGGTCGATCTCCGAAAAAAATCAGGATTTCAGTTTACTATAGATTCACAGGATAAAGTTTTTATCGGCAATGCTCCATCCCATAAACTCGCTTGGGGTGATATCTGGCTTCAGAAGTTCAATACTCATACCCATCCAACACCGACAGGGCCCTCTGGACCGCCCTTTGAGCAGCTTCAGGATATAGACGTTAATTCACAAATTTTTAAGGT
>NATP01000039.1 GCA_002085375.1 candidate division Zixibacteria bacterium 4484_95 | reverse complement strand
TATAATATTGCCATGCTGTACTGGTCTAAAAAGCTTTTTGACCACTGAATCTTCTACCATTTAAAACAATTATTGCTTATTTGGTTGGGGAATATATTTTATTTTTTAGAAAGGGGTTGAAAAATATCTATGAAACCGAAAAGAGTTGTCATAATGGGGGCGGCAGGCAGAGATTTCCATAACTTCAACTGTGTTTTCCGCGATAACGAAATGTATGAAGTCGTGGCTTTTACTGCTACCCAGATACCCGATATCGAGGGGCGCAAATATCCTTCCAGATTGGCGGGTAAGCTTTACCCGAAGGGGATACCGATAGTAGCCGAGGAGGAATTACCTGTTTTAATCGACCAGTATGATGTCGAAGAAGTAGTATTTTCTTATTCCGATGTTTCTTATGAGCATGTTATGTCGTTGGGGGCGGTAGTTAATGCCTGTGGCGCTGATTTCAAGATGCTGGGTGCTGGAAAGACTATGTTGAAATCCAAAAAGCCGGTGGTGGCTATATGTGCCGTAAGGACAGGTTGCGGAAAATCGCAGACTACAAGAAGAGTCTGCCGGGTGCTAAAGAGTTTTGGTTTTAAGGTTATAGTTATTCGTCACCCGATGCCCTATGGAGACCTTACAAAACAGATTTGCCAGCGTTTCGCCAGGCTTTCGGACCTTGACAAGTTCAAATGCACTATCGAGGAGCGTGAAGAATATGAACCTCATATCAACAATGGGGTTATTGTGTATGCCGGTGTCGATTACGGTGTGATTCTCGGACGGGCTGAGAAAGAAGCTGATATCATAATCTGGGATGGCGGCAACAACGATTTGCCATTTTACCAACCGGATATTCACATTACCGTATTAGATCCTCATCGTCCCAGGCATGAGCTTACCTATTATCCGGGTGAGGCAAATCTTCTGATGGCAGATGTTGCCATCATTAACAAAGTTGAGACTGCGCCTTTAAAGGGGATTGAGGAAGTAAGGGAGTCGGTGAGAATGCTAAATCCGGAGGCTGTGGTTATCGAGGCAGCCTCTCCGATTTTCGTTGATAATCCGGAGGTCATCACCGGCAAAAAAGTGTTGGTGGTTGAAGATGGTCCGACAATCACTCATGGCGAGATGACCTATGGGGCAGGTGTGGTTGCGGCCAATAAATATGGTGCGGTCGAGCTGGTTGATCCACGACCATTTACCGTAGCCTCTATAACAAAAACGTATGAAAAATATCCAGAGATAGGCGCTCTTCTTCCAGCTATGGGATATGGACAGAAGCAGGTTAAGGACCTTGAGACAACCATCAATAGAACAGATGCCGAGGCGGTTGTGATTGCTACACCTATTGACCTTCGAAGGCTGATTAATATTAAAAAACCGTCCACCCGTGTCAGGTATGAACTGCAGGAGATCGGATATCCCGATATTGAGGCGGTTTTGGTGGAATATTTCGGCTTAACAATAAAAGAATCTAAAACAACAGGCAAGAAAATTTCAAAGAGATCCAGAGCCGGAAAGCGCAGGTAGACCCAAAAGCACTAACGACATGTTTAGTTTAAGCTGATGTCAAAGAGTATTTCGGTTGTTTAATCCGCCTTTTATGTTTAGATATTTTTATTTAAAGTGATATTATATGATTAAAACGTTTTGTTTTTTAGTGCTTATTTATTAATATTTCGGTTTTAAGATAAGGCAAAATGAGAGAGAAACGTTTTGAGGTGGTGAGATAATGAAGAAGAAGACGGCCGTAGTAGCTTTAGGGGGTAATGCCATAACCGACAAGGACCGCGAAGATAATATACCTAATCAGTTTATTAACACAGAGATAAGCCTGGAGGGAATTATTAAGTTAATCGATGATGGTTACAATCTGGCGCTGACACATGGTAATGGACCCCAGGTGGGCAATGCCGTTTTACGGGTAGAACTTGCCAGAGGTAAAGCTCCTGAATTGCCTATTTTTATCTGTGTGGCTGACCTTCAGGGCGGGATGGGGTATATGATAGAGCAGGTTCTCAGGAACAAACTCAATAAACTTGGTATAAGCAGAGACGTTGCTGTGGTGGTAACTCAGGTGATGGTGGATGAAAATGATGAGGATTTTGCCGACCCTACCAAATTTATTGGCCAATTTTATGAGCCTGAGCAAGCTGAATCATTGAAAAAAGAGTTTGGCTGGAAAATGAAACCATTTCCCGGTGACCAAAGGTTAAGGCGGGTTGTTGCCTCGCCAAAACCACTATGTCTTATAGAAAAAAATGTCATAAAACGTCTTGTTGAAGCTGGGGTTGTTGTAATTGCCGCTGGTGGTGGAGGTATACCTGTTATTAAACATCAGGGAGTTCTGAAAGGTATTGATGCTGTTATAGACAAAGACAGAGCAGCTTCTGTTATGGCGCGCGATATTGAGGCTGAGTTGCTGGTTATCTTAACATCCGTTGAAAAAGTAGCTTTAAATTACAGTAAACCCACCCAGAGGGATCTTGATAAAATGACTTTAGCTGAAGCCGAGAGATATCTTTCTGAGGGTCATTTTCCACCTGGTAGTATGGGACCCAAAATTGAAGCTGCTGTCGATTTTTTAAAAGCTGGCGGTAGCAAAGTAATAATAAGTTCTATTGAGAAGGCTTATGAGGCTGTTAACGGTAGAGCTGGAACCACCATTGTTGCCTGATGGGTAGCATTCATTGAAAGGATATTCGGGTATTGTATGATATCGTCCCATAACGGAGACATATACAATTTGGCAGTATTGGAAAAACTTGCTGATACTGTGAGTTCTGAGGGTGGGAGGATCTATGAGGTGGGCGGTTCAGTAAGAGACCGGCTTCTTAATATCATGCAACCCAAGGACTTGGATTTTATAATTTGTGGCATTCCTTTTAGTGACCTTAAAAAAATATTGCAAAAATTTGGGAATATAAATCTCGTTGGTCAAACATTTGGAGTAATAAAGTTTAAACCTTTTAAATCTGAATATGCTTATGATATTTCTCTTCCCCGTAAAGAGCGTTCCATTGGTGAAAAACATCGCGATTTCGATATTGATTTTGATCCGGATTTACCGGTAGAGGAGGACCTTGGTCGGCGCGATTTTACGATAAACGCAATGGCTAAGGAGTTTCCAGATGGAGATTTGGTTGACCCTTATGGTGGTAAAAATGACCTCAAGAAAAGGATATTAAGAGCGGTTTCGGATTCGAGTTTTATTGATGACCCCCTACGCATGATTCGTGGTGTACAGTTTATGGCACGGTTTAATCTTTCGGTTGATAGGAAAACATTTGAAGCGATGGAAAAAAATGCTCACCTTATTAAAACAGTCTCTCCCGAAAGAATTGCTGAGGAATTAAATAAGTTATTGGAAGAAGCAAAGAAACCTTCAGCTGGTTTCTTATTGATGAGGAATACAGGTTTACTTGAATATATTTTACCGGAACTTGGCAAAACCGTTGGTGTGGAACAACCCGGTGGTTATCACAAATGGGATGTTTTCGAGCACACGTTAAGTACGATCGATAATTCACCGCCGAAGTTGGTGGTAAGGTTGGCAGCCTTGTTGCACGATATCGGTAAACCCCAAACCAGGGAAATAATTGATAAAGGGGCTACGTTTTATGGCCATGACAAACTCGGCCAGAGTATGGCTGAGAATATTTTAAAACGGTTGCGTTACTCTAATGAGACAATTAAACAGGTTGCAACACTGGTTGGCAAGCACATGTTCAGTCAAAAGGCTGGTGAGAAGGGTATCAGGCGTTTGCTCAACAAAGTTGGAGTCGATTTGGTTTTTGACCTGATTGCTCTTCGTAAGGCCGATACGATAGCTCAGGGTATGGGTCAGGATACAACGGGTATCGATGAGTTTAGGCTTAAGGTGGAGCAGGAAATCGCCAAGAGCCGGGCTTTCACGATAAGAGATTTAGCCTTAAATGGCAATGAATTAAAGCAACACTTTGACCTTGATGAGGGACCTTTAATTGGTCATGTCTTAAGATATCTTTTAGCGAAAGTTCTTGATGATCCGCAAAAAAATAGTAAAGAGAAATTGTTGTTGTTAAGTGCGGATTTTTTAGAAAAAAGGCATCTTGACATTTGAGAATTTTTTCACTTAATTAGTTTTTTATATGGAGGAAACATGAAAATACACGAATACCAGGCTAAAGAGATTTTTGGCAAATATGGTTTGCCAATCCCGAAAGGCGAGGTTGTTACCACACCGGATGAAGCTCGCAATATTGCAGTTCGATATGAAAAACCGGTGATGATTAAGGCTCAGGTGCATGTTGGAGGACGTGGAAAAGCTGGTGGCATTAAATATTGCAAGGAGCCGGATGATGCCTTTTTTGCTGCCCAGGAAATACTGGGAATGGATATTAAGGGATTAATAGTTAAGAAAGTATTGGTTACAGAGGCAGTTGACATTAAATCCGAGGCTTATGTTGGAGTTATCGTTGACAGAGTAACTAAAAGAAATGTTATCATGGTCTCGCCAGCTGGCGGTATAGATATCGAGGAGGTAGCCGCTAAAACCCCTGAGAAGATTATGAAGCTGGGTGTTGACCCATTACTTGGACTGCTTCCTTACGAGGCGTTAAAGTTAGCCCGATTCGTTTATCCTGATATTAAGATTGCCCGTTCGGCCGGAGGGGTAATAAGGAAATTATACGATGCTTTTGTTCATAGTGATGCTTCGTTGGCTGAGATTAATCCACTTGTGTTAAACAACCAGGATGACCTTGTTGCCTTAGATGCAAAAATCAATCTTGACGATAGCGCTCTTTTCAGACATCCCGATTATGAAAATCTCAGGGACCTTGATGCCGAGGACCCAGCGGAAATGGAGGCAAAACGCAATGACCTTTCCTATGTGAAACTTAACGGTAACATCGGTTGTTGCGTTAACGGTGCCGGTCTGGCTATGGCCACCATGGACTTAGTGAAACATTTCGGAGGTGAACCGGCCAATTTCCTTGATATCGGCGGTTCTTCATCACCCGAGAAGGTCCTTGCGGCAATGAAAATTATCTTAAACGACCCCAATGTGGTGGTTATTCTGTTTAATATATTTGGTGGTATTACCCGTTGCGATGATGTCGCTAATGGTATGGTCTGGGCTGTGGAAAAACTTAACCCACGTGTACCGATAGTTGTGCGCTTAACCGGTACAAATGAGGATAAAGCAAAAAAAATTCTCGAAAAACTGGATTTATCCGCCACCAGCTCAATGGAAGATGTGGTTAAGATGGCAGTCAATGAGGCCAGGTCGGTGGTATAATTGTGTATCATCGTTTGGTGATGGTTAATGATGATATCGGTAATTTTGAAGGTTAGGGCGACTTACATAAAGATGATATAAAGAGAAGGTGTCTTATGGCAATTTATGTTGATAAAAAAACCAGAGTGATCGTACAGGGCATTACTGGCCGTGATGGTTCGTTTCACAGCCGGCAGATGTTGGATTATGGGACAAATATTGTTGCTGGAGTCACACCAGGAAAAGGGGGTTCAGAGATATATGGAGTGCCGGTTTTTGATAGTATGGCTGAGGCTGTTGAAAAGACAAAAGCTAATACATCGATAATTTTTGTGCCTCCCATGTTTGCGGTTGATGCTATCTTCGAGGCAGCTCGCTCGGGGATATCACTTATTGTTTGCATAAGTGAAGGTATTCCTGCTATTGATATGGTTAAGGTGTATAATTATCTGAAGGAAAAAGGGGTAAGATTAATTGGACCTAATTGTCCGGGAATTATTTCACCGGGGATGTCGAAGGTTGGAATATTACCCGCCCAGATTTTTGCTAAAGGCCCAATCGGTGTTGTTTCACGTTCCGGTACTTTGACCTATGAAATCGTGCATAATCTAACGATTAAAGGGCTTGGGCAGTCAACATGTATCGGTATCGGTGGCGATCCTATTATCGGAACAAATTTTATTGATTGTCTGGAAGCTTTTGAAAACGACCCCGCAACCAAGGGGATAGTCCTGATAGGTGAGATAGGTGGTTCTGATGAAGAGATGGCGGCTGAATATATTAAAAGGAACGTAACGAAACCTGTAGTAGGCTTTATCGCCGGGCAGACTGCTCCGCCGGGTAAAAGGATGGGACATGCTGGAGCTATTATATCCGGAGCCTCAGGATTAGCCGAGGATAAGATCAGAGCTTTCAACGAGGTTGGAATACCGGTTGCCGAGATACCCTCGCAGATTTCTGATTTAATGGCTGAGAAGCTTGCTGAATATCAAAAGAAGTTGGCCAGGAAGAAAGCGATAGTAAAATCGAAAAAGAAAACTAAAAAAACGGCTAAAAAGAAAACAGCTAAGAAGGTGGTTAAAAAAAAGGCAAAAAAAGCCATTAAAAGAGTTACTAAAAAAACTGCAAAGAAAAAAACTGTTTCTAGAAAATTGGTCAGGAAAAGAGCTGAGAGGAAAACTACAGCACTAAGAAAGTCGGGTAGAAGAAAATAGATATGGCAGAGAAGGTGACTAAGCGTTACAAACCAAGGCCTGATCCAGTTGTCATATATAAAAAATGGTGTAAAGCTTGCGGAATATGTGTTGAGCTCTGTCCTAAGAAGGTTTTTGATACTGACAGGGATGGTTATCCGGTTGTTGCCCGGGGTTTGGATTGTACCCAGTGTTCGATTTGCTGGATTCACTGCCCGGATTTTGCCATAACATCCAAGGAGATATGAATAGAAAATGACAGACGTGAGCGTTCCGAAACTTATCCAGGGAAATCAGGCATGTTCTTATGGGGCGATAGCGGCAGGTTGCCGGTTTTTCGCCGGTTATCCTATAACACCCTCCACTGAAATTGCCGAGACAATGGCTTTAGAACTTCCTAAATATGGCGGAAAATTCATTCAGATGGAGGATGAGATAGCCTCAATTTCAGCAATAATCGGGGCGTCTATTGCCGGCTCCAAGGCGATGACTGCAACCTCGGGCCCCGGTTTTTCCCTTATGCAGGAAAACCTTGGCTATGCGTATATGGCCGAGGTGCCATGTGTCGTTATAAATGTTATGCGAGGAGGTCCCTCTACCGGTTTGCCCACCAAGGTATCTCAGGCGGATGTGATGCAGGCTAATTGGGGGGCTCATGGTGATTATTATCCCATCGTTCTTAGTCCGTCATCGGTCAGCGAGTGTTTTGATATAACAGTTCGTGCATTTAACCTTTCGGAAAGATATCGTTGTCCGGTGATAATTCTTTCAGATGAAGTTATAGGCCATATGAGAGAGATGGTTAGCCTGCCGGATTTTTCCAGTGTGGAGATGATTGAGCGTCAGCGACCGAATGTTCCACCGGAATGGTATAAGCATTTTCTTATCACCCATGATTTCACCTCGCCTATGGCGAGTTTCGGCGAGGGTTACCGTTTTCATTTAACCGGTCTTACCCACGATGAGTTTGGTTTACCGACCTCAGATAATATCGAGATTGCGAAAAAACTTGGTAAACTTAAGCTGAAGATTGAAAGACACTTAAGTGATATAAGCCAGGTTAATACCTATAAAATTGAAGATGCCCATATTGTAATTTTAGCATACGGTTCGGTTGCCAGAGCGGCTCGCCAGGCGGTTTTGCTTTCACGCAAAAAACGGTTTAAGGCGGGCCTGTTTCAACCAATTACTCTATGGCCATTTCCCGACAGGCAATTACGACAGATATCAAGGAAGGCCGATCTGATAGTGGTAGCAGAGTTAAACCAGGGGCAGATCATAAATGAGGTTAGAAGGGTATGTAAATCACATTCTAAGGTTGTTGGCTTGAACAGATACGATGGTGAATTGATAACTCCCGAACAAATTCTTGAAAAGATAAAAGAGGAGCACAGGTAATGCAGAAATCAGATGTAACGCATCAGTACCTCAGGCATACCATGGAGTTTCCCAATGTCTGGTGTCCCGGTTGTGGTATCGGTATAGTGCTGGGTGCTTTCATACGGGCGGTCGATCGTCTGCATATTTCAAAAGATGATCTGGCTTTGGTTTCGGGGATAGGTTGTACAGCCAGGATACCGGCTTACGTCGATTTCAATACTCTTCATACAACTCATGGCAGACCCATCGCATTTGCTACCGGTGTTAAGTTAGCCAATCCTAAATTAAAGGTTGTGGTGATTTCAGGTGACGGTGATATTCTGGCTATCGGAGGTAACCATTTTATCCATGCTTGCCGACGCAACATCGACATAACAGTGGTTGTGGTAAATAATTACATATATGGCATGACTGGTGGGCAGTATTCACCAACGACTCCGATGGGTAAAAGAGCATCGACAGCGCCATATCTAACAGTTGAACCACCTTTTGATACCTGCAATTTGGCAATCAGTTCAGGGGCAACGTTTGTTGCCAGAAGCACTGTTTATCATGCCACGCAGCTTTCAAGTTTGATTGAGAAGGCGCTTGTCAAGAAGGGTTTTTCGGTTGTTGAGGCTATGTCTAATTGCCATACCCAGTATGGTAGACTTAACCGCGAGGGAACAGCGGTGCGGATGATTCAAGCCTTTAAAAATGTGGCGGTACCTGTGTCAACCGCCGCTAAGCTCTCACCCGAAAAGTTAGAGGGGAAGATAGTAATAGGCGTTTTGCACGACATAGAAAGACCTGAATATATTGAGCATTACCAGAAAATTATAGACAGGTTACAATTACCCAAAATGGCAGATAAAGAGGAAAAAGAATAGGTGATATACGATCTGATATTAGTAGAGATTTATTTTTTGAATGATATTCGTAGTTCCATTATGGTGATAGAATGAAGAAGAAGAAGACTGAAGGCAGATATGAGATAAGGCTTTCCGGTTCGGGGGGTCAGGGTTTGGTTCTTGCGGGTGTTATGCTGGCGGAGGCTGTGGGTGTCTATGAGGGCAAGAACGTTACCCAGACACAAAGCTACGGTCCTGAAGCGCGTGGTGGTACATCGCGGTCGGACCTGGTTATTTCGGATAGTGAAATATATTACCCGAAACCATCAAGCCTGGATCTGTTGTTATCGTTGACCCAGGACGCTTGCAATAGGTATTATCCTCATCTTAAGGATGATGGGATATTGATTGTAGATTCGGATATCGTAAGGCAGATTCCTCCGGTTAGTAACGTTTATGCATTTCCATTTACTCATACTGCCAAGGAGAAAATAGGAACCACACTGGTTGCCAATGTCATGTCTGCCGCCTCGATTGTCATCATTTCAGGAATTTGCAAGACTGATTCGTTTTTAAAAGCGGTTTTAAGCCGTGCCCCTCGAGGTACCGAGTCGAAGAATGAAACAGCGTGCAAAATCGGTTTTGAGATGAGCAGAAAAGCGTTAAAAAAAGCAAAGGGATAGATGGGACGAACGCTTATAATCATCAAGCCTGATGCTGTCGAACGAGACCTGATAGGCGAGATTATATCCCGCTTTGAGAAGGCTCGTTTTATAGTTGCTGCATTGAAGATGGTCAAGTTAGATTACGACAGCGCTCGGCGTTTCTATGCAGTCCATGAAGGTAAACCGTTTTTGGATGAGCTATGCAAGTATATGTCATCCGGACCGGTGATAACGATGGTTGTTAAATCTGACGGTGACACGGTGGAAAAAGCGAGGCAACTTATCGGGGTAACAGATCCCGGTAAAGCTGCTGCTGGCACCATAAGGCATGATTTGGGTGTAAGTCTTACCAAAAATTCAGTTCATGCTTCCGATTCGCCGCAGAACGCTGAACAGGAAATAAATTTTTTCTTTAGTTGATGGAGATTCGACTACCGTTTGGAGGGAAAGACAGGCAAGTAGATATCGATAGCCTTCCCGGAGCTTTAAGGGTTGGAGGAATATTTCGTTGTCAATTCCCCTCGCCTTTAAGTCAAAAAAGTATGGAAGATAAAATATGGGAAGGTCTTAACCATTACAAAAAGCTCTTTGACAATAAAAAAATTTTAACTGTTGTTAACGATGGTTACCGCCGGACTCCGACGGATCTGCTATTGCCGATGATCTGGGATTACGTGGAGGGTGGAGAATTTATCGTCGCCACGGGTACACACAGAAACCCATCGGGGGATGAGTTAAGGAAGATATTTGGCCCATTGCTCGATGAAGTTGAACCGAAATTGCATATTCATAACTGTTATGATGAGACATCTTTGGTAGATATTGGCAAAACCCGATTGGGCACTCCGGTTAGATTAAACAGGGAAGTTATTGAAGCTGATGTGATTATTGCTATTAACTCGGTTGAACCACATTTTCTTGCCGGTTTTTCTGGTGGCCGCAAATCTATTGTACCGGGACTTGCCTCATTTGATACAGTGCAGGCCAATCATCAGTTTGCCAAAGATATAAATTCCTCATCGTTATATTTGGAAAATAATCCTCTTCATCTCGACCTTGAGGATGCAATGAGCTTTCTTGGCGATAAAACAATTCTTGGAATTCAGTGCGTAACCGACCGGGCTGGCAGGATAATAGGCTTATTTGTGGGAACTTTAAATGAGGCATTTTTAAAAGCCTGTGACTGTGCCAAGAAGTTTTATGTAGTTGAAGTTCCCAGGAAATTTGATATTGTCATTGCAAACTGTGAACCACCTCTTGATGTTAACCTTTACCAACTTCAGAAAGCACAGGAACATGGTAGCAGGATGGTAAAGGATGGCGGGGTGTTAATCGTTATGGGTGCCTGCAAAGAAGGTGTTGGTTCGGAGTATTTTATGAAACTGGTGGAATTTTATCCCACCCCAAAGGAGGTGTTGGAAAAGGGTATAAACGACAATTCGTTCGGGATACACAAGTTAATTAAGACCGCCCGTCAGCTGAAGTGTTTTAAAATTTACTATGTAACAATGCTCGAAGGATATTTGGTTAGAAAAGTATATTTTAAGTCTTTTAATGATGTCAATGATGCATTAAAATCAGCTTTGAGTGAAATCGGCGATAACGTTGAATTAGCTTTTTTAGAAGATGCTGGTTATACAGTACCCGAAGTAAAACATTAAAAAAAGGAGTTAAAATTGAGAAAGAAAGTAACAGTTATAGGTGCAGGGCATGTTGGTGAATGTACAGCCATGTATTTAGCCCAGAAAAATATCTGTGATATTGTTGTTATCGACATTATCGAGGATATGCCGATGGGGAAGACTTTGGATTTATCCCAGGCCGGACCGGTTGTTGGTTATGATGTTAAGCTTGAAGGGTCTAACGATTTTGAGGCGATGAGTGGTTCGGATATAGTTGTAATGACAGCTGGTTTTCCCAGAAAGCCTGGTATGAGTCGTGAGGACCTCATTAATAAAAACGCTGAAATAGTTGGTCCAGTATCGGAGAAAGTTAAAAAATACGCTCCAGATGCTATGCTGATTATGGTGACCAATCCCCTGGATATAATGACATACCATGCTTGGAAAGTCACTGGTTTTCCGACTGAAAGAGTGTTCGGTCAGGCTGGGATACTGGATTCCATACGGTTCAGAACCTTTGTGGCCTGGGAACTAGGTGTTTCTTTGTGTGATGTTCAGGCTATGGTGCTGGGTGGTCATGGCGACACGATGGTACCACTCCCTGCCTATACTACCGTATCAGGTATTCCGATAACCGAACTTATTACCGAAGACAAGATTAAAGCGATATCTGATAGGACTCGCAATGGTGGTGGTGAGATCGTGAAATTGTTAAAGACAGGTTCGGCTTATTATGCACCGGCCGCAGCAGTTGTAGAAATGGTTGACGCAGTATTAAACGATCGTAAAAGGGTGTTTCCTGTCTCTGCCTTTGTGGATGGTTCTTATGGTATTAAAGGTATTTATATAGGAGTTCCTGTAATTTTGGGTTCCGGCGGCGTAGAAAAAATATTTGAATTAAAACTTAATCCTGATGACATGGCCTCTTTGCAAAATTCGGCAAAAACTTACAAAGAATGGTTAGGAGTGCTGGGTTATTAGAACTGATATTTTGTAAAGATGTAACAGTTAAAGTTTTTGACAGTGGAGGTCCTATGGGGAAAACCATAGCTGAAAAAATATTTTGTGAGCATGTGGGTAGGGATGTGAAGGCTGGAGAGATAGTGGTTGCTGATATCGACGTCAGCCTTGTTCAAGATGGCACGGGACCTCTGGCTGTTCGCCAGCTTGAGAAACTCGAATTGGAGAAGCTGGCAAAGCCGGAGCGAACAGTGCTTTTCCTTGACCATTCTGCTCCGGCATCACGTAAGGAATTGGCAAACGACCATGATACCTTACGCAATTTCGCAAAAAAAACCGGAGCCCAGCTTTCGGAAGTTGGAATGGGGATTTGCCATACCGTAATCAACGAAATCTATGTCAATCCCGGTGATATTTTAATCGGAGCTGATAGCCATACATGCACAGGCGGAGCTTTATGCGCTTTCTCAACTGGTATGGGTTCAACAGATGTGGCCATTGGAATGGCGTTGGGTAAGACCTGGTTTCGAGTACCTGAAACTTTCAAGGTTTTTGTGACCGGTGAATTTCCTGTTGGCGTATTTGCCAAGGACCTTATTTTGCATTTAATCGGTCTTATTGGCGCTGATGGAGCAACTTATAAGGCTTTGGAGTTCTGTGGCCCTGCAATTGAGAATATGAGCATGGAATCACGTTTCACTATTTCGAATATGGCGGTGGAGGCAGGTGCAAAAGCCGGATTGATTGCATCGGATGAAACGACAAAAAAATATTTGGAGAAAATGGGACGTGGCTCTAAATGGCGTCCTATCGCGGCGGATGATGATGCTGAATATGAACGGGTTATCGAGATCGATGTTTCATATCTTAAACCGATGGTTTCGTTTCCACATACGGTAGATAATACTCGAACAATCGAAGAGGCTGCTGGTGTTGTGATAAATCAGGTTTTTTTAGGGACCTGCACAAATTCCCGTCTTGAGGACTGGGATGTCGTTAGCCGGATAGTGAAAGGTAAAAGGAAGGCACCGGGTATTCGGTTTATTGCGGTTCCTGGTTCAAAATATGTCGAAAAACAGGTGATGGATGCGGGCTATTATCAGATACTTGCTGAGTTTGGGGCGATGTTTTTGCCTCCTGGATGTGGTCCCTGTGTAGGCGTCCATGGTGGGGTACCGGCTGATGGAGAAAAATCGCTTACAACAATGAACCGCAATTTCCGTGGCCGAATGGGAAATCCCAAAGGTGAAATCTATTTGGCATCACCTGCGACTGTTGCCGCCACCGCTATCGAAGGGGTTATTGCAGATCCCCGTAAGTATGCTCGGGAGTTAACATCTAAATCATTTCCGACAATTGTAAACACTGAGGCTTTGAAGAGGGCTACTGTAATGGCTATGGAATCGATTGAAAAAGTAGCCACTGAAACTGCCAGGAAGCTTGGCCCACGAGTTAAAGAGACCTCTGAAATTAAAAGCCACTAAGAAGGTTTCAAAAAAAGGCGTCAAAAAAACAGCAAGGGGAAAAACTGTTAAAACCGTTTCTAAAAAGAGGAGGAGATAAGCCATGGCATTATATGGAAAAGCGTTCAAGTTTGGCGATGATATCTCCACTGACCATATCGCTCCGGGAAGGTATTTCCACTTAAGATCGAATTTGCCTGAACTGGCCAAGCATGTTCTTGAGGATGCTGATGAGACATTTGCCACAAGGGTGAAACCGGGAGATTTTGTCGTTGGTGGTAAAAATTTTGGTCTTGGCTCTTCCCGTGAACATGCACCAACCATTATTAAGCTGGCGGGCGTTGGAGCGGTTCTGGCCAAGTCGTTTGCCCGGATATTTTTTCGTAATGCTATCAATGTCGGCTTGCCGGTTTTGATCTGTGATACGGACCGTATTTGCGATGGTGATGAACTTGAGGTTGACCTTGAGGCCGGTTTAATTAAGGATAAAACAAACGATATCGAGCTTTCGTTTACGCCCCTTCCAAAGACTATGGTGACTATTCTCGAGGATGGTGGGCTTGTGGCTCATATTCAGAAACACGGGGATTTCAAACTCGATTAAGATGTTTGTGCAGTGCAAGAATCATTTATATGGCATTGAAAAATATGAAGAGAGCCATAATAGCAAGCTATGTGTAAGACAAATTGAGGATATTTTAAATGTCTAAAGTCTCCAAAAATTCGATACTGGGTCTGGTAATAGTATTTTTTGGTTTTATTTTATTATTTGATTCGCTTGGTTATGTTGAGTTTGATTTTTGGAGATTGATAGATAAACTTTGGCCTTTAGTGTTAATAATAATCGGTCTGATAGTTATTTTCAAAAGCAGAGAAAGGGCCGAATCCGAATCATTATCGGTCGAGTTGAATTCCTCTGATTATAGCGGTTCTACATTATTTGGTGATATCCGAGTTGCCGGCATATCTAAAGATGTGGGAAAGATAGACCGGTCTTTGCTATTTGGCGACATCGTTATCGATCTGTCCGGTTCTAAGTTGAAGGATGGTAATAATTATGTCAAAGCCTCGGTGATATTCGGCGATGTAGATGTGATAGTACCTGCTGATTTCCCGGTTTGTATGGATCTAGGTTGCATCGCCGGGTCAGTTTCGTATGGCGCCAAAAAATCTGATGGTTTAATGCCGAGAATTAGATACACCGATACCGATTTTGATAACACGCCGGCCAAGCTTTATATTAAGGCCAACACGACTTTTGGTGATATAAGAGTAGTAAAGTCTGAAAAGTAAAAGGAGAGACGATGGCAAAATATAAGATGATTACACCCCCGACAAATGGCACACCGATAACGATCGTGGATAAAAAACTTAAAGTGCCGGACAACCCTATAATCCCGGTTATCGAGGGAGATGGAATTGGTAGTGATATCATGAAGGCCTGTCGGCGTGTGGTTGATGCTGCTATAGAGAAAACTTATAATGGTAGAAAACAGATTGTCTGGTTTGATATATATGCCGGTGATGCAGCTTTGAAAATGTATGGCGAGGTTTTGCCACGAGATACATTTAAGGCAATAAAAGAGTTTATTGTTGCTCTCAAAGGTCCTCTTACAACTCCTGTAGGGGGAGGTTATCGCTCGTTAAATGTCACTTTGCGACAGGCGCTAAACCTTTATGCCTGCGTAAGGCCGGTACGTTATTTCCAGGGTGTGCCCTCACCGGTAAAACATCCAGAGAAACTCAATGTGGTCATTTTCCGTGAAAACACCGAGGATGTTTATGCTGGTATTGAGTGGCCCAAAGGGACCAAGGAGGTTAAGAAAGTAATTGATTTTTTGAACAAAAGAATGAAGACCAAAATCCGTGCTGATTCTGGCATTGGCATAAAACCAATATCTGTAACAGGTACACAGCGTCTTGTCAGCAAAGCTATCCGCTATGCATTGGATAACGGGCGCAGGTCTGTTACCCTTGTCCATAAGGGTAACATTATGAAGTATACAGAGGGGGCTTTTCGGGATTGGGGATATAAAATCGCTGCTAAAAGATTCCCTGATGAAACCATTTCAGAAGCCGAAATCTGGGACAAATATAATGGCAAGTGTCCTGATGGTAAGGTTATTATCAAGGACCGTATTGCCGATTCAATGTTCCAGCAGATTCTCACACGTTCGGATGAGTATGATATTATAGCTACTCCTAATTTAAATGGCGATTACCTCTCGGATGCATGTGCTGCCCAGGTCGGTGGGCTGGGTATGGCTCCTGGAGGTAATATCGGTGACTATGTGGGGCTTTTCGAGGCGACTCATGGAACTGCTCCAAAATATGCTGGTAAAGATATGGTCAACCCGAGCTCACTTATACTTTCAGCGGTGATGATGCTTAATTATCTTGGCTGGAAGGAGGCTGGTTTGGCTATCGAGAAAGCCATTGAAAAAACCATCCTGCAAAAGACAGTGACGTATGATCTCGAGCGACTTATGGAGGGTGCAACTAAGGTCTCAACCTCGCAGTATGCCACGCATATCATCGAGAACCTGTGATAGGGATGACATGAAACAGCCGACCTGTTCTGGACGTTTGAGGATGGGGGATTG
>NATP01000140.1 GCA_002085375.1 candidate division Zixibacteria bacterium 4484_95 | reverse complement strand
TTAAAACGACGCAAAACGGGATCAAATAGGACTATTTATGACCAATTTTTGACATAATATTAGCATAGTAAAACTTGTTTTACTTTTAAAAATCGCTGTAAGCAGCTGAAATATAACATGGGCGGTACTGGACTCGAACCAGTGACACCCTGCGTGTAAGGCAGGTACTCTAACCAACTGAGTTAACCGCCCGAGTCAATTCTAATATATTAAAAGTTGAAGTTAATGTAAACGAGTTTGATATCATTTCTAAAATTTTGCCGATTTGGGCGTCCGCGGAAATGGGATAACATCGCGGATATTGGTCATACCAGACATATACATTAGTGTTCGTGCAAATCCCAGTCCAAATCCAGAGTGAGGTACAGTACCGTAGCGCCTTATATCGCAATACCAATCGATATTTGATTTATCAATATTGTGAAATTTTACCTGGTCTTCTAATTGTTCCAATCTTTCCTCGCGCTGACTTCCACCAACTATCTCACCAACCTGTGGCACTAAAACATCGACAGCTGCTACCGTCTTTTCATCATCGTTAAGGCGCATATAAAATGGTTTTATATGACGTGGATAGTTATAGACCATCACTGGTCCTTTAAAGTATTCTTCACAGAGATAACGCTCATGCTCCGACTGGAGGTCCATTCCCCATTTAACCGGGAACTCAAACTCTTTTTTAGCCTTAGATAAGATTTCAACCGCTTCAGTGTATTGACAGTATGTGAACTTTGAGTCTATAACGCTTTTTAGAATTTTAATTCTGTCCTTGTTAATCCATTTGTTGAAGAATTCCATTTCCTCCCGACATTCATTAATGGCATAATTGAGAAGGTATTTTAAAAATTCGCCGGTCAACCGCATATTTTCGAAAAGGTCACAGAAAGCCATCTCCGGTTCAATCATCCAGAACTCGGATAAGTGACGAGAGGTGTTGGAATTTTCTGCTCGGAAGGTTGGTCCGAACGTGTAAACATCGCCGATGGCGGTGGCTAAAAGTTCTGCCTCAAGCTGGCCTGTAACGGCTAAGAAAGTCTCAGAGCCAAAAAAATCCTGTTTAAAATCAATTTCATCCTTGATAAACGGTAGGTTTTTCAGATCAAAGGCAGTAACTTTAAATGTTTCCCCAGCGCCCTCGGCATCGGTAGTGGTGATAATTGGTGAATGTATATAGTAAAATCCTCTTTCCTGAAAAAACTTGTGAATGGCAAAGGCGATTTTACTTCGAAAGCGGTTAATCACGCCAAATGTGTTTGTGCGAGGGCGAAGATGGGCTATTTCGCGTAAAAATTCAAACGAGTGACGTTTTTTCTGAAGAGGATATTCGGTAGGACAGTCGCCGACAATGGTTAAAGAATGCGGATGCATCTCGATTTTATGCTTGCGATCGGGGACGGCTATTAGCGGACCTTCCAGTCGAACTGAGGTTCCAAGGTGAACTCTTTGCATGTCAACAAAGTTATCCGGATTTTCGATGACGATCTGAAGGTTCGCCAAACAACTACCATCATTGACCTCCAGGAATATCAGATTAGCTGAGTCACGCCGAGTGCGTATCCAGCCCAAAACTATGACGTTATCAGCCGGTTTATCCGGCTGCTTTAATATTTGGGCAATTTTAGTTTTTTTGAAATAATCCATAAATTATTCCACTTTTTTAACCAATGTATATAACATATAATCGTCGTAAAAGCAAGAAACCCTAATCGGTGGTCTTCCCTTAATCCCGGTTTCTTTTGGTCAATATCATTGTTGAAAGTTGTAATGTTAATAAAAATTCTTGGCAAGGTGACAATATTGCATTGATAGGTCTCATGGTTCGGTTCTCCTACGAAATCTTGGCTTCTTATGTGCTATCCTATCCCAAAATATGAGAATTTCCAGACCATTTTTTTATTTCTACCGGACATTAATGAAATCAAATGTTATCGAAAAGCAATAATTTTAATTAAAATTCTATGGTTGACAGGCATTACTATTTTTTTTAATTTCTGTTCTTGCTGGCAAAGAATAACTTGCCAAGCTTGATTAAAAAGTTTAATTTTCCCGAAACTGTCAGGTTTGAAAACCTGGTTGGTTGAGAGGGACTTGGGGGTTGGCTGACAGAGCTTATGTTTTTTGTATATGGTGATTGTAAAAAATAATTCAATTTAATATCAGGAGATGGGAATGGTAAAAAAAGTAGGATTGGTGTTTTTGGTTGTTACTGTTGTGGCCGTTGGTGCTTATGGCGGAGGATTTGCTTTATCCGGAGTTGGTTCCAAGGCCTTGGGTATGGGCGGAGCCTTTCGCGGTCTTGCCGACAACTGGAGTGCAGCTTACTGGAATCCAGCTGGCCTAGCACAACTTAGAAAATCGGAATTCAACGTTATGTCTACCTCTATATCCCCGCGGCCGGAGTTTAACCCCCAAGTAACCATCGGTGGTTATGATGTAGGGTTTAAAAACGGTGTTGTTCGTTATCCGGATGACAAGACCACTTTCTCTCCAAATGTATCCGGTTTTTTAAGGCTTCCCTCAAGGGGAAATCTAACATTCGGCGTTGCTCTTTTTGTACCTTATTACCTTGATAGTGAGTGGGATCTGTTTGAACCTATCTATGAGGATATTATCGAGCCTTATCCCATAATTGACCATAAACTGAAGCTGGACGTTATTGATATTCACCCTTCGCTGGCAAAATCGTTTATGGACGATAGGTTGATGCTTGGGGTTGGGATGTCGATTTTAAACGGAGAGATCGATTATCGAAAACCTATTTTGAGCCCCACCTCTCTACCCCGTCCTCATGAAAATATTGCCATTGATGCGGTTTTTCATGGTGAGGGCTGGGGTTATGGAGCCAATGCCGGCGTTATTTACAAGCTTTCCGATAAGCTACAACTGGGAATTTCAGGAAAGACTGGCACAACTATTAAGTTTGATGGTAATGTTAAAAAGGATTTATATGCTATAAACAATATCATCCTGGAAGAGGAGGCGCTAGAAGAGGCATCTACTTCCGAGGATTCTATGGCGATAGGCTTTATATTTTCAGAAATAGCGAAAGAAAGCTGGCAAAACGAAGCCAAGGCAGATCTTAAGTTGCCCGTTGACATAGGCATTGGCTTTGCTTATTCTCTGGGTGAGAAAACCACGCTGACATTCGATCTTTCATATACTTTTTGGTCAAGGCTTGATTCTGTTATAATCAAACTTGAGGGAAATAATTCACCGGTGGACACATCATCAGCTCAGGATATGATAATCAGGACCAAGTGGGAGGATATATACAGGTTAAGTTTTGGCGGAGAGCATTATTTCGCTGATCAATTTTCCATAAGGTTTGGTTTTTATTATGAACCCTCGCCTATACCTGATGAAACACTGACTCCGTTGATTCCGGATATAGGGGCAAAATATGGCACTAATATCGGTACCTCTTTAAAAATCAGTGATTGGGAATTAGGTTATAATTTTGAATACGTAAATTATGCCTCAAAGGATTTAATATTGGATACCGATGTGGGACTTGATTTTGATAATTATCCTGGATCATATAAATCATACTGCATAACGAACAACCTGTCCATAACCTTCAGGTTTTAATCAGGGAGGATAGCAATGAGAAGATATGGCATTATATTATTAATTTTAATCGCTACATTTTGGGGTTGCTCCGAACGGGAAAATCCCTCTGAACCCACTATATCAACCGGTAGATTTATCTTGGGATTTGTCAGTGGCGGCTTGCAGGGTGGAAGTATGACCGAAGAAGCAACCGGGCGTCACGTTTACGTTTACGAACCAACAGAATATACCTCTCCTGAATATTGGTTCACCTACACCGAGAGCACTTATTATGATACCGTTGAACAGGAATCTGTCACCGTAAGAATAGACAGCACTCTTGTTCGAGATTCCGTAAGTTATGAAATGCCCACCTTGTATCTGTTGCATGGCTTCAACGGAAACCACAGTTACTATAAAGATCTTTTCATATTGAAAGAAACCCTAGATGAGATGATTTCAAACGGTGAAATCGTGCCGATGGTTGTTGTTACACCTGACTGCGATAATGCTTTTGGCGGAAGTTTTTATGTCAATTCCCCTGTAGATGATTCTTTAGGGATATCATTCGCTGGCAACTTTGAGGATTTTATGACCGCTGAACTGATCGATTACATAACTTTCAACTTCAATGTTGACACGGTATCCGCTAAACGCGGTATAGGTGGTCATAGTATGGGCGGATATGGAGCTTTGACGCTGGCAATGAAACATCCAGACCTTTACAGTTCCGTATCCTCAATGTCAGCACCGGTAACCTTTGATAGCCTTGTTGTTCTTTTTGATTCTATTTATGCTGAAAATGGGTTTGACCCCGATTCTCTCCCTGATGATACAACCTGGTTTTATTCGATTGAGCCCTCCCCGGATAGGCCGTTGACATCGTTGATATTTGCTATGGGAGCGGCTTTTTCGCCGCACGCATCCTCAAACCCTGATACTTCGCTGTTCCATCGAGTAATCGATACGAATTTTCCCTTCGGTGTAGATTTACCGTTTAATATCGATGGTTCGCTTAATGACTCGCTGTGGGAAAACTTATGGCTTCCAAACGACCCCTTGACGATGTTGGAAACTGGTGGTTATACCGCTCTTGAGGGAAAACCTGTCTATCTTGACTGTGGCGATTCGGATGATCTTATTCCAAATATGCATTTGCAGAACCGGGTATTTGCACAGGCATTAGAAAGTTATAATCTGGATTATGAATATATCGAATATTCAGGCTATCCTGGCGTGGATGCTGACCATATTACATTTGTTGCCGACCGTTTGAGAGAGGTATTAAAATTCCACAGCCAAGCGTTTTCAGAGTGAAGTTTTATTTGATATTTTAAATGTAAACAGGTTTTCATACGAAAACCTGTTTTTTTTTGAGGAAAACCTAACTGTTATACTTTTCAGACGAATAACATGCAGAATTGGTGGAAAACAATAATATCAACAGCAATGGTATCTCGTGGTGTATGCAATATAAAGATTTTTTCGTGTGTGTATTATAATCTTTTTTACAACGCCAAACAAAATTTTAAGCTGGCGGAGGAGAATCAGCGCCGTTCTCAGATTAATAGTCGCCAGCAAAGGTCATCTATGTTAGCCGGTTCCATACTATTTCAGGAACCATCGGCCTCGATGACGGAAAGGAATCTCTATAAAACAGCCATAGACAAAGCCAACAGGGTGGTAGTATTTCATCCGGAGTCAAAATATGTTGATGATGCTCTCTGGATTATAGGCAAATCACGTTACAACATGACTGAGTACATTACAGCTGATAAAAGATTCAGGGAATTGGTGATAAAATATCCAGATTCCAAATACGTTGATGATGCTTATTATTATATTGGCATGAGCCAGTTCTGGCTTAGAAGTTATGATCTTGCGCTTGAGGCTTTTAGCAAGGTTATGAAAATGAGGAAAAGTCCATATAAAGATGATGCCGCTTATATGATTGCTTTAATGGATTTTCTCCAAGAGAATTATAATAGCGCTATCACCTCCTTCACAGATTTTCTAAAAAGCTATCCCAAATCTGACTCTGCGGCTTTAGTGCAGTATTGCATAGGGGCATCTTATGATAGCCTTGGTGAGTATAATATGGCTTTGATGGCTTATAAAAATGTAACCAGGTACAAGCCCTCACATGACCTTTATTTTATTGCCCGCTATGCTGCTGGTTCGGCGGCATTTGAAGCCGACTCGGTTGAGATGGGGTTAGTTATTTTTAGAGACCTTGCCAAACAGGAAAGATATTTTGAACAGTCGTCGATGATAAAACTGAAAATAGCCGAGGGCTTGGATCTCTCTGGTAAATATGAGGAAGCTATAAATGAATACTTGAGAGTGATTGAACAGTTTCCCAAGACGATGGAGTCTGCCGAGGCTTATTATCGCCTTGGTTTGATATACCGGGATGATTTATATGACTTAGAAAAAGCCAAGGAGTGTTTTAACAACGTAGCTCAGGAGAAAAGGGATTCGCCTTTTCGTAATCTAGCCTTGGCACATTCCGCTCAGATCTCCAAACTTGAGATGTATAAAAGTAAGCTTGGTAAAACTCCTGAAACAACTGACTCGGGAAATGTGGATTCCACTGGTAAACTCGATAGCCTCGCTATTTCAGATACTACCGGTCATCAACCGTTGGATTCAGTTCCCCCGCCGGATACATCTTCAATTGAGGGTATTCCAGTTCATTCCGTGTTCTCTAACCTTCCAGAATCACTTGTTGCAGGTGGTCTGACATTTTCTGATAACCTTGCTGGAATAATTGAACCAACATTAGATTCATCTTCTCAAGTGTCAGTTGACACGGTAGTTATATCTGATAGTTCATTATCTGATGCTGATTCAGGGTTTGCGGGTGATACGGTATTTGCAGAAGAGGTTATTGTAGATACCAGTGCACAAACCGCAACAAAAGATACATCTTCATTAGTTGAGAATATAGAAACCATGTTTTTATTGGCCGAGCTTTATTATCAAGACCTCAACCAACCAGATTCGGCTCTTAGCGAGTATCTTCTTTTAGCGGATACCTATCCTGAATCCCCTTATGCATCTAAAGCTCTGTTGGCTTCCGCTTGTATTTATGAACAGAGAAAAGATTCACTCAAAGCCAGAGGACTGTATGAACGAATTGTAAATCTTTACCCGTCTTCCCCGGAAGCTAAATATGTTGCGGATAAATACAATGATCTTGTAATTCCAACCAAAGAGGATGTTGCGGGATTATATACCCAGGCTGAGGATTTATATTTTGTCAATAATGACGTTGATTCGGCTTTAGCCCTGTTTGAGTTTATTGAGAACAGATTTCCCAAAAGCGAGTTTGCTGCTAAAAGCGCTTTTAGCAGAGCCTGGATAATAGGCAATATGCTTGAAACGGATGGCGATAGCTCAGCGTATTACGCTTTTTCAGAAGTAGTGGAGAAATATCCAGAGACTCCATACGCCGAGGAGGCAAAAATAAAGATGGGGCTCGCTAAAAGGGAACGTCAGGAAAAAAGGCAACAACCAGAACAACTAACTGAAGAGGAAATCTTAACTCCTGAAGAGGATTCATTGAATCGAGCAAGGGCCGATTCACTCAGGCGTTTAGCTTTTACTCTACCTCCTGCTCCGGCAGTTAAGGATACAGGAGAATTTTTGTATCCGGAGCATCTCTTAAGGTTAAAATTCAAAGGGCGGGTCACTTTTAAAATCAAGATAGATTTATTCGGCAATGTGGTTGATTATCAGATGCTCGGCCCATCGGGTAATGCCGATATCGATTCTGTAGCAACGGAGGCCTTGTTAAATACTACTTTTGATGTTTCAAACATCCAGGATTTATCAAAACTTGATGAATATTTCCGCTACGAAATACGGTTTGAACCTCCTGAGCTTGATGAGTTCTACAATCCTTATCGTGATTTAGAGGAGAAAGGGCCATAATGAAATTTTCCGGCTCGGTAGAGGTGTCGGGAAAAACTGTTATTTCAAGGAATATATTCAGCTTAGATATCGTATCACCGCAGATTGCTTCCCAAGCCAGCCCTGGTCAATTCATTCAGGTTAAAATACCAGGTATAAATTCGGTGCTCTGGCCACGTCCATTTTCCGTTCGTAAAATCAAGGACGATATAGTTACGGTCTCCATTAAAAAATGCGGAAAGGTAACGGGACTTTTGTATGATATTAACCGGGGGGATAGGCTTTATGTTACAGGGCCGTTTGGCAACGGGTTTATATTGCCACAGATGGGAAGATCTATTTATCTTGTTGCCGGTGGAGCAGGCTTACCACCTTTGCTTTTCTTATGTGAAAGTATCCTTGAAAAAGGGTATTCACCAAAACTAATACATTTTTATTCCGGCGCTAGATATGTTGAAGAGCTTTTCGCAAACGATGAGCTAACATCTCTTGGTGTCCATTCTGTTGTAACTACCGATGATGGAAGTTATGGTATCAAGGGTTTAGTCACGGAGCCATTTGCTAATGATCTGACGAAAGTGCATTCCGGGAAAGATGATTTAGGTCCTGTAATTTATGGTTGTGGCCCGATGGCTATGGTGAAAAAAGTGGCAGAGATATGTCACGGATTAGAGTGCTATCTCTCACTTGAACAACTTATGCCCTGTGGTTGGGGAGTATGCAATGGTTGTGCTGTCAAGATAAAAGCGGGTGATAGTGATAACACAGAGGATGAAAAGGGGTTCAGGTTGGCTCGGGTGTGTAAAGAGGGTCCCGTGTTTAAAGCATCGGAGCTGATATGGGATTGAGCCTTCAGACAGAAATAGCGGGCTTGAAGCTGAAAAATCCGATACTATCCGCCTCGGGATGTTTCGGTTATGGTGAGGAAGCGACAGAGTTTTTCGATATCAATCAGCTTGGTGGAATGGTCACCAAGTCGATTACACCGTTGCCCAGAACAGGTCATCCACCGCCTAAAGTTGTGGAGACGGCCTCGGGGATGTTAAATGCTATCGGGCTTACCAATGTCGGTTTGGATAGATTTATTATGGAGAAGTTGCCGTTTTTACAAAAATTAAGTTGCACTGTAATCGTTAATATAGCCGGTAGCACAGTTAATGACTATACTATGTTAGCTGGAAAGATATCGTCCTTGGAAGGCGTTGACGCTATCGAGGTTAATATCTCCTGTCCTAATGTAGATTCGGGCGGTTTGGAGTTCGGCGCATCACCAGCGGAGGCGGCTAAGGTTATAAGGGCAGTTAAAAAAGCCAGCCGTGTTCCTGTTATTCCGAAGTTATCTCCTAACGTGACTGATATTGTGGCTGTGGCTAAAGCCGTTGAGGATGCTGGTGCGGATGCCGTTTCCCTGATTAATACTCTTGTCGGTACAGCTATTGATATCCAGACCACACGGTTTAAATTATCGAACAGGTTTGGTGGTTTATCAGGGCCGGCTGTAAAGCCGGTGGCTTTAGCTATGGTATATAAAGTCGCCAGTGCCGTAAAGATTCCCGTAATTGGTGTTGGCGGTATTTCATCAGGAGATGATGTGGTTGAGTTTTTGATGGCGGGGGCAAAAGCGGTACAGATAGGCACGGCCTGTTTCGCCGAGCCCACGGTGTTTTTGCGAGTAATAGATGAGTTGTCAACTTATCTCAAAAAGAACAACTACCAGAATGTAAATGATATTATTGGTGCGGTGAAAGATGGTTGATATGGGTTTTAGTGATAAGCTGTTGAAAGCGGCGCAGGATAATAATAGCTGGTTATGTATTGGCCTTGACCCTGATGTTGAGAAGCTCCCCGGTAATGTTCCAAAGAATATTAGTGGTATTTTTAGTTTTTTAAAAAGTATTATCGACGCCACTATAGACATTGTGTGTGCTTATAAGCCCAATTCCGCTTTTTATGAAGCCCTCGGTATCCCCGGAATCGAATTACTTAAAAATGTCATAGACTATATCCCGGAAAAAGTGCCGGTCATCCTTGATGCCAAAAGAGGAGATATTGGCAACACCTCAAGAATGTATGCCCGTTTTGCTTTTGATTATCTTGGCGCCGATGCCACAACGGTAAATCCATATATGGGGTATGACTGTTTGAAACCGTTTCTGGATTATAGTACAAAAGGAGTGTTTATACTATGTTTGACATCTAATCCATCGTCATCTGATTTTCAGAAGCAGGTCATCGCGAACGGAGATTGGGCAGGCATAAATATCTATGAACTTGTTGCTCGTAAAGCGGTATTATGGAACCATAACGGTAATGTTGGGCTTGTTATTGGGGCAACCTCACCAGGGGAACTTGGCAGTATCCGCAAGATTATAGGTGAGGACATGCTGATTTTGATTCCTGGAATTGGCGCTCAGGGTGGTGACCTCGAGAATTCCTTGAAACAGGGCGCTAACTCAAAGGGCAAATGGGGAATCATCAATGTCTCCCGCTCGGTGATTTATGCTTCTGTTAACGAT
>NATP01000038.1 GCA_002085375.1 candidate division Zixibacteria bacterium 4484_95 | reverse complement strand
AGCCTTCGCGAGGGAACTGGACCATAGGTGTACATTTCTATTCCTTTCTACTTCCACGCTGTATTTTGGCCACTTAAGATAAGCATCACAAACCTATAAAACAACCTAAAAGTCCAATTGTCAAACCAATTGCTAAATTAACTGCCTTAACAAATATAAACACACGTCTCGAATGAGCCAATAGGGGAAGCATACCGTGACCATCCTGAACGATTGAACTGGCCAATAAAACACTAAAAGGAATTAACCCCTGGCTGAAAAGAGTAACAAAAATCATATGAGGACCGGATTCGGGAATAATCCCAATCAGACAGGCAACTATAACCACCAAAAGTAAATTTGCTTGGATGACATTTTCAAGGTGAAGATAATTTGATATAAGATGAGTTACCAAAAGAGCTCCAAATGTCCAGAGGAAAATACTGTGCAAGTGTTTCAGGGCTAAATGCTTCCAGAGATGCTCCTGAAGGAAGTGTTCTGAAACTGTGACAACTATGAATAATCCAACTAAGCTGGATATGACAATGGTAATTTTCTTCCAGTCCCATGTCTGGGGTCCAACCGAACCGGTGACAATACCCAAAACAAACAAGAGCAGAACTCCCGTAAGAACTCCCCTAGCAAGTGAAAGCTGTTGCCATTGCTTGACGATTTTATCTTTGGGAAAGCATTCGCAGGTTTCCAACTCATGGATTTCAAGCTTCTTACAGGCTTTAAGCTTATCGGCAACCCGCTTGCCTACAAAGACATCAACCAGCCATCCGGTTACCAATCCTATGCCGATTAAAACCCCTGTTAATACAAAAGCCTTCCCGGGAAATACAGCAAACATTACAAACGCTTCATCACCGCTGGTAGCAATCATGGCGGCTACTATAGCCCCGATAGTCACAACACCGTGGGAATACATAGCCACCACCGCAAACGCTCCTAAACAACCAGGGGAGCCAGCCAAAAGTACAGCTATGATATACTGTGCCCACTTATGTTTGCTTAAGCCACGTTGCCAAGCACCTCGGGTTAAAACATTGAGGTATTCGATAACTAACATCATCATAAAAACAAAACCGGTAATCAACAATGCTGTATTAAAAATGCCTAGCATATAAATTCCCCCTCTTTACTTTACACTTACTTTAAACACTTACTCTAAACCTCACTTACTAACCCTGATAACAACAAATGAACCTTCTCCGAAACCTTCTTTTATAGACTCGATTTTCGTTAGCTCGTTCAGATCATGAAATATAGTCTGGTTAAAACTGAAATACTTAAAGCCAGCTTGCTCCAGATGAAAAACAACTTCATCTACAGAATAAAAAGTTGCTATCCTGTAAAATATATTTTCCCGTTTAAGCTTATAATACATTTTTCCAAGAGAACTTCCCTTATCGACAAATCCTATGACAAACTGCCCGTCTGTTTTGAGTATTCTGCGTGTTTCTAAAAAAGCAATTTTGATATCATCTAAAAAACAAATCGTAGTCACCATAAGTGCATAATCGAACCTGCCATCAGCAAAAGGCAAATTCTCGGCAACACCTCCAACAACCTCAATTCCCCTCTGTTTCGCAATTTTCCCCATACGTCCCGAGGGCTCAACGCCAAATTTAACCCCTAATGGAGCCGAAAAGCGACCACTCCCCACGCCTATCTCAACACCATCCCCGATTTCAGGTAATAGTATCTTTACCGCCTGCAGTTCTGATAAATAGGCAAATTTATTCTTTTCAAACCAATCTTCATATCTTGATGTATGCTCTTCAAACGGTTCTATCTTTGCCACTATCTATCCCTTTACTATCGTAAGATCAAACACAACAATGCTTAAAAGTCGGGCTCTATTATCTTGTAATCATGTTTTATATCAACAGCTTTTCTAAGCATTGCTGTAGCGCTACAATATTTCTCCTCGCTTAATTTTATTGCCCGCTCAACATCAACAGGACGAATACCTTTACCGATAAAAATATAATGAAGTGTTATTCTTGTAAACACCTTTGGATGCTCCTCTGCTCTCTCAGCATCGACCTCCATATTAAAATCAATCAAGTTAACGCGTTTCTTTTTCAAGATTGAAAGCACGTCCATTGCCGTGCAACCAGCCAGTCCTACAAGTATCAATTCCATGGGACGGGATCCTGCACGATACCCACCAAAGTCTTCAGGAGCATCCATAGTAATCCAATGATTCGAATCGCTTATTCCAGCCAAAGCCAGGCCTTTTATACGATTTATCCTTGCTTTCATATGATGCCTTCTTTTGTTTTTAAATTACAGGTTTTTAAAAAACAACTCTTTGCTCGCATCGATTGTTCCGTGTACAATCCAGTTGACGAAAAATTCAAAATAATTTTTTCATTCTTACATCCCTTAATTATTATATTCAAGAATGTCTGTCAACTACAAGGATACAAAATACGTTCAATACGCTCCGCAACGTTTTCAAAACAACCAACAATCGTCAACGATTAGATAAATTTATTTATTCAAAAATATGAGTGTACATTAATAAAACATTCATTAGTGTTGTGTAGAACTGCTCAACGCTGAAACCGAACGATGGTTAAAAGATTCAAAAATATTATCGAGGTTTGATCATTTCGCAAATACTCAAACATTTATTCCTTTTAAAACGATATCGCCTTCACTGACGCCAATGTCATTGGCAATAACGTAACATTTTGCCTTTAATAGAAAAAATATGCGATGTTTTTCATTTGAAAGCCCTTCATAATTTCCCTGTCCCTTGCTTATTATAAATTTTGCACTATTAAACATCTCTATAAATTCTCTACTACATTTTTTAAGAAAAGTGCCGGGCGCTCTTGTTCCTGAGGAAAATATTGTTGCCACCTTATCGATGCCCGCCTGTAGAGCATCCTTGTATGTCACATCATTTATAATGGGTATTTCTCTAACTATATATGTCACCGGCTTATTTAGTCGCTCTATCAATATTCTATCGAAAACAGATTCCCCGGCATTATCACCTATATACAATACTTTATCAGTTTCATCTAAATAGCTTTTAAACTTATCGTAATCACATATCGCAAAATCTTTACTGAGTATTTCATCTGTTTCTTGCTCTATATCAAAGTTTTCATTAACGCCAAAGTCCATCACATTACCGGCAATCGCTATCCTTATAGCTGTAAGGAGCCCGTCATTGGATTTTTCAACTTTCTCCCTTAAAAGATTATATAATGTAAGGGCTTTTCGGGTATTTTCTCTTTTTATTTCGAGGTATGGATCAACATTACCGGTAATTTCTCTAACTTTCTCATATATCAATTCCCCGGTTTCCGGTGGAGTGCTTTCAATAGAAATATCTTTCAGCATCTCCCCCACTTCCTCCAGAAGCTTTTTGATTTTCATTTCATCATCTGTTGCCAATCGGCCGGCGCGAAGTGCCTGCTTGAAGAAACAGGGAATACAGTCAAGATATGTTCTCATTATACTATAACTGGCTTTAAGCTTATTTACCTCTGTTTATTTTTTTAAACGTTTAGTTTATTATAAAAAATAAGTTTCCATTCTATCAAACGCTTTATTTATCTCCTCCTCAGAGATGCAGAACGATAACCTTAGGTGCCTCTGGCCGGTTGGTCCAAAGGCTATTCCAGGCGTTGTTGAAACTTTAGCCTCTTTTAAAAGCTTTTTGCAAAAAGTCGTCGAATCCCTGCCCTCATCTAATAATATCCGTGGAAACATAAGGTATGAACCCTCTGGTTTGTGGTAATCAAAAACAGAATCGAGATCATCCAGGCGCTGACACATTAAATTACGAGTGGACAAGTAGTGCTCCCTGAATTTTACGACACAATCCTGAGGACCTTTCAAAGCTCCAAGCGCCGCATATTGAGAAACCACCGGTGCACAAATTGCAAAGGGAATATGTGCTTTAGCAATCTGTGGAATCAATTCTTCATGGGCATGTAAATAACCGATACGCCAGCCTGTCATAGCATATGTCTTTGTAAAAGTATAACAACTCACCACATTCTTGCTCATCTCGGGAATCGAGGCTATACTAAAATGCTTGTGGCCATCATAAACAAAATATTCGTAAGCTTCATCTGTAATGACCATTAGATTATTCTCTAAAGAAATCTCAGCTAACTGACGGAGTTGTTCCTCATCAATTACTGTTCCGGTCGGGTTGTTTGGGGAACAATACATAATGGCTTTTGTTTTTGGAGTTATTGCTTTCTTGATACCCTCAATATCCAGAATAAACCCTTCTTCCTCGATAGTGGGGACAAGAACCGGTTTTCCGGAAGCAATAACAACCTGACGGATATGTGTAGAATAGGTTGGTGACGGTAAAATGACTTCATCACCAGGATCAACCAAAGCCATTACAGCAGAGGCTAACCCCTCAATAGCCCCTACAGTGATCAATATCTGGGAAATATTGGCGTTTACATTGTTATCTTTTTTGAGCTTTTTGACAATCTCTTCACGCAGTTCAACTAAACCGGAATTTTCAGAATATCCGCCTACAGAGCCGTTTCTTATTGCAGAAATTGCAGCCTCTTTGATATGTTCTGGTGTATCAGATGTTGGTTTGGCCCAGGATAAAAATGCCACATCCTCCACCTCTTTTGATAACCTTGTCATTTCATGGATGGCAGATTTTTGTATCTGTGAAACTCTTTTTGATATTCTCCAGTTATATTTCATTTTATTCTGTCCTTTCTAAGTCTATTAACGATCATATAACTATCGGTACAAACCCGAGCAAAATCTTTCATTGGGAAAACTTTTATCAAAAAAACTTCAAGAAAGTCTATGGCCGGTTAAAAACCTAAAAATACAAGATACTTAATTCCAATACCTTAAGTTGCGATTTCATATCTCTATCACTTTACCAGCACCACCCTCAACACATTTCTCAGGATAAAGTGATTTTATTTCTGATTTAAACTGGGTACAATGAGTAGGGCAGACCAGCTCCAAATCTTTAATTAAATCGAAATCCTCAAATCCATGTAAACCCCCGATAATCGCATTAGGTTTCCCATATTGTGAAGCCGCCTTCAGGATATTGCCAACCCCGGGGTGAGAACAACCCACAATTATAACCAATCCTTTTTCTGTCTTTATCGCAAGAGATTGCTCGATATTTTCAAGTTCACCTGTTGAATAAAATTTTTCATGGATTTCAATGGTCTCTTTTATTTTAATTATATCTTTTGCATGACCCTGTTCACGGTATGATGACGGAACATAAACCCTGACAGGATTTATCTTAAGGAAATCTGAGAGGCCACCAACGTGATCATAGTGGTCATGAGAAATGAAAATCTCTTCAACGCTGGCTGGATTTATATCAAGCACTTTCATATTTTCAAGAAGTATTAAACCGTTTGCGCCTGTATCAAAAAGTAACTTTTTACCATACGCCTCTATAAAACAGGAAAAGCCCCAATCAGGTTTAAGGCCTTTTCTACATACCTCATTGTCATATACAATTGTAATTTTCAAATGTCTCCCTTTTTCAAATGCCGTTTTCCATATAATACCACTGCTATATAACAGGTATGCCCACGCCGATCAAAACAACATACGATCAAATAAATAACGATTTCTGATATGATACTGATAATTAATATCCTTTAAATAATATCAGAGATTCTATCCGATAATTAGGCACCGCCTTTCCAATTTTCTTTCTCCATATCTAAAAATTTCTCAACTTCCTCATGGTCCATTACCCCCAACCTCACCTCAACTTCTACATCCAGCTTATTTAAAGCTTCTTTTAAGCTGTTTACAAGGTCATCCTTGATGGGAATATTAGGAGAAGGAAAAACCATAGTAACTATGGCCTTTTTATCTTCAACCGTTATATCCTTTACTATCCCAAGTTCAACCAGGGTGCAATCAATAACCGGATGTTTTACCTGGCCAACCACTTTGCGAACCTCTTCTTCAGAGATATTCTCAGCCATTATCCATCTCTCCTTTGTGTCTTATAATGAATAATTATTAAAAGGTCTAAGCTCCTTTATTTATAAAGTACACTTTTTCTTGAAACCCAAAACATAACTTTTTCATAGCTACTACTATATTAATCTTATAGATACCTTTTTATCAAGATAAAATCTTGCATTTTTTGTATCTTTTTATCTCATCCAAGCCAATTAAATATATGCTGTGTTATACTCAGGCTAAATACGAGCTTTTTATCAATCATAAGACAAACGAGTTTTCTCATCCGTTAACGTTGGCTGAATAATATTTTTCCATTCTGGAGAATCCCATGTTTTCAACTTTGCATGAATATTATAGTATTTCTGGGGAATTGGATGAGTCCCGAAAACGACATCTATTCCATAACCTGTTTTTATGAAATCTCTAAAAAATTTTATATAGGGACATGGCGGATAACCAACGATTAATCCCGTAGCAAGGTGAATCACCTGCGCTCCATTCTTGACCATTTCACCGGGAGCATACTCGACATTACCACCGGGGCAACCACCACATGTTACATAGCCGACCAATTCCACCTGCGTCTCATTATAAATGCTGAATGCTCCCTCTTTATTTTTAAGAGCTCTTAAACATTTGCCTCCGGCGCACATACGGTATCGATCGCAAATTATAATTCCTATTTTAATATTATCTTTCATCTTAAGTTCTCCCATTAGATTCCATCATTTAAATATCTTACAAAAACTGTTGGGGTCGTTGCAAGAGATATATATAATTTTTTATGTTGAATAAGTTGCGTCTTTTGTAACAATGTATCTCTTATCTAAAACATAAAAACATCAAACGAGTTGTTATAAAAATCAAATATCTGTTTTTATTTCGCAAAGGCATTTTTATTGCCACTAAATTAACATATTTTTAATAATATCCACCACATTGGAAATAGCAATCGATATATCAGCATTTTTATTCTCAAGAATAATTGGCTTACCCTCATCGGCCATTTTTCTCGCCTCGGTATCTATAGGTAACATCCCTAAATACAAAACATTCATCTCTTCTGCTTGCTTTTTACCACCTCCAGAACCAAAAAGGTCGATACGATAACCACACTCAGGACACATCAAGCCTGACATATTTTCAATAATACCGATTTTCGGTATATTCATCTTCTTGGCCATATTCACAGCTCTTCTTGAATCCACCAATGAAATTTCCTGAGGTGTGGTTACAATAATAGCTAGATCCGGCTCCATCTTCTGAGTCATTGTGATAATTTCATCTCCTGTCCCCGGTGGAAGGTCAGCTACAAGATAATCAAGATATCCCCACTCAACATCACCCAAGAATTGAAACAGCAACTTTGAGCGTAAAGGTCCACGCCAAATAACAGGCTGGTCTGGTGGAATAATGTTAGCAATGGATATAACTTTTACACCGTTAATTTCCTTAGGCATAACACGTTTATTTTCCATAAGAAGATCACCGCTTAAACCTAACATCTTGGGTACATTTGGGCCTGTTATATCTGCATCAAGAATTCCCGTCTTATTTCCTTTGGCTTGCAAACCATAAGCTATATTTACACTTACCGTTGTCTTTCCAACTCCACCTTTACCACTGAAGACAACAATTCTGTGCTTGATTTTATGAATATTGTCCGATATTAATTTATCTTGAATTTCAATCTGTTTTTTTTGCTCATCAGTAAGCATTATAAACTGCCTTTACCTGTCAAAAATGGTATTTCAATTTTTTATGCATTTAATTGTTCAACGCATACGGGGCAAACTTCATTTTTATTTTTCATTACTGTATTGCCGAAGGTAGTTCAATTAATTGTTGTTGAAGGCGGCCCCATACTGATTTTATCTCATCTGCCAGGTAGCCAGATGTATATTCAGGTATTGTGGCTTTCATAATCTGAGCCTTTGTGAAAGCGTTATCGTAACGGATTTTTCCCAGCACCCTGATTTGATGTTTATCACAGTAATCGCATATTTTCTCCGAGATCGAAGGGTTAATATCCCATTTGTTGATACATACTGTTGCGGGGATATTAAAATGTCTTGCCAATTTCTCGACTCTTTTCAAATCGCTTAAACCGGAAACCGTTGGCTCGGTTACAATTAATATGATGTCAGCGCCTGTTATCGACGATATGACTGGACACCCTACGCCGGGAGGACCGTCAACGATTATGTAATCAGCTCCTTCCTTCCTGGCGATTTCTCTTGCATTCTCACGAACCAAGGCTACGAGTTTCCCCGTGTTTTCTTCAGCAATACCCAATTTGGCATGGACCATTGGACCGTACCGCATCTCGGATATAAAAAGTTTGCCATTTTTTTGCGGTTCCATCGTGATTGCCGTCACGGGGCAGAAATATGCACAGACCCCGCATCCCTCACAACCAATCGGGTCAATTTTATAAATGTTCGAATCCTGATTTTTCAATTTTCCGTCTTCGATAATTGCCTCGAAACGGCACATTTCCACACACATACCACAGCCAGTACATTTTTCTGGATCAATATAAGCTTTTTTACCACCGTAAAAATCCTGACTGCGTTTAATATGAGGATCCAATACAAGATGAAGGTCAGCGGCATCAACATCGCAGTCAGCTAAAACCGCATTCTGGGCCAACGATGCAAATGAGGCAACTATGCTCGTCTTGCCGGTTCCCCCTTTACCGCTGATAACAACTATCTCTTTCACTTTCCTTTTGATTTCCTGTATATCAATCCTCACATGGTCTATGTTCACAGGGTTCATCGCGGCCACAACAAGGACTACTGCGATCACACGTTTCCCTTCTATGAAATCCTGAACCCGATGAAGAATTCACTACAAACCCAGCTGTAGGCGACAAAACTCTGATTGCCGTTTTACCACAAACAGGACATTTCTGGTTTTTTGATGAGTTCATTGGCAAAAATAATTCAAATATGTTACCACAACTTTTACACCTGAACTCGTAAGTTGGCATCTTTTTCTCCGCTACCCTTGTTTTAAATTCCAAACTTATCAATGGTCACAGATATTATCCCCGGCTTGTAATGTATGGTTAAGATAATTCATTGTCACTTCTTCAGCCGATGTAACATCTGTCACACCTGTTATTACTTCTATATTGTATTGGTTAAAAAACTGCTGGGCGCGCTGTCCCATGCCCCCGGCGATTATCAGATTAACACCCTGTTCCGAAAGCCATTGAGGCAATATACCTGGTTCGTGAGGAGGAGGTTCGGCATCTGTTTTGCTGATTATTTTTCTGCTATCTGTATCAACTTCAATTATAGCGAATTTCTGGCAATGACCAAAATGGGCGCATAATTTGCCGTCAGCAACCGGAATCGCTATCTTCATAAAATTACCCTCTCTCTCTTCGTTTATCATTTATCGCTCTCAGGATATCCTCAAAATACTCTTTAAACCTAGGTAATGATTTGTATATTATTTTCCCCTGCGAATACAATTCTGCTACCCGACGGTCATCCGGAATTTCAGTTACAACCGGAATATTTCTATCTAAGCAGAAATCTTTAACCGATTCATCACCACTTCCGGCCCTGTTAATAATAACAGCATGAGGAAGATCTAGCTTGGACATTGTATCAACTGCAATTTTTAGATCATTTAAGCCAAAGGGAGTTGGTTCGGTTACCAGCAGAACATAATCGACTTGACGGACAGCCTCAATCATCGGACAGGTCGTCCCTGGCGGGGCATCAATTATCGCCTCAACATTATCCGTAATAGCTTTTTTAACATCACGTATCACCGGAACTGCCATAGGTTCACCCACATTAAGCCTACCCGATATAAACCCCAGTTCCCCTGCATGACCAGCCATCGCCTTGCCGATTTCCTTTGGAATTTCCCTTATAGCCTCCTGTGGACATACTAAACTACAACCTCCACATCCGTTGCATAACTCCGGAAAAACCAGAACCTTGCCATTTATGACAGTGATGGCGTTTTGCTGACATATCTCTTTGCATTTGCCACAGCCATCACAAAGTCTATCATCAACCGAAGGAAAAGGGATGGATACTGTCCATTGGCGAGTTATGGACGGTTTTAAAAATAGATGCCCATTGGGTTCTTCCACATCACAATCAACATAACAAATATGGTCGGATGATTCGGCCATCAAACAAGCCAGATTGACAGCGACTGTGGTCTTACCTGTACCCCCTTTCCCGCTGGCAACAGCGATTTTCAATTTTTATCCCTGCCTGGTCATTACTGCACCACATTGGGGGCACTTTTTCTGGCTGCACGGAACTCCTCTCTGATGCGGAATGCTATGTCCACAACTGGGACATACACATTGTCCACCAGGTCCGAAACCAAAACCACCCTGACGACCACCACGCCCCTGCCCTTGCCCCATTCCACCGGAACCTCTTTTACCTCCACCTTGCATTACATCCCTCACTTAATTGTTTTTTTCCCCTTGGCTTCTAAATTCTATTGTTTGCTTTGAGAATTCACTTTCTGTTCAAGACTTCCAATTCTGTCTTGAATATCTTTTAAAATTGTTGAATAGTATTTTTCCTGTGCCCTCAGTTCTTCAACTTCATTAACAGTCGATTGAGGAAGATAATATGGTTCGTCATAAGGATACGCATACCGTCCCCGTCCCCAATAGGGCGCACCATAACCCCAACCTCGACCAAACCAGCCTCGACCACGAAATCCCCTGCCGAAACCTCTACCAAAACCTCTTCCAAATCCCCAGCCATATCCAAGTCCTCTTCCCCCATAGGGATTGGCATAACCGGGCATTCCATAACCGGCACAATAACCGGCCGCTCGACCTGTTCTTGGACCAGCACCTAAAGGTCCTGTTCTATCTCCTCCTGGCATTTTAACACTCCTTTCTTTACAGTTTTATCCCCAGTGCGATTGAACATCCGGGGAACTTGAATATTTATATTGCCCCTCTTTAAATTTTTCTACCACATCTTTAACCTTTCCTTCAACTCCTGTGACTATTTTTATCCCTGCTGCACCTAATGTCTGAAAGGCCCTGGGACCGCAATGTCCGGTCAGGACAGTTTCAACCTTATGGTTAGCAATCAATTCCGATGTCTGTATACCGGCACCATGCATCGCATTCAAATTCTCAGTGTTATCGATAACTTCAAACTCTCCAGTTTCAGTATCGATTATATGGAAACATTGGGCTCTTGCAAAACGAGGATCCACCTCGCTATCAGGATCACATGATTTTGCTGTAACGGCAATTAACATACTTTTCTCCTTTTTAAATTAAATAAAAGTATTTTAAAATCCTCCTCTCAAGCGACGTCTTCTGCGGCCAAATCCTTTGCAACCTGGCATTACAAAACCGGGTTCAAACAGATTATTACACAAAAAAGCCTCAAGAACATGGTCAATATCACCCCTCAGCCAGGGAATTATCTTTATCCTTTTAGCGGAAAACAAATTATAGTAATAATCCGAAATCGCTCCACATAGAAGCCAATTGACACTATGTTTTTTTAAATAATCAACCTTCTCAAAATGTGATTTTCCACTAAAACTGATCTCATCTTTCTTGACACATTTACCATTCTGAATATCCACAAAAAGGAAATTCTCGGCGGTGTCTAAAACCGGTGAGATTCTGTTTCCCCAATATGGAATAGCAACTCTCAATTTCAATCTCCTCTGTGATATAACATGACAATATCTGTGCCAATATATTAAATAGAGTTACAACTGTTTGTATATGAAATGGTTATATAAATTCTCTTATGCTCCGATAATTAAAAACAAGCTACATATAGTTGCATTATTGAAACTGTAATGATAATATAGTAGCATTAATACAACTTTACTCCTTGGGTTTGGAACGCCCATCGTATTCAGGAAAATCAATTCCCAGTTTGCGTATTTTTCGATAAAGGGTTGTTTTGTGTATACCGAGCTCCTTGGCTGTCTGGTAACGGTTCCAATTATTTCGCTCAAGAGCATTCAGTATATACTGCTTTTGAAGCTGGCTTAAGGTGTTGTAACCTGGTTGAGGTGCTCTTGTTGAAACTTTAGTAATCTCTTCAGGAAGATGTTGTGGTTTTATAAGGTTCTCAGACGAAACCGCAAAGGCATGCTCTATTATATTCTCCAGCTCACGGACATTGCCAGGATAATTATGGTTCATCAAAATCTTCATGACATCAGGAGAAACACCGACGACCTCTTTCCCCTTCAATTTATTAAACTTATATATAAAATGCTCCAATAATAGCGGTATATCCTCCCTTCTCTGGCGAAGAGGGGGAATTTCAATCTTTACTACATTAATCCTGTAATAAAGATCCTGCCTGAACTTACCCTCTTTTACAAGCTGGGGAAGGTCTTTATTGGTGGCAGCTATAATCCTAGCCCTTGACTTGTAGGATTGAACACTTCCCAAAGGTTCATATGTTTTATCCTGAAGAACCCGGAGAAGTTTTACTTGCAGGGCAGGTGATATATCACCTATTTCATCTAAGAATATCGTCCCGTTTCGAGCAATTGTAAACCGTCCCGGTTTGTCCTTCTTCGCATCCGTAAAAGCTCCAGCCTTATAACCAAAAAGCTCTGATTCTAATAACGTATCAGGTAAGGCTCCGCAATTTACAATGACAAAAGGTTGGGTATGCCGATAGCTCAAGTTATGAATAGCCCGGGCTAAAAGCTCCTTACCGGTACCGCTTTCACCCATAATCACAACTGTACTGTCGCTGTTGGCTATCAATGGCAACAAGTTAAATATATGTTTCATATTGGGGCTTTTGCTTACTATATCCTCAAATGTATATCTATCCTTAAGCTCTTTGCGTAACTGCTCAACCATGCTCAAATCCCGGAATGTCTCAACCCCGCCGATTATTTTATCATTTTTATCCTTCAACAAGGCCGTAGAGATGCTTATGGGAATTTTCTTACCTACCGCATTTATAATATATACTGCCTTGTTTATTATCGGCTTTCCAGTCTTCATTGTCTGGCGAAGGGCACAGTCTGTCTCACAGATACTGGCCTTAAACACATCAAAACAAAAAGAGCCAACAGCCTCTTCCTCAGGAACACCGGTAATCTTCTGGGCAGCTCTATTAAAAGACGTGATACGCCAGTTCTCATCCACCGTGAAAACACCTTCAGCAACGCTATCTAAAATAGCAGTTATTTCATCATGTGAAAGTTTAGTTTTTTTTATCGGTTTTTTCCTGTTTTCAGTCATAAACAATTAACATCCTAAACCATACCTAATGTAAAGTTAAAACATCATAATATAAATATCAACAAACATTATCCATCATTATACTCTTAAGTCAGCATCCTCTATTGAACAAAGCAAGATGAAAATGCAGAGCTTGATATATAATATTTTTCAACCCTAAATGGCTAGGTTTTTCCAACCCTGGTGTAGAAACCAGGAATACACTTGTCCGTTAGTTCCAGGATACGACGTAAAATTTTTGGTAACACCTCTCAGGTTCTAAGACTTGACTAATGCAAAATATTAATTATATTGTCAATAAAAGTTATATAACTAAAAACACACCCGAATAAGCGGGATCTTACAGGAAAACTACAACGACAAACTGCCAAAGCTGGAGACGAAATATGAAAAGGACAGGGTTATTTATTTTAGCGTTCATCTTTATCATTGCATACAGGACATCATTCGCCGATCCACCGATTTATTTCGACCTGCGTGATGTTGATGGCGTCAACTATGTAACCGGCGTCAGAAGCCAGCAGGGTGGCACCTGCTGGACACATGGAGCAATGGCCGCCCTCGAGGGTAACCTGCTTATGACCGGCAACTGGGAATCAGCCGGCGAAATCGGCGAACCCAACCTGGCCGAATACCACCTCGACTGGTGGAACGGTTTCAACCAGCATAACAACGATGATACCGACCCACCCCAGGGTGGCGGCCTGGAGGTGCACATGGGCGGCGACTACCGGGTAACATCAGCTTATCTCACCAGAGGCGAAGGAGCAGTGAGGGATATCGATGGACAATCCTTCGACGTGCCACCAGAGAGATACGACTCTACATATCACTACTATTATGTGCGGAACATCGAGTGGTATGCTACCGATGA
>NATP01000139.1 GCA_002085375.1 candidate division Zixibacteria bacterium 4484_95 | reverse complement strand
AAAATTCACGGGTGCGCTGTTGGGCAGTGCCGTGGGGGACGCGTTGGGTGCTCCGGTGGAGGGGTGCAGCAGGCAGAAAGTCAGCCTGAGCCGGCGAGAAACCTGCCAATGCTTCCGCCGTCTTCAATACCTGCTCCTGGTAAATTATATTACCCAATGTCTCCGAAAGGACAGGTTCCAACAACGGGTGAGTATACTCGACAGGCTTTACTCTGGCCAGCCGTTCCAGAAACAGTCTCTTCATACCGGATTCCGAGGCACCCGGACGAATTAAAGCCAGGGCAAGTGTGATATCATTAATACTTTTTGGCTTCAGCTCAATTAAAAGAGACCGTAACCCCGGTGATTCGATCTGAAAGACGCCGATAGTTCTGCCCTTCCGTAAAAGCTCGAATGTCTTTTTATCATTATAACGGTATTTCACAGGTAATCCGCTTTTTTCTCTGGCAAGTTTTTCACCATCGGTGATTGTCGATAAACCTCGTTGTCCTAAAAGGTCAATTTTTATCAGGCCAAGCCTGGCTACCGAATGCATATCATACTGGGTGATGGCTATCCCCTTTGCCGACATCTGCAAAGGCACCAGGTCCAACAACTCTACCGGAGAGATTACAATACCTCCACAATGGATAGAGAGATGTCGCGGATAGCCCTCAATTTTATAAGCCAGGTCTATGATCGTTCTGTAGGGCTCCTCATGAAGAGGAAGGTTTCTGCACTCAGGATACTTCCGCAAAGTTTCTTGCAAATCTCCAATCCTACCCCAGGGTAACCTTTTCGTGAAATCGGAAATCTCATCACCTGAAAGACCGAATATCTTACCCAGTTCACGAATAGCACCACGAGCAGCGAAAGTATTTAATGTGCATATCATTGCCACCCTGTTTCGACCATATTTTTCATAAACGAAATCCAGCACTTCATCCCGCCGTCGCCAGCAGAGGTCAAGGTCTATATCAGGAGGGTCAGACCTGGCCTCATTAAGAAACCGGGCAAAATACAGATTACAAGCGATCGGGTCAACTTCGGTAATCCCAAGAGCATATGATATTATCGAGGAAGCTACTGAACCACGCCCAACAACCGGTATACCATTCTTCCGACAAAAATCAACTATCTCGGAGACAATCAAAAAATAATCTATATAACCTGTCTGATTGATTATCGCTAGCTCGGATTCAAAACGTGAATAAACCTCACCGGATAATTTAGAATAATGTTTCTTCAAACCGGTCTCAGCTTTACCACGTAAAAACCGATAGTTGGATATACCACCACCATTTCTATATTCAGGGAAATTCAATCTGCCTACTGGAAGATTGAGATTGCATTTCTCGGCTACTTCAAGTGTGGCATTTAAAATCTCAGGATGTTCTCCATATAGTTTTATAATCTCATTAGGTGGATGCAAAAACGCCTCTGGACGCTCATGTTGAAAATTGTCAATATCCGCAATGGTTGTAAGGTTTTTGATGGCAGAAAGCGCGCGATGAATTATAATATCCTCATGCTGTAGAAAATAAACAGGGTCAGCGGAAATTGTCTTTACAGATAACCTATTACTTAAACATAACTTGTAACGGTTTAAACGTCTTGTCGCTATATCATCAAATGATTCAATCCCCATATAAAGGTCATCGCCAAACATCTCTCTTAAATGCTGGAGATATCCCGTATCAAGGTATAAAAGCACTAGACCACAAGAATGATAGGCGATATCATCAAGCGATGGCTTACGTTTATAAAGCATCTTAACAGTGGACAATCGGCATAATGAACTATAACCAGTTAAATCCTTCGCCAAAAAAATACATCTGCCAACCTGGGTTTCTATCTCACAGCCAACTATCGGCTTTAAGCCTTTCTCCAACGCTTTATCATGAAACTCAACAGCTCCGTAAAGACCATCGATGTCGGTCAAACCAATAGTCTTATATCCAAATCCTCTTACTCCCTCAAGCAAACGGTCCAGACTGAGAGGCCCATATAAAAATGAAAAATTAGAGTGACAGCGAAGGGGTACGTAACCGGTAACCATCGATAACCTCACGGAATTTACTCCCGAGCGGCATAGTCTTGCCGTAAAATATGGCATGATAGCCAAAATGCTGTCGCACCCTGTCAAGACCAGCACTCAAGTTTGTATATTTAATGCTTCCTGTCCCATCAAATAGCCCCCATTGCCTTATCGCGGGAACAAGACGTGTAACGTTTACCCCGAGATGACGAATACCAACCTTACACTTATACATATCAGAAAAAAGCTTTTCCACTATGGGAAATATTTCAGGTTCACTGTCAGAGGGATAGGCCAGTGAAATCGCCGACTCGTTGAACTGAAAATCAACATAGCGTATTTTAACAGCAATATGGCGTGCCTGCAAAGATTTTCGTCTTAGTTCAAGACAAACTCGTTCCAGAAGGTAATATAATACACCACCCAGGAATTTCTTATCCACCGAGTCGGTATTAAAAGTTGTCTCCCGGGAGATCGATTTCGGTGAAGATGCGGATTTAACCCGGCGCTTATCAATCCCCCGGGCAAATTCATACCATTCAGCACCCCGCTTGCCGAAAAGATCCAGAAGCACAGGCCTTGGTACCTCACGAAGTTGTTTAATTGTATAAACACCCAGTTTAGCTAAAAGTTTTTCGGTCTTATGCCCAATATTTGGTAGCTTTGAGACAGGTGCCTCATTAAGAATACTCATCTGGGATTTTGGCCTTATAATGCAAACACCACCATCGTTTATAGTGCGCTTGGATTTTGCTATTCCACAGGCTATTTTAGCAAAAAGTTTCGAGGTTCCTACTCCAACCGAACAGCTTATGTTAAGTCGCTGTTTTATAGTATTTTTAATTTGTCGAGATAAGATCTCAGGTCTCTGTTGCCTACCATTATTTCCAAATAGAGAAAGCGAACCGGTCAAATCAAGATAAGCTTCATCCATTGAAACCGGTTCTACCTGGGAAGTAAAACTGTACAATATATCACAAATTTCAGCCCAGTAATCCCGATAGATTTTAATATCACCTTTCAAAAAAACAGCTTTGGGCAAACGCCGATAAGCTTCAGCCAAAGGTAAACCAAATCCAACACCAAGCTTCCGAGCCTCATAAGAGGCACATATAACTATACCTCGCATACCGGGCAAGCCACCGACAATAACCGGCTTACCGGCAAGGTCAGGATTTATAGCCTGCTCAACAGAGGCTAAAAAGGCATCCATGTCAACCAACGCAATTACCGGCTTCACAATTAATCACCTGTTGTATTAATAGGGCTTGCCTTTACCCATATTAGTATCGCCATATCTGAACAATAGTATAGTGAACATATGTATATTTGTCAAGAAAAATTTTAACCGTTTCCAAAAATCTCAAAAGTCAGATATCCTGACCTCTTATGTAAAGCCAAAGGTAATCACTCCACATTGGCTTTATGGTCCTTGGCCAACAACGGAACTGAAAACGTTTAACAAACGTATTATCAACAAGATGACAATAATCTTGACACAACAACACATCTTGCCTAAAATGATGCAAATCGGAGAATGTAAGCTGAGAACAAAAAGGAGAGTTACTTGGGAATATTAACTACAATTTTACAGACGCCGGGTATGGTTGCTGGTAGAAGATTAACCGACCTGATTAGTGAATCATCGATTTTCGCCAAGATTGTATTGCTGATACTGGTGTTTTTCTCGGTTATTTCCTGGGCCATAATAATATATAAGTATTTCCAATTTAAATCGGTGGTTTCCTCAACCGAAAAATTCCTTCTTCAATTTCGGCGTCGTCAAAGCCTTGAAAAAAGCTTCTCGATTCTCTCACACATAAAAGCCTCACCTTTTGCAGGCATTTTAGGAGCAGCTTTCGTAGAACTTGAATCATTGGCAAGCAATGCAAGCGATACTGGAAAGGTGGCAATAGACGATGAGGGGTTAGAACATATCGCTGAGGCAATCGACCGCGCCGGCACCGATGAGGTGATAAATCTGGAGAAATATATTGTCTTTTTAGCCACCACTGCCAATGCCTCGCCATTTCTGGGTCTTTTAGGTACAGTCTGGGGTATAATGACATCCTTCGCTCAGATCGGCGTTAGGGGTACAGCTACATTGGCGGTTGTGGCACCTGGCATCGCTGAAGCTTTAATCGCAACAGTTGCCGGCCTGGCTGCAGCTATACCAGCCCTAATCGGTTATAACTACTTCACTAACAAACTCAGGCGAATCGCCTCGGAGATAGACAATTTTAAATCGGAACTGTTCTCGGCAATTAAAAAGGAGCTAAGTGAAGTTGCGGAAGTTTAGACGAGAATATCATCCTATGGCCGAGATAAACGTCACCAACCTGGTCGATGTAGTCCTGGTGCTTTTGATTATCTTTATGATAACAGCTCCTATGATGCAATCAGGTGTTGATATAAAGCTTCCCAGAGCAAGTGAATCGCCTCGCGATGTTTCCACCGGCATTGTGGTCTCAATCACTCGCGATAAAGTTGTTTACATAGACAACTATAAAATTCCCGAGGACCAATTCGAAGCCCGTCTCAAAACGATACGCGAGGTAAAAAAATTCCGGCCGGTTTATATTCGCGCTGATGAGAGAGTGCCGTATGGTGTTGTTATGCGCTATATGGCGATAATTAAAAAACTCGGCATACAAAACGTAGGCCTTGTCACCGAACCGGAGAAAACATTTTGATATACGCTGTAATAATCTCAACTATACTGCATCTGTTAGTTTTCTCCTACATCATTTTGGGCCAGTACCGGGAGAAAGCCAAAGCTTACCCAAGAATCATGAGCGTTGATCTGGTGTCATTGCCACCGATATCTAAAGGCATCCCAGAGGGAACGAAAACACCGGGGCAACCTCAGGCTAAAACCGTTAAGGTCAAACCACAAACCAAAATAGAACAGGCTCCCGAGTCACCACATTTGGCCGAGGTTCAAAAAAGGAAAAAAACCACACGCAAGAAACCTAAAGTTCAAAAGGTTGATGAAGAAGATATCTCAAAGATAAAAAAAGAGATCGATGAATCAGCTAAACCGGGAATTGACAAGAACCGATCAGGCCTGCCCGATGGGGTTGACCTGGGAAGTGAGTTTGGCACGGTTCAACTTGACGGGGCAAGTTTTGAAACCCCGACCTATCTTAATATCCTTTTTGCTAAGATCAAAAACCGATGGGATAATCCCTACCTTGGTATAGACAAAATAAACTGCACCATTTATTTCACCATCCTGCGCAATGGCAATGTCGTTGATGCCACGGTTGAGCAGTCATCAGGTATAGCCGCCTTCGACCAGTCTGCCTTGAGGGCGGTTCTATCGTCAAGACCACCACCCCTGCCGCTTGAATACACCGGCAACCAGTTAGGTGTGCATCTGATATTTCAGTATTTGCCATGATCCATTATATAATATTTAGTAGGG
>NATP01000138.1 GCA_002085375.1 candidate division Zixibacteria bacterium 4484_95 | reverse complement strand
AGTCACTACGCTTGGATCATCGGGAGAATGAAGCGGGTTAAACTTTAGGGTATCTTCAGGATCAAAGGGATAGATCTTTTCTCCCACTGTTTTGATTTGTGACAAGACGGACTTGACTTGACAGTTGTATAAAAATGTGGTCATCTACCTCTGAGAAAAAACAATTAATTAAAAAAGGAGGTACTGATGACCACAGAACAGAAACTAATTCAGAAAAAGCTTTCACTTTTAGAACTGGCGGAGTTTTTGAAAAACGTATCGGAAGCTTGCCGGATTAACGGCTGTTCTCGCCAGCACTTCTATGATATCAAAAAGGCTTATAATAGTCAAGGTCTTGAGGGTCTCAAGGAGAAGACCAGGCGGAAGCCTTGTGAGAAGAACAGGGTCGCTCCGGAGGTTGAGGAGGCGGTTGTAGAGATGGCTTATGAGTATCCGGCCTATGGTCAGATGAGAGCTTCAAACGAGCTGCGAAAGCAAGGGATACTGGTATCTTCCGGGGGTGTGCGTTCAATCTGGATTCGTCATGGGCTGGAGACGTTCAAGAAGCGTCTGAAGGCTTTAGAGGAGAGGGCAGCCAAAGAGGGTTTGGTCTACACCGAGGAGCAATTGCGAGTCTTGGAAAACGCACGTAAACAGCGCGAGAGTGAGCCGGATGAGATTGAGACCCATCATCCTGGTTATTTATTGGCTCAGGATACTTTCTATGTTGGTTATATCAAAGGGGTAGGCCGAATCTATCAACAGACTGTCATTGACACTTATTCCTCAGTTGCTTTTGCCAAACTTTATACAGCCAAAGTACCGGTTACGGCAGCTGATGCTCTTAACGACAGGGTTTTACCGTTCTTCGATGATCAGGGTGTCGATGTATTGCGGGTCATGACCGATCGGGGGACCGAATACTGCGGCCGCCTTGACAAACATCCCTATCAGCTATATCTTCAGCTGCACGAGATCGATCACACTAAAACCAAAGCCAGAAGTCCTCAGACCAATGGTATCTGTGAGCGGTTTCATAAGACAGTCCTTGATGAGTTTTATCGGGTGGTGTTCAGGAAGAAGATATTTAACAGTGTTGATAATCTCCAAGTGGATTTGGACGAATGGCTGGTGTATTACAACCAGGAGCGGACCCACCAAGGTAAACGGTGTCAAGGTAAAACACCAATGCAGACTTTTGTTGACGGAGTGGAGTTGGCAAAAAAATCAAATTTAACGTTCGTGGGAGAGTCGGCGGCTTAAAAAATTAAAAAATAAAAAACCTCTCAGAGGTAGATGGTGTCAAATTAAGTCTTGTTTAGTACACTTTATTATAGCTTTAGGCTTTTCCTAACTTTTGTTATCTTTAATGAGGGTGTTCCTGCCAACGTGAAAAACCCTAATATACATCATGAAAACTACCCCCGGCAGGGCTCGAACCTGCTACCCTCTGCTTAGAAGGCAGATGCTCTATCCAGATGAGCTACGGGGGCGTTAAATATCGGGGTGAGAGGATTTGAACCTCCGACTCCTTGCTCCCAAAGCAAGTGCGCTACCAGACTGCGCCACACCCCGTTAAATTTTCATATCTTCAAAGAATATATCGGCAATTTTCAGACCGGTCAAGCCCAAATGCAGTAGATTGGGTACTGAAAATCCGATAATTCTTTAAATGGCGCTGGAACCTCTTTCTTGACGCTTGTTCTCTGATAGGAAAGAGTTACTTGGCGAAGCGAGGACACCTTGGTGGGTGGTTCTACTTATCGCGCATTAGTTTCTCTTTAATAACAGGTATGATTTTTTTTAATGCGTTATGTCGATGGCTGATTTTGTTTTTTTCATCGACAGAAAGCTCTGCCAAGGTCTTACCTGAGGATGGCACCAGAAATACCGGGTCATAACCGAATCCACTATCGCCACGGCAGGAATCGATGATTTCACCCTCTATTGTGCCCTCGGTGATATGTTCGATTCCGTTATTATCGATAAAAGCCATAACACAGCGGAATCTGGCAGTTCTATCAGGTTGTGGGATATTTTCCATTTCCCTTAAAAGCTTCTGGCGATTATCCTCGTAGGTAGCATTAGCTCCAGCATAGCGTGATGAATAAACACCCGGTTTTCCACCAAGGCAATCAACCTCAAGACCGGTATCATCGGCCAGGCACGGAAGATGATATTTATTCCAGACTGCTTTTGCCTTAATAATCGCATTCTCTTTAAGTGTCTTTCCGTTTTCCTCTATTTTCGGGAAATTATCAAGCTCTGCAGGCGATAGCAATTTGAGGTCGTTATTTTTCAGGATATCTTTTATCTCTTTTAGCTTGTCAGGATTGTTGGTTGCGATTACCAATGTCCCTTTTAATGTAGATTTGCTCATTATATAAAAGTTACTAGTATTTGTTAATATCGATCCTGACAACTTTTTTTATCGTTGTATCCACAAAATATTTTGACATCTTTTTCAATCTTGCGGGCGTATCTGATACATAAAATTTATGCCTTCTTGTTTTCTTACGGCTGTTTATCAACCCCATTTTAAACAGGGTCTGTTTAACAATACTTGCGGTTTCATTGGCCGAATCGACTAAATGCACTTTTTTACCCATTACCTTACCGATAACCTTTTTTAACGGCGGATAGTGTGTGCATCCCAGGACAAGCGTATCGATGTTTTTCTTTTTCATGAACTCAAGGTAATCCTCGGCTACCAGGTAAGATGCTTTTTTGTCAATGTAACCGTTTTCAGCTAAAGACACGAACAATGGACAGGCAAGCCCGAACACTTTCAGTTTAGGGTTTATTCTAAGCATTGCTTTAGTATATGATGACGAGGCTATTGTTCCTTCGGTGCCGATTACACCTATTCTGCCGTTTTTTGTGTATCTTACCGCTGCCTTAGCTCCCGGCTCGATAACACCCACCATCGGGATTGTGTAAATTCGCCTTATGTAATCGAGAGCCTGAGCGCTGGCTGTGTTGCAGGCAACAACAATAAATTTTACATTTTGCTCTATCAAGAAATTAACATTCTGCCGTGAGAATCGTTTTATGACCTCGGCCGAGCGAATGCCGTAAGGGAAACGACCGGTATCACCAAAGTAGATGACCTGTTCGTTGGGAAGCTGACGGATTACCTGGCTGACGACTGTTAGACCGCCGATACCCGAATCAAAAACACCGATAGGTCTTTCCGAAAGGTTCTTGTTTGAATATTTCCGATTCTTTTGAATGCTCATTTCATAGTCTCATATTTATGTTTAAATTGAACCACCGCATCTTTAATTGCCTTTGCGATATCCTGCTGAGTTTTTTTAGTTTTCAGTAATTTTTCGTCTTTTTTGTTCGATAAGAAAGCAGTCTCTATCAGTACTGATGGCATATATGCTTTATTGAGAACAAAAAATCCTGCCTGGTCAACTCCATGGCTTTCGATTTTCGTTACTTTTTTCATATTTCGTTCGATCATTCCCGCTAAATCAGATGATTCTTTTAAAAACTCGTTTTGAACCATATCCAGCAGAATGAAATCGAGATCAGATATATAATCTTTTTGGCTTTTGGGGGTTTCAAATTTTATCGAGGAGTTTTCCAGAGTGGCAGCCGCTCGTGCCTGGTCGGTTTTGGTGTCGGCCAAAAAGAAAACTATACTGCCACGGGCTTTTTTATTCTTGGCTGCATTGGCATGGATACTGATGAATAAATCAGCCCCAGCTTCATTAGCAATTTTAGTCCTGTCAGCGAGGGGAATAAACCTGTCATTATCCCTGGTCAGAATAACTTTGAACCCCTCATCAGTAAGCATCTTTTGCAGGTAATTACTTATCTTAAGGACAATATCTTTCTCTAAAGTGCCTAAAGGGCCAACCGCTCCCAGATCCTCACCACCATGACCAGGATCGATGACTATCATATCGATGATGTTGTCGGTGAAATTGTGTTCGGTGGTTGGTGAATAGTTTAAAACAGTATCGGCAAAGCCCTCGCCTTTAATTGAAATCTGTATCCTCAGCGGGTTCTCCTTAATTTTACTGACAAATGTAAAATCTTTTGGCCTTAAACGGACTGATAACTGGGCGGAGTTCTCGAACTGATAGGCTTTGGTATCATATATCGCCTTAATAGGCCTTTTGCCTTTGAAAAAGGAGGTATCAATTTTACCACCATAAATTGTGGTGATTAGCCAGTAGTCGTTTGTTTTTACTATGTCGTATTTTAATTCCTCCGTGAGAAATATCTCTATAAGCAGGCCGTTTATCTTTTGTTGAGCGGAAATCTCGGTGATATTGTACAGGGCGGGGAAAAGACCGATAGCATTATCTTTTGCAGAATAAACCAAGTCATCTGGTACAAGTCTGTTGATGATAGGAATTATATACTCAACAGGAGCAAAGAAATCACCATAACGGTAAATTACATCATAATGTATATTGTAACTTTTATCGCCAACAGTTATATAGGGCGAGAAAAGGGTGTAGGTTAATTCTCCGTTGTTAAATGCTAATGTACCGATGCCTCTGGTAATATCCGCAACATTTTCGCATTCCAGGAACTCGGCAAGCGCATTAATTGAAATATACTCAACTCCATTTATTTGAGCAGTGGGAAGTTTAACCTTTTTATCCTTTTCAACCCAGTTGGCTTTGATATCAGCTTGAGCCGTGCTGCAAAATAACATTAAGATGATGATATATTTTAACATCGATCGTTTATACTTGGTTTCGAGAAATTCGTTCATCGTTTGCTTCTTGACCGGTATTTTGTGGCCCGCCGAATATCTCTATCGGCCTCACGTTTAGCGATGGCAGCTCGTTTGTCGTATTTCCGTTTACCACGGGCAAGCGCCAGTTCCACCTTTGCGTAGGGACCCCTGAAATAGATGGAGAGCGGCACAAGTGTTAATCCCTGCTCCTCGGTTTTAGCATGAAGTTTCCTTATCTCTTTTCTGTGAAGCAGAAGTCGTCTTTTGCGTTCGGGATCGTGGCCATAATGTGTGGCTTTATCATATGGTGCGATATGCAGGTTCAAAAGAATGACCTCACCATCTTTTATTACGGCAAATGAATCCTTAAATGAGACTTTAGCAGCCCGCATCGATTTCACCTCACTGCCGACAAGTTCAATCCCAGCTTCATACTTCTCGAGTATCTCGTAATTATGCCAGGCCTTGCGGTTTGTAGCGACTGTCCTTATCGGTTTGTCCTCTTCCACGGGGGCGAATATAGAACGGTTTGGATAATGTTTCAAGGGAATATTTAATGGCCGGATTGATGCATACGCCGGAGTGGTGAAACTGGTAGACACGCTGTGTTCAGGGCGCAGTGCTCTTATGGGTGTGGGGGTTCGAATCCCCCCTCCGGCAGTAATGATATTTCATCGTAACTCATTGCTATTTTTTAACATCCCCTTGTTTTACAAACGCTTGAGAGCCTGTCACATGTCAAGTATCCTTGAATAATTATCAATAACTTACAACCTTTACTGCCACAATTTCGCCACATTTTGATTTACAGTTCAAACGGGAGTTTATCAATTGCCACCTGGTAGAGATTAGGCGATAGATGTGAATAAATCATGGTTGTAGATATGTCAGCATGCCCCAGTAGTTCTTTTATTACCGGAATGGGAGTCCCTGACATAGCTAGGTTTGAAGCAAAGGAGTGTCTCAAATCATGCAACGTGCCTTTCATTCCCAATCTCTTTAGAAGAGCCGAAAACCGTTTATAAAGTCTTTCCTGGCATTTAAAAGGTCTAAAGACATAAT
>NATP01000037.1 GCA_002085375.1 candidate division Zixibacteria bacterium 4484_95 | reverse complement strand
ACAATTGGGGGATACAGTAAAGGCAATGAATTATTTTAATACATATTTAGAAAAAGGCAGTGATACAACTTTGATAAACCAAATAGAACATATTAAAGTTAAACTTAAATAAATATGCTTTTTTACCAAAATTTCTCACCCATTTATTCTTGATATCGAAAAGCACACCTGGTTTGAATTCTTTAAAGAATTAATTTTCGATTGCTTTAGGTAATTGATATTTGTATCTTTTTCGAGGTTTGTTGCCTTTAATCGGGATAATGGATTCAAAATGGGATAGATCGATTGATTCTTGATACCGGTTGTGATTGCATTCTATTGATTGTTTTGGACACTTAACATTAATAAGGAATTTGATACATTTGACTACTGAAACCGAAAAACGTGATAAGCTCAGATCTGACGTTTTAAGGGTTATCCAGCAGGCGATAGAGTCAGTCAACCCTGAAAACGCTATTAGAAAACACATGTCTATTGAAACCGAGGTGCTTCATATTGGTGATGAAAGAATTGACCTGAAGGATTATGTTAATATTAATGTTATAGGGGCAGGTAAGGCCTCACCGGCTATGGCCCTTGCTGTCGAGGAGGTCCTTGGTGAAAAACTAAAAGGTGGGGTTATCTGCACAAAGTATGGCTCTGGAGTTCGCCTTTCGAAGATGGAAGTTGTAGAAGCGAGTCATCCGATTCCGGATGAAAGGAGTGTATTGGGGGCTCAAAAAACCCTTGATAAAGTAAGATCATATGATTCAAATGACTTAGTTATTTGCCTAATTTCAGGTGGTGCCTCTGCTATCTGGTGCCTTCCAGCTGGTAAAATTACACTTAAGGAGAAAGTGCAAGCTACCGAGGCTCTTCTTGCCAGCGGTGCTGATATCCATGAGATAAACACTGTAAGAAAGCATATATCGATGATTAAGGGGGGGCATCTGGCTGAAGATCCTATATTCGAACGAAATATAGAGTGTATTATTGGCTCCAACAAATTAGCTCTTCGAACTGCTGAGGAGACTGCTCGCCATTTAGGGTATAATACTGTTATATTATCATCGGAGTTGACCGGTGAGGCTAGATTTGTTGGCAAAAAACTTGCCGGGGAAATAAAGGAAATAAAGAAGATATATTTGGAAAAGAACCCGGTTGCCCCTCCGGCTATGCTGTTATGTGGTGGTGAGACAACGGTTACAGTTAAAGGGGATGGCAAAGGAGGTCGTAACCAGGAGCTGGTTTTATCTGCTGCTTTAGAATTAAAGGGTTTTAAAAGTATCCTTGTAGCGTCAATTGGTACAGATGGTATTGATGGTCCTACTGATGCAGCTGGTGCTTTTGCGGATGGTTCGACAGTTGGTCGTGGAGAAGAACTGGGGTTGGATGCCGTTGAGTATCTCGAGAGAAACAATAGCTATGAATACTTCAACCGTTTGGGCGAACTCATTTATATTGGGCCAACGGGCACGAATGTTATGGATATACAGGTACTTATCGCTATTTGATTATGAAGATTAACAGGGAGGGAAAATATGAGTGATTTCTTCCAGAGCGGTACGGTGGCAACTTTTCACAGGCTGGGGGAATTTAGTCTGGAAAAGTTGGAAAAGGACCTGTTGGAATTTTCTTTCAAAAAAGGCATTACTCTTGTTTTGCCCTCACTTTATTCGGAGATACAGGGGGAGGGTTTAAGAAAGATTGTTGAGGAGTTAAAAGGGGTGAGATATTTGCGTGAAATTGTGCTAACTCTGGGACCGGCATCAAAAAAACAATTTCTGGAAGTAAAAAAGTTTTTCTCTGGCTTACCACAGAGAATAAATGTCCTATGGAACGATGGTCCTCGTCTTCAGAGGCTCTATGATGAGCTAAAAGATAATGATCTTGACCCCGGGCCAGCTGGTAAAGGTCGTCAGGCATGGATGGCTTACGGTTATGTCCTGGCCGAAAGGGGAAGTCGGGTTATAGTACTTCATGACTGCGATATATTGACTTATTCAAGGGAACTATTGGGACGTTTAGTATATCCGGTTGCCTGCACGAAGCTTGATTATGAGTTTTGTAAGGGATATTACAGCCGGGTGTCCGACAGGATGTATGGTCGTGTAACCAGGCTTTTCGTGACTCCCCTGATAAGAGCCCTTTTTAATGTTGTTGGTTATAAGGAGATTCTTAGATATTTTGATAGTTTTAGGTATATTTTAGCGGGTGAATTTTCTATGACAACAGAGTTGGCGAGTATCAACCGTATCCCGGCTGATTGGGGATTAGAGATAGGTGTATTAGCAGAGGTTTATCGTAATTGTTCGCCACAACGGATTTGTCAGGCTGAACTTTGTAAAAATTATGAACATAAACATCAAGAGTTATCTGCCGATGACAAAATGAAAGGTTTGAATAAAATGACGATTGACATTGCTAAAACAATGTTCAGGATACTTGCCAGCGAGGGAGTAGTTTATTCATATGGATTTTTCAATACTTTGAGGGCGGCTTATCAGAAAATTGCTGAGAATATGATAGGCAGATACCATGGTGATGCTATGATAAATGGTCTTGAATATGACCTTCACGAGGAGGAATACGCTCTTGAGGTTTTTGTTAAAGCCATACAAACTGCTGCTGAAATAATAATTGAAGACCCTATGGGGCCACCGCAAATCCCGAATTGGTCCAGGGTTTTTTCAGCCATACCCGATTTTGACCATAAGTTATTGCAAGCAGTTAGGCAGGACAATAGTCCGTGAGGTGAATAATGAAGTATTATACTTCCCTGCGACCATACGTTTCTAAAAGGGTTGAGCAGATTGAAAGCGCTGATATTTTAATTGGAATACCAAGCTACAACAGTGAAAGAACAATCGGGCATGTCATTGAGATGGTGTCGGAGGGTTTGCACCGGCATTATAAAGACCTTCGTTCGGTGGTTATGTTAGCTGATGGCGGTTCTACCGATGACACCAGGGATGTTATCGATAATACTTCAATAGGACCATGGCAGGAAAAACTTGTAACAATCTATCGGGGGCCGGCGGGCAAAGGAACAGCTCTTCGCTCAATATTCGAAGTGGCCACGAGGCTCTCGGTCAAAGCCTGCATGGTTGTTGACTCTGACCTTAGAAGCATTACTGGAGACTGGGTCAAACATTTGCTTGATCCGGTTATCGAGAAGGATTATGATTTTGTTGCTCCTATTTACTGTCGTTATAAGTATGACGGCACTATAACAAACAATGTAGTCTATTATCTTACGCGGGCTTTATATGGCAAAAGGATACGTCAGCCTATAGGTGGTGATTTCGCTTTTTCTAAAAGGTGTGCCAGTTTTTATATGAATCAGGATGTCTGGGAGACCGATATCGCCAAGTTTGGTGTTGATATATGGATAACCACTAGCGCCATTGTTAATAATTTCAAAATCTGCCAGTCTCATCTTGGAGTAAAAATCCATGATGCCAAAGATCCAGCAGTTCATCTTGCACCTATGTATCGTCAGGTGATTACTACGTTGTTTGCCTTAATGGAGGAGTATGAAAATTTCTGGAAGGAGATAAAATCCTCGGAACCAACTGAGGTGTTCGGCGAGGATCCGGGTATCGAACCAGAGCCAGTAGCGGTTGATTTGAAAATGCTTGTGCGCAAGTTTAAGTTTGGGTATAAATATTTTGGTGTTCTCTGGAGAAAGATATTTTCTGAGGATGTTTTTAGAACTATCAGAAGGGCTTCCCGCCAGCGTTCAGAGAATTTATATATTAGTCCTGATGATTGGGCAAAGATACTATATGAGATTGCTGCCACGTTTCATAAGTGGAAGCATAACAGGTACAAGCTCGTCGAACTATCCACACCGCTTTATTATGGGAAGGTTGCGTCCTTTATAAACCACAGTCGTGACATGAATTCAGCGGAGGCAGAAAGACTCGTCGAGAGAAATGCACTGGTTTTTGAACATCTCAAACCCTTCCTTCTGGAGTTATGGGACAAACCTTTAGAAAATAACCACGAATTAGACCCTGAACTCGAAGATCTTTAATCCGTTTTCATCAGATGTCTAACAACTTAGTAATATTCACCGACCTTGACGGCACACTGCTTGATAAACATACATATCAACCCGGTGTCTCACTTGCAAGTCTTGAGAGATGCCGTCGCCTGAAAATACCGGTGATCTTTGTATCTGGGAAAAGCAGGGCTGAGATGGAACTGGTTAGAAAGGAGTTGAATAACGACAGTCCTTTTATATCCGAAAATGGGGGTGGATTGTATTTACCGGTGAAAGATTTTCAAGCTCCCGAGGGCGCTTCGAGGATCGATTCATACTGGTGTTTGTGTTATGATGAAAATATTGGGGATGTTCGCAATGTGCTCTTAAAATCAGCGACAGAGGCAGGTATTGAGGTTAAAACCTTTGACCAGATAACAGCCTTAGAAGTCTCCGAGTTAACCGGTCTAAATCTTGAGCATTCAAAGCTGGCAAAAATAAGAGAGTTTGACGAGGCTTTTGTAATTATCGATGAGACACCGGAAAAACTAAAAACTTTAAGAGAAAAAATCGCAAGTCATGGATATAGATATACGCATGGGGGCCATTTTCATCATATTATGGGAAATTTTGATAAAGGCTATAGGGTGGACCAGGTTAAAAAGATTTATTTAAGTATGAATCCTACAACCAAGTTCGCCGCCCTGGGAGATGCCTGTAACGACCTGCCGATGTTAAAAATTGTGGATTATCCATTCCTTGTCCGAAGACCGGATGATACTTATGATGAGAGCGTTGTTTTTGAGAGCTTGAATATAACCGCCGGTATCGGACCTGCTGGCTTTGCCGAGGCTGTGGATTGGTTGATAAAAAAATTAGCCTTGGAGTGATAAGTTTTAGATAAGCTTATAGTTTTTAAAGCTTGGGAAATAACAATTACCCAGGCTATTTTTTTTATCCTTTTATTTGAACAAGCCATCAGTTTCCAAAGTTAGATTCTAAGATGTATAATATCTTATATCGAATTTTGTATTTGATTATTAATCAGGTTATATTTATAATTGATTCTGTTGAATAAAATTTGGAGAAGGAGTTTTTAAATATGGCGGGAAAAGCTGAGAAAGCGTTGGGGGAACTTGTTGATTTATGCAAAGAGATTCACCTTTTACGTTCATGTTCTTCTTTGCTGGGATGGGATGAAAGGACATATATACCACAAAAAGGAACGCCACACAGGGCAGAGCAACAATCACTTTTGGCTGGTATTGTCCATGATAAATTCACATCACCCAAAATCGGCGATCTTTTAAATGAGATCGAAAACAGTGAACTGGTTGACGACCCTCTTTCGCCAGCGGCTGTAAATGTCCGTGAGATTCGCCGTCTGTATGACAAAGAAGTAAAATTACCTAAGTCTTTGGTGGAGGAGATATCCCGGACTGTTACTCTATCCGAGCAGGCTTGGGTTGAGGCTAGGAAGAAGTCTGATTTCCACATGTTTTCACCCTGGCTGGCAAAGATGACCGAGCTTAAACGCCAGCAGGCAGATGCGATAGGATATAAAAAGGAACGATATGATGCTTTACTGGATGATTACGAGCCGGGAGAGACGGCTGAGAATATAAAAAAGGTTTTTGATGGTTTACGCAAAGAGCTGGTTGAATTGGTGGAGGCCATTGGCAGTTCGAGTAGGAGACCTGATATTTCGATTCTTGAACGTAATTACCCCGTTGATAAGCAGGAGGTTGTCAGCAAAACAGCCTCTGCGTCAATCGGTTTCGATTACAATGGCGGGAGGCTTGATATAACCACCCATCCATTTTGCACCACCATTGGACCGGGTGATGTTCGCATTACAACCCGTTACAATCAGAACCATTTCGGCCAGGCTTTCTTCGGCGTATTACATGAATCCGGTCATGGTCTGTATGAGCAGGGGCTTGATCCTCAGTATGCCGGATTACCGATGGGCGAATCAGTATCTTTGGGAATTCATGAATCGCAATCTCGCATGTGGGAGAATTTTGTTGGCCGTTCAAAACCGTTCTGGATTTACTTTTTCCCGTGGGTTAAAAAGGTTTTCTGGGAATCTTTAAACGATGTTAAACTGGATGATTTTTATTTTGCCATTAACGATGTTAGGCCATCGCTTATCCGTGTGGAGGCCGATGAGGTTACCTATAACCTTCATATACTTTTGAGATTCGAGATAGAACATGCCATTTTTGCTGGTGATTTGAAAACCGATGATGTTCCCGGTGTCTGGAATGAGAATTTCAAAAGGTATTTTGGTATTGTTCCTCCTGATGATGCAAGAGGTTGTCTTCAGGATGTCCATTGGAGCTGTGGCTATATAGGCTATTTCCCAACATATACGCTTGGCAACCTTTATGCCGCACAATTTTTCGCCAAAGCGAAAGAAGAGTTGGGCAATCTTGATGAACAATTCAGCCATGGCTCTTTCACAGACCTTTTAAGCTGGCTGAGAGAAAAAATCCATAAGCACGGCATGCGCTACCGGGCACCGGATCTGGTAAAAGAAGTCACGGGTAAGCCACTGAGTCATGAATACTTGATGAGTTATCTGAAAGAGAAGTATGGGATGCTGTATGGGATTTAGCTTTACCTTATACTATTTATGACTTAACTCGTCATGTTAGTAATAAGTATTTATCCTATTATTGTTAGATCATTATATAGCAGTAAATTTTTTGAAAAGGGTTATTATTTGGAAAAATATGACGTATATGATCTGTTATCGTTTTAAGCGGGAAAATGTAATATCATTTAAGTAATGGTTCAAAATAATAATAAGAAACAAAAGTTTGTTTGTGTTTTAATTTTCTTTATCCTTGCTTTGTTTTTACGTATTGCATTTTTTCATGTTATAGGTATAAATAAAAAGATTGATTATTTTAATCAAGAAAATTTGAATCAAGCTCGTAGATCGCTTATTGATGGTGGAGGTTTAATTCGCGACGAGCTCGATTATCAAGAAATAGCTGTTAGTATTGCAAATGGTGATGGTTTTAGTAGATCTGGAGGAAAGCCGACAGCATTTAGAGCTCCTGGTTTCCCAACATTTTTAGCTATTATATTTATTGTTTTCGGGTATTCAATCTATGTGGGAGTATTAGCAAATATCATGATTAGTGCTTTGACTGTTATTCCTTTATTTTATTTAGCTTCTAAACTTTTTTCGATTAGAATAGCTTCAATTGCATGCTTGATATATTCATTTTATCCACTTTCCATTTTCTGGAGTAATGGTATTTACACTGAACCACTTTTCGTTTTTCTTTTAATTACAAGCTTTTGGCTTTTTGTAATAAATGTTTCTGAAAAAATAAAAGGGTTTTACCAAATATTATTTTTTATTTTCCTGTCTTTTGCAAGTTTAATAAAACCTTACATTTTAGTTTTTTTCGTATTATACATTTTGTGTTACCTAATCAAGAAAAGACTTAACTTTTGGGAAATAACAGGGATAGTGATGTATATAATCATATTTTCGCTATGGCCAATAAGAAACTATTACACATTAGGGAAGTTTTCTCTGGGATCAAATTCAGGTTTAAATTTCTGGGTAGGGAGTGCAGGTAAGATTAAGCATGGCTTAACCTTTATTTCTGGAGGTACTTATAATTATGAAAAAGAATTATTAAAGGATGTTGATAATCCAGAAGATGAGTTTTCTGTCCAAAATATGTTTATGCATAAAGCCTTTGAAACAATCAAAGAGCACCCATTTGAATATTTGAAGGTTGTTTTTTTTAAGATCTTATGGATGTGGAAGTTCTGGCCATTAAAATCAAGTATCCTGAAATTTTTGGTGTATTCAGGGGGATTTTTAATTATTTATGTTCCTGCAATAATTGTTTTTCTTAATAAGAGATATAGAGTTGGAATATTTGAATCAAAAAAAATAAAATCCGCATTTTATTTTTTATTAGGATTAATTTTGGTTTTTACCATAGTGTCTGCTGTATACTGGCCATTAGGAAGATTCCGTTATCCAATTGATATAGTTATTTTACCTTTTACAGCATATGGAATAAATGTTATCCTTGATCTGTTTAAACTTAAGTTCTTCTAAAAAAATAGCTTACCGTTGTAAAGACATTTTTCCATATTATTAAATATACATTTTATTGCTTTATGACTGTATTTCAATATCGTATAAACCTGCTTGTTATACCCTATTTATTGATTTTACCTCAATAACCTAACCTCAATTCCTACTCCCCCATTCCCAACTGCCAGAATAAAAACGCATAATTATCGGCGTATTTTTCAATCTGCATGCTGATGGGTTGGCCTTGACCGTGACCGGTCTTACGCTCTATATCGAGAAGTATCGGTGCTTCAGATGAGGTGGCATTTTGCAAAGCAGCCGCCATCTTTCTGGCATGTGATGGATGCACTCGCATATCGGATTCACCCGCCTTTAAAAACACTGCTGGATAGGCTGTGCCCTTGACAACATGATGGTATGGCGAGTAGGCATAAATGTATTCGAACTGCTCGGGGTCTTCCGAGCTACCGTATTCGGGTATCCAGTAACGAGCGATAAGAAATTTGTGGTAGCGTACCATATCCAAAAGCGGGACACTGCAGATAACAGCTTTGAACAGGTCAGGTCTCTGCACCAAGGCGGCGCCCACCAGCAGGCCGCCATTTGAGCCACCCCTGATGGCGAGTTTCTCGGGGCTTGTGTAACCTTGGCTTATTAGCCATTCAGCAGCGGCGATGAAATCATCGAAAACATTCTGCTTGTTTTCAAGCATTCCGTCACGATGCCACTTCTCGCCATATTCCCCTCCTCCACGTAAATTGGGAAGACAGAAAATACCGCCGTTTTCCAGCCAGATGTAATTGCTACTGGAGAAATAAGGAGTTTCATTGATGGTAAATCCACCATAGCCTGTAAGCAAAGCAGGGTTGTTACCATTTAAATTCATCCCTTCTTTGTGAACAATGAACATTGATACAGGGGTGCCATCTTTTGAGTTATACCAGACCTGTTTTGTCACATAACCGGAGGGGTCGACCTTAACAGGGTCCCTGTAAATTTCAGAGAGAACGCCGGTGTTAAAATCATAACGGTAAATTGTTCTTGGATAGGTAAATGAGCTGAAACTTAAAAACATCTCATCATCTTTCCAGCGTCCCGTTGGTTTGCCTACTGAACCAAGGGTTGGAAATTCAAGCTCCTTTATAAAAGAGCCGTTAATGTCGAAAATTTTAACCCGTGAATGGGCGTTATGGAGGTATTTTACCACAAGCATATTATTGATTATGGCAAAGCTGCTTAACATGTCATCTGATTCAGAGATGATCTCTTTTGCGCTATCAGGATTAGGATTTTTCAGATTTATGGCTATGATTTTGAAGTTAGGAGCATTTTCGTTGGTGCGAAGGTAAAGTATGCTATCGATTATATCGCCTTCGTAATAGTTGTTAAAGCCTGAGATTAAAGTATCAATTTCGCCATGGTTGTTTAAGTCCTTAAAATAGACCTCATTTTTGCGGCTTGAACCGAGGTAACCATAAATTACCAGGTAACGGTCATCTTTTGAAATCTGCATGCCGAACCCCAATTCTTTCATATCGGGCCTTTGGAAAATTAACTCGTCGTTTTCCGGATTCTCACCGAGCTTGTGGAGATACACTTTTTCATAATAATTTTCATCACCAGGGGGAACAGTTCCTTCGGCGGGATGTCTTGTATAGAAAAAACCTGAATTGTCGTTTAGCCAGGCTGGTTCCGGGTAACGTGTCTCGGTGATGGTATCAGGCAGGTTCTCGCCTGTAAGGACGTTTTTGATATATAGCACTCCCTGTTCGGCACCTTTTTCCGATTTTCCGTATGCAACAAAGTCACCGTTTTTTGATGGAGTCCACCAGTCCATCGCGGTTGTGCCATCAGCACTCCAGGTGTTGGGGTCGATAACCGGTGAAAGTTCATCGGTCAGTGTTTTTTTAGCGTAAAGGACATAGTGGTTTTGCAGACCGTCGTTTTTCATGATAAAATATCGATTATCACATTTTGTAGGTAACCCCTGACGCGGGTAGTTCCATAGTTCCTCGAGCCTGGCTCTGATTTTTGCTCTTGCCGGTATGTTATCAAGATAAGAGCGGGTGAGTGCATTTTGTTTATCGGTCCAGGTCTGGACATCGGCGCTGTCGGTATATTCCAACCATCGGTAAGGGTCGGCTACAGGTACACCGTGAATTGTATCAACAATATCCTCTTGCCTGGAGAACGGATAATCAGGCTTTCCCTTTGGAATTTCACCCGCAAATGAGGACAAAGCTCCAACACTTAATAGTGATATAATTGTAAAACTTAAAATACCTTTATAAGTTTTCATGGCTATTCTTTCGATAACGTTTTTTAAAATTGAAATGGACATCTTCATATCATCTTGATGAAAATAATAAAAAAATGTTTCACAAGAAAGAAATTACTTTACGTTTGGATATTTATTTGACCGGAATCTCACAAAAGACACTTGAATTATCAATTTCATAAATACCACAATATCAAAAGACCGGTCTTTGAATCCCAAAGCGATGGCATTCATTTGTAGAAGATGGCAATTTGATCCAGGTAATATTTTTTTTGCATATTCTAAGCTGGCTTTTGATGTGTCAATGCCTAACGTCGTTTTCGCTTTTTGACATAATTTCTCAAGCACCCGACCATAACCGCATCCAAGTTCCAAGACAAAATCAGTCGATTGAATTTTATCCATAACGTGTTGAATCTCTGCGTCAAGGTATTGTTTGACACGTGGTGGTGCGATATCGTAACATCGTCGCAGTCGTTCTGCCGATAATTTATCGGAATAGTAACCTCTCATTATCCCTGATTTAGTTAAGGTTAATTTACTTTCAACCGAGAAATACCCAAAATTACAAATTGAGTAAATTAAAATAATGGTTTAAAACCTATCGAAAGAACCATAATGGCAAAGTTTCAACGTTAACATGTGTTCTATTTACCCTCTGCCACCTTCTTTAAAACATTCTCAAGAATTTCAACGCTCTTTTGGTAGGAATAGTTATTTACGACAAGTGCCCTGCCGTTATCACCTATCCTTCTTGCGAGCTTAGTGTCCCTAAGCAGTGTTACCGTTTTCTGTATAAAGATATTGATATCGTTAGCAATAGCGATATTTTTCATATCCTCTGCAGATATCCCCTCGGCGCCAAGGGATGTTGTCACGACCGGAATGGCCATTGACATGGCTTCAAGTATCTTACCGCGAAATCCCTTACCTAACCTTATCGGGGCCACAAAAACGTTCGCCATTTTCAGATAATCACGGACATCGTCAACCTGGCCGGTTACTATAATGTCAGGGTCTTCTTTTGCTTTATCGAGAATATCCTGTGTAGGACCGCGGCCTATGACATAGAACTTTACATGTGGTATAGCACGTTTTATTCTGGGCCACATATCCACTATAAAGTGCATGACCGCATCACGGTTTGGATCATGGGGATAGTTACCCAAGAATGCCAGAGCTAATTCGTTGCTTCTATATTTAGGTGGTGTGAAGAAGTCAGTGTCGGTACCATGTGGAACAACCTCGATATCAAGATCAGGAGCATATGCAAGCAATCCCTCTTTCTCCTGCGGTGTAAGGGTTAAAACCTTATCGGCAGAGCGATACATCGAAAACTCGTATTTTTCAAGCCTGTAGAGTTCAATCATAGCCTTAAAACCCTTTCTGGAAAACCGCCCGTAAAAATCCATCACCTTCTTTCTGGCGATGGTATAACACTCATGGCAGGACATCACCCGTTTCGTTTTTGGGTTTAGGTGGGGATTTCTGTAAAGGTATTGACCCATCATACCATATTCAGATATGACAATATCGTAGCCCGTCTTACGAGTCATTTGCCCGATGAGTTTTCTCATGCGGGTCGATTCGTAAGGGCATAAGTAGTAAGGGATATCTGAAAAAAAGAAATCCCATATCTTTTTTATGAAATTGTGCTCAAGTGGATATGGCATAAGCTCCATTTCTGATAAATATGGCTTTATCGTGTCAAGATATTGCTTGTCGTCTTCGTTGATAAACGAGGCCATACCGACGAAATGGTCTTTCGATAGATACTTTATCCGGTTGTAGATGAGTATTGGCCCACCTATGACTTTAGCATGAGGAAATTCCTTGGGCACGAAAAGTATCTTCATCCTTTTACCTTCTTAGATTAGAATGAATAAGACTCATGGTGTAATAATAGCTTTACATCTATAGAATGTCAAGGCTACACCAGCAATCTTATAGAATTTACTTGACAGAATATTCTGAACTTATATTTTTAAATTAGCCGCCTTAAAATAGGCATTTGAAATTATATTCAGGGAGGTTTCAATGAAGAGTTATAAAATATCATTAATCGCTGTTATAATTTTAATAGTTATCACCGTTAATAGGGTTTCTGCGGCCATTAACAAATTTTCATTGCCCATAACTCCCATGCCAGCAGATAGTAGTCCTCAACCGGATAACTTCGGATACACCTGGGTTGATAACGATAATGACGGTAGTCCTATATTTAACTGGATAGATATTACCAGTATGGGTATTCCTGTCGAGGGGCTAATGGATGATAACACGGTGGGTCCATTTTCCCTGGGATTTGATTTCCCCTTTTACTGGTACTATGTTGATCACCTCTGGATCGGTTCCAACGGTTATGTATCGTTTTCTTCAGACGCTAACTATTCACAGAATTTCCCTATGATACCAAATCCCACTCTGCCTAATGACCTTGTTTGTACTCTTGCTTCCGATCTTGATTTTACCTCTCCCTATGGTGAAAACCTCTGTTATTATTATTCAAATAACATCGATACATTTATCGTTTCATGGATAGCCGTTGCAGAATGGAATAATCCTTATTGTAATACAAGACACACTTTTCAGATGATTCTTAATGCGGTTGACTCATCGATTACCTTCCAGTATGGTGAACAGGTTGGCGATTTCCAGTATCCTTATGGTTCCTGTCAGATTGGCATAGAGGATTTGGTAGGCCAAACCGGTTTATGTTATATGCATAATAGAATACCACCTGAGAGGATGCCTCATGATAGTTTGGTTATTCGCATCCATCCCGACCCCGATCCTGATTTTGTGTTCCATGATGTTGGTGTTGAGGGTGGTTTGAACGAAACATCGGGTGGCGTGTTCACTCCCCTGAATCAAGAAATGACGATTAAAGCACTGATTAAAAACTATGGAACTGAGGCCGAGGAAGAGGTTAGAATTACATCTGAAATTAGAAGAGGTTTTCTAAGAGTTCATGCTGATACCAATTTTATTGACCATATAGAATCGGGTGAAGAGGTCTTGGTTGAATTCGAAAGTGAATTTATTCCTGACCGGGTCGATGTTTACTCTGTTATCTTTAAAACCACATTGATTGGAGATCAGTTCTACTATAACAACCGTGACACCACTGAGTTACGCTCCTATGTTCTTCCTATGACCATAGGTTATGCTGATACAGCATATTCATATAGTTACTGGATAGGTGGGGGTGGCGGTTGGGCTAATGAGTTTATAATACCCGAACCTATACATGTAACACGTATTATTGCTAATTTTCGGTCTAATGGTGTGTACCCATGTTATTTTTGTATTCTGCCTGCTGATGAAGAAGAAAATCCAGATGAAGAAAATATACTGTGGGGTGATACCATAACGGTGGAAAATCCTGGTGGTTGGTATACCATAGCAATTGACCAACCTATAAATTTCTTGTCCGATGAGAAGTTTTTTGTTGTGATGTTATCTGGAGGTGAGGGAAACTTGCAAGGATTTGATCTCTCAAGGCCTTTGTCCAACCGTGGTTGGGAATACACCGGTTCGTATGCTCCATCGCGCGATCGTTTCCAGCATGATATTTGTATTAGTTTCATCTGTGATGCTGGACCTACTCCACCCCCTTGTGAGTATGTACCTGGTGATGTAAACGGGGATGGTAGTGTTATGAGAAATGATGTAACTTACGGTGTTCGATATTTCAAAGGAATCGGCTCGGTTCCTCCTGACAGTTGTCAGCTACCTGATGGTAACTGGATATATGCAGCTGGTGATGCCAACGGTAACTGTATGTTTAATGGCAATGACATCACCTTCCTTGTCTATTACTTCAAGGGTGTCCATTCTGACATCCTTTTCTGTCCTCAGACACCACCAGCAAATCCGCTAATTTTAAGAAATAATGCAGGTAAAACACCTATGAATATTCGAAAAAAATAATGTATTTCAATCCATTGTGCTATAAACTTATATAAACAACCAGCAGACTAAGAAATAATAATTACAGTATCTTATAAATTGTAACAGTTTGTTCAACACTACATTTTTTATTGCTCCATTTCAATGTTTAATATAAATACTCAAATATGAATTTAAATCAACTGCTGAAAAAGTCCAAAAGGAGTTAACGAGATGTATGACATGATAAAGAAGTTAAGTGAGAAATATGCCACAAGTATGGTCAACCTTCGCCGGCACCTGCACCAGATACCCGAGACTGCTTTGATGGAATTCGAGACCAAGAAGTCAATGGTTTCTCAGTTGAAAAAGTTAGGGCTTAAGGTCAGCACAAATTTCTGGAGGACATCATTGGTAGCGCTTTTGGAGGGCAAAAGCAAACTGCCCTGTGTTGCCGTAAGAACGGATATGGATGCTCTTCCGGTGCAAGAGAAAACAGGCTATTTCTTCACCTCGAAAAACCCTGGCTGTATGCATGCCTGTGGTCATGATGCCCATATGGCGTCGGTTTGGGGTGCGGCGAAGATACTCAGCGAGTTAAAGGAAAATCTTGGAGGCTCTGTGAAATTCATTTACCAGCCATCCGAGGAGGAGCCTCCAGGTGGAGCCATCCCCATGATTGCTGCTGGTGTTTTGAAAAACCCAAAGGTCTCTGCCATATTTGGCCTTCATGTTGACACCACGATACCATCTGGCAAAATCGGTCTGAAGGATGGTCCGCTTATGGCACGTGTGGGTGATTTCAACCTGACTGTTTATGGAAAGTCGGGCCATGGCGCTCGCCCCCAGGAGACGGTTGATTCGGTAGTGGTGGCATCGCATCTCGTGACCGCTTTTCAGGAGATAGCATCACGCCAGGTCAATCCTCTTGACCCGGTAGTGGTCACAATCGGTAAAATCGAGGGAGGGACAGCACGTAATATTATTGCCGGGCATGTCACTTTGTATGGGACTGTGCGCATGCTTGACGATAGACTTGCGAAGAAGATGCCTGGAATGATAAAGAAAATCGCCAATGGTGTTTGCAATACATTCGGGGCAAAATATGAGCTTGATTACCAAACTGGGTATCCGGTTTTAATGAATAGTCCTGAGATTAACAGCATTCTGGCCAGTGTAACAAAACGTATGTATGGCAGGAGTGCTGTTGAAACGATAAAAAGGCCGGGAATGGGTGCGGAAGATTTCGCCTGTTACCTCGAGAAGGTCCCCGGGGCTATGTTTATATTAAAAGCTGCTGGGATTAATTTCCAACGGCGTGAGATAATGTTTTCAGAGTTGTCTTTTTACCTGAGGACCTCTTTACCTTTTCCTGAGACTATGTCACGGATAACTTTCTGGACATTTTCAGGGTTACCGGCACCGATATTTATCGTGAAACAATTGCACTTTTCAAGAATCTTTTTATAACCACGTTTTTGCAGTTCAATTCTTTCAGATGTTTTTACCAGTAAGTAGGGATTATAGAATGGATGACTTAACTCCGAGACCGCATCGGCAGGAGGCTGCCCATTTTCCAGAATGCGTAAGGCTTGTTCAGCTGATAATTTCTCGGCTATTGTTCCAAAGTTATCTTTTTTGAATATTAAAACCGTTTTCACCTTGGTGCGCTTGCAATGTTTCTGTGGCCCGCCTATCCAGTAGGGGTCAAGCATAGCCCAGGAGTTTTTAGAGGCAATAAAGCAGAATGGTTCCCCTTTATCGAGCTCGCAATCATCCCGATATAAACATGGGCTGTTTTCACACCGGTCTTTGGAGGTTATTACATTTTCACATTTACTTCTCTCGAAAAGCGGTTTGGCACCGGGGAATTTCTCAACAAAATCAGTGCGCATGTGAAATTTGCGTTCGACACAGTCCGCCGTGATGGCCGGCCCGATTGAGCGGACAAAAACTATATCAGAACTTACGATTTTACTATTTGGATGTTTTAAAAGGCCGGCGATATGGGTTGATTTACCTGTTGTCGGCGGGAAAAACATCAATACGCCCTGGTTGTCAATGTCGAAGCAAGTGGCGTGGACAGCCAAAACGTTGTAAAGTTTCTCGGAGATATCGGAGACAATTCCTAAGGCTATGCTGCGAAGCTGGGCGTAGTAGGCTGATTTGAAGAAAAAGCCGGTATGAGATTCGGGATTGTAATAGGCTCTCGGTTCACGTCCGGGTATCCAGTTGATGGCGTATATTATGCCATGTGGTTCGATATCGGCCTCGAGTTCGGTAGGATAAAAATTCTCGATCCAGAAATCATTCAGGTGAGGGCTGTTGGTGCGAAGCTGTAAGACTACTCCACCTATGTTGACGTTCCATTCGTAGTAAGTATCATGTGTTAAAAAAGCCTCGGATTCGGCCACTAGAGCATCCCGCATCTCAAGGTTTATCGATGGTTCCATCTCCACGAAATCCCGACGTTTTGTAACGGTATTATTGAGCGCTTTTCTTCGGGCTTTTCGTGAGGGCGTCAGCTCGGCTAATGCCTCTGCAATACGACTGATTCCCTCATCGATGCGTTCCATGGAGGTTGAATATGAGACACGGGCGAATCCCTCCATGCCGAAAGCATCACCGGGAACTATTGCTACATGGGCTCTTTTCAATAAGTAATAAGCCAGGCCGTAAGAGTTGCGGATGAGATTACCGTTATATTCCTTATCGAAATATGCCTGAAAATTTGGGAACAGATAAAACGTTCCCCGTGGCTGAGAGCAGGAAATACCCGGGATAGCCCGGAACCGAGAGAGAGCGAAGTTTCTCCGCCTCTGAAACTCATAAACCATCTTCTCAACTTCAACCTGGGAGCCTGTTAAAGCCTCAACTGCGGCCAATTGTGAGATAGAGCAGGCATTGGAGGTGTTATGGCCCTGGATTTTATTCATGCCCGATATAAGCTCTCTGGGACCAGCGGCATAGCCGAGGCGCCAACCAGTCATCGAGAAAGCCTTGGAAAAACCATTGATGACAACCGTGAGCTCTTTGGCTTTGTCTGATATCGAGGCTACGGAAACAAATTTAAAACCATCGAAAACGAGCTTCTCGTAAATCTCATCCGCAATGATAACGATATTTTCCGATACGGCGATATCGACGATCTCCTCGAGTTCTTCTTTTGTGTATGCGGCGCCGGTAGGGTTGCACGGGTTGTTTAAGAACAAGGCTTTGGTTTGAGGGGTTATGGCCTCGGAAAAGTCATTTGGTTGCAGGCGAAAGCCATTTTCCTCCCGACAGCGCACAAAGACAGGAACCCCCTTGGCGAGGTTGACCATCTGAGGATAGGATACCCAGTAAGGCGCTGGAATTATCGCCTCTTCGCCTTTATTGAGAAGAGCAACACAGAGATTGTATAGGCAATTTTTAGCTCCTGGAGATACTATGATCTCGTTATTCTTATAATCAATACCGTTTTCATCATGAAGCTTTTTGATGATGACTTGTTTTAACTCGGGGATGCCGTCGTTAGCGGTGTAATGAGTGAAATTATCATCGATCGCTTTCTTGCCTGCATTCTTGATATTTTCAGGGGTGGGGAAATCTGGTTCACCTATTGAAAGGTCGATGACATCTATACCCTCGGCCTTAAGCTGTTTAGCTTTTGCTGATATCCTTAAAGTGGCTGATTCGCCTATACGCTGAATTCTATCTGCAAGAAGTCCCATGGTGCTTATTCGGTCTTATTTTTGGATGTTTGTTTTTTAGGTAGAGCTTTTAAAAACTCTTTAATATCTATACCGGATAAGGCCTCGACTACCGACGGCAATTGTGCTAGCACCTGGGCAACCTGGCCCGTTACTTTTGAGGCACCGTCAGCGCTGTTTCCTACCATGATGATCTTATCAACCTTCGATAGCGGTTCAGATACCGCTTTGGCTAGCTCCGGCAAGACATCGATATACATCTGATATATAGCGGCCTGATTATATTTTGACCATGATTCGGCTTTCTTAGCCATCGCTTCAGCTTCAGCCATCCCCTCCTGCTTTATAGCCTCAGCCTTGCCTTTAGCCCGGGCTTCAAGCTTGAAAGTCTCAGCTTCGGTTTCTGCCTGGGCCTGATATTTCATTGCATCAGCGGCCTTTTTTATGGTTGACTCCAGCTCCATTTCCTTGCGCAAGACTTCCTTTTCCTCAACTTTGATGGCTTCCTCTTTCTCTATCAAGCGAACCTTGTATTCCTCTTTTTTAATCTGCTGGTTCATCTTCAGACGCTCAAGGTCGTAGGAGCTGTCGGAGACCGCTCGTTTTTGATTTATGTCCGTCTGGAAACCTGCGCGTTGTATTTCGTAATCGCGGCTGGCTTTGGCGATTTCGGATTCAGCCTGGAACTTAGCAACATCACCCTCCTTGCGAGCTTGAGCAGCCTTAATCGTTGCTTCCATATCAGCTTCAGCCTGAGCAATCTCGGCTTCACCTTTAACTCTGGCTATATGTGGTTTACCTAAAGCCTCGATATAACCCTGAGAATCGCTTATCTCCTTTAAGGCAAATGAAAGAATGGTTAATCCCATGGATTCAAAGGCCTTCATCGAGGAGGCGGCAACCTTCTCAGCGAAATCATCGCGTTTCTGGTAAATCTCTTCAACCGTTAATGAACCAAGAACACCCCTCATGTCTCCTTCAAGTATTTGTCGGGTGATCTCTTTCATACCTTCGAGGCCCTTGCCCAGAAACTGCTCAACGGCCAGCCGTATTGAATAATCATCCCCTTTGACCTTAACCTGGGCCTGGCCGACAGCTTTCAATTCGATCCCTTTAGCAGTTAAACCATCGGGTATTTCTATGTTAATTGTAAAAACCTCCAACGGGAAAACCTCGGCTTTCTCTAAAAAGGGGATGACAAATGTACCACCGCCAATGTGCATGCGGTAACCTATCTTGCGTTTTGTGCCATCAGGATCGACAACTGTCCGTCGTCTGCCGCCTGAGATTATCAATACTTCATTGGGGCCAACCTTGCGGTACTGTTTGGATAAGGCGACGAGAAAAAGAATAACCAATATTAATATAACGCCAGCTATAATCGTCCATCCAACGAATGTCATATCTAAGCTCCCTTCCTTATTTAAATTGAGCTGACTTTCATATGAGTTGGTTTGATAAAATCAACCCCATCCGGCCAGCCTGTATTTTAAGGTAAGATGAAGTTATACAAATATCAGAATCTACGCAACATTTTTCCATATGTCTTAATAAAATAAATTCAATTTCCAATTACTATATATTTGGTGTGTATATAATAACCATCTTCACTTGATAAAACACTTTCGAAGTCAAGATATCGCTTCTTTGTTGTCCTGCCTCTGGCGGAAATAGGCTTTTCCTCGATTTAAGTTGGTGATAATTATACTTATTATTGTTTCAGCCCTGGACTGGCGATTCCTGATATATCAAATATTGAAGATCTATTATTTGTGAGCAGATTATTCATTCCCGGTGAAAGTCGTGATATCGTAGTAAGTTGTGTTTACGCTTATATTTTTGGCGGTCAAGACAAGCTAAGAATAATTGACATTGCTGATATCGAAAATCCCCGGTTTGTAAGCGAAATTCCTATCGATGGCGAAGATGCATAAAAACATTTCAATAAATGATCATCTGAATGTTCACCGTCACGATATTCTGGAAGGAGTTTGTTGAGCAATGAAATATCAAGGTGAGATTTTCCTTTCTTTGTTGATCTTATTCTTACCCATGTCCCTAGTATCCGCACAGGTTTCCAAACCTGATATGATTAAGGCTTTCCCCATCGCACAATCTATACATTTAGATGGGGATTTAATCGAACCGGACTGGCAACAAGCCCAAATCCAAAATATTGACGTTACTGTTATATTTATGGTTGATTCTAGAAGTTGACATTACAATAAAATTGCCATATTATGAAGTATGCCCGAAGCGTATGCGGAATTTGTGGCCAATAATCCTTTCTGGGCAGTTGTTATCATCCTGTTAATGGGGTTATCGATTGTGGGCGCTGTTGCTTGGGTTATTCTGGGTGCCTTAAAAAAACCTGAAGATAAACATCGACATCAATAGAAAGTTTTTTGACATAGCATAAAAGTTCTAATGAATTGCTTCAATGTTTGAATAATCTATTCTCGTCGGTTCGAGCTTTCAAAAATAAAATAACATGTTAACAATTTTCGCCATTTAGTTCGGAATTAAAAAAACGGTAAATAACTTCTATAAAAATGGAAGTTAGCTTTTTCCTGATTACCAGATAGGTCATAGTTTGATGCCGTAGTAACTGCGCGGGAACGAAAGCCCAGATGTTTCGCTTGGGAAAAAACCATCTACAAAATGCATACGGTTAACTGAACTTGTTATTTCATCTTATGTTCAGAAGTGTCAATTTTTTGTTTTGCCTCGGTATGTTGTGGTGTTTCAACCGGTGACCATTCGCCGAGTTTTTCCGAGTAGATCTTGCAAACACCTTCAGACCTGTAGGTCTCGTATGAGTTGTACTCCCAGCCTAAATATTCAGAACCGCCTCCACCAACGGTTGTAACCAAATAGCGGTTGGAGACATGACCGATATAATTTGCCTGTCCTTGGGGTGTTTTCTGGTCGCCGCCTGAGGGATCAACCGGTAGCCAGCCTATTTTTGGAAGGTAAACCTCGCACCAGCGATGGAAGACCTCATCCTCAGAGGCTAAATCACCACGCTGAGCGATCGAGCCGGCATATCGAGCGGGAAGGCCAGCCGCCCTGCACATGGCAATGAAAACAAATGAGTACTCCGAACATGAACCGTTGCCTCGTTCTAAAACTGTGGGTGCAATGTTCCATCCCCCGACAAGCTCATAATACATATGGTCAATGATATATCGGAATATCTTTCGCATCATCCAGTAAGGATTGGTTTCATCGCCAACAGCTTCTTTGACCGCTTTCTGGATTGTTTTCGAGGTGATAGCAAACTTGGTGTTGTCAACGAGATATTTTTCCTTTATATACCCGGGGATATCCTTGAGTCTGCCGACTCTCTCAGGATGAAAAAGATACCTGTGATCGAACAAATCAACCACTACTTTATAGGATGCCTGCACCATCTCACCGGATTTTACCTTGTCGAAATGGAATCGAGCAACCTGCTGGTCCCAGCTGTCGGTAATAATCTCATATTCTACCGGTGATTTATATATGGGGGGTTCGATGAGCCTCTGGTGGGGTGAGTTTACCGGAACGGCCAGGTATATATTAAGATCGGTCACTGTTCCAGGACCATAGTTTCTAAACTGGTGTGTGTATTCGACAATCTCGCGAAGAGAATCTGTCGTACTGTAAAGCTTATCATCATCAGAAACAATGGCATAGATGGAATCTGATTGGTAGTCAGCACAGTAGAGCTTGTTGTCAAGATATGCCAATCCCCAGGCATATTTAGCCGGTGCTTTAAACATCAATATTACCTCGCCGGTTTCCGGCCAAACCATATAAATACGGTCGGCTCCACGGTCTGAAACCCAGATGTAGGTACCATCGAAAGTTAAGCCGGTGGGGGTACCAGACGGTGATGGAATTTTCTTTATCGTGGTACCATCTTCTGTTGACACCTGGAGAAGCTCATCGGTTCTTGAGTCTGCCAGCCAGAGATACTTGCCGTCCCATGCCAGACCACCCGGACGCTGTGCCGGACACCAGATGGTCTTTACCGTTATTTCAGTTTTGGGATCGATCTGAAGGATAACCTCCTCTTCAGAGTCGACCAGCCAGAGATATATGCCATCGAAGGTCAATCCCTGTGGTCGAAAACCAGGAGAATCGAACTGGGCAATTACCGTGCCCGTGCCCGGATCGATGGTATAGATTTTATCACTTTTTCGGTCGGCAAGATAGAGATGTTTGCCGTCGGAAGCAAGGCCGGTGGGACAGCTGTAGGGGGTGGCAAATGTACCAACCACATCGCCGGTAACTGCCAATGCTGGTATTGTCGATAAGGCTATAATGATAATTGTTATTGTTTTCATTTTGTCCTCGCTTTGATTATTCAATTAAGTTAAATAATTACTTAAGTTTTTCATGTTAATAAGTTAATAGATGTGAATATCTTTAGGCAAGAAGATAAAATATTTTGCGATGAAATTCCCATGATGTTACTTTCACTACACGTGCAACATTTAGCTTGTAATCTTACGTTGACCTGCATATCTTCTGCTTATGGGAAACAGTAAGCAAAAGTTGTATCTTGGCGCTCATATGTCAATCGCTGGAGGTGTTTTTAACGCCTTTGGCCATGGCGAGGAGTTTGGTTGTGACACGATCCAGATATTTGTCAAATCCTCTAACCAATGGAAGGCTAAACCATTAACCGATGAAGAGGTGCAGAAATTCAAAGAGGAACAGAAACGTACCGGCATCAAGCCGGTGGTTGCCCACGACTCCTACCTTATTAACCTTGGTTCACCAGACCCGGCGCTTCTGGAGAAATCACGTAAGTCTTTTTTAATGGAGATGGAGCGGTGCGAGAGACTTGGCATTTCTTATCTGGTTACTCACCCGGGAAGCCACATGGGAATTGGAGAGAAAGAGGGCATAAATAAAATCGCTGAATCCATCATCTGGTTATTAGAGCGCACAGATGGATTTGCAGTAAAAATTGTTTTAGAAACCACTGCCGGCCAGGGGACAAATCTCGGTTATAAATTCGAACAGATTGCAGCATTGATCGAGAAATCCAGGAAACCGGAAAAACTTATGGTTTGTTTTGATACCTGCCATGCTTTTGCCGCTGGTTACGATATATCAACTTTAGAATCATATGAAAAAACATTCGAAGAATTCAGGCGTATAATAGGCTTAAAGAAACTCGCTGTCCTCCATCTCAATGACTCGAAAAAGGGATTGGGCAGCAAGGTGGACCGTCATGAACATATCGGCCAGGGGATGATTGGCAAGGGGGCATTTAAGCTTATAATGCAGGATTCGAGATTTAAAACCATCCCTAAAATCCTTGAAACACCGAAGGGCAATGATGGCCGTATGGACGATGTTAACCTTTCTCTGCTTCGCAGGTTCGCCAGGAGTAAAAAGAAAAAATAGAAGTTGTCTGGTTTGAATATAGAACGATTGATCCAATCTTACATTTGTAAAAGGTTTTTTAAACTGGCAATTTTAATTGTCTGCCTGACTTTTATCTTCTTGTATTCAACAGCTAAAGGAGATACTTATCTTCAGGTTTATGCAAAAAGCGATAACTATATAGATACTCTTGGCTGGTCGGAACATTACCTGAAATTTGGCGAAAGGATAGCTGTTTTTATCCCTCCTTATACTGCCCATTTTACTGTTTTCCCCGTTGAGGAATCTTTGTATTCGGTCAGCATTGATTTTTTTGAATTGGGTCCGGGACATTCATTCCGTCAGGTAAAGATGACATCAAAATTAAATCACTGGCAGGAGGTGACGGATTTACCGGCCAAAAATGTCTTCTTTTATTACTATTTCAGATTAACTAAGGACACTGTAGCTAATTTTAGTTATATCCCTAAAGATAGTCTGGTCAGCTTTGAGACGATACATTATGTATCCTGGATATGGCCTAACTCGTATTCTGATTTCAAATGGAGAGCGCGCTCTGACTATCTTGAGAATATCTTCGATCTTTATCGCAAACGGTTGGGAGTTACTCGTTCGAACAAGATAAATTTCTATATCTTCCCTGCCAGCAACAACACCATTGATATTGACATACACAGGGGTATTGGTTTTGATATTCCCGACGGTAATCTTTATGCGGTTTTTCGACGGGAGTTCGATTCAGCCCTTCCGGAGGTTGCTCAGCTTTTTGTAATTTACGAGACATGGGGATACTCAGCTCGGATGCTGGCAGTCGGTTTTTCGCGATACTACCTTGATGATATCTACTTGGCAAAAGAGATGATGCCCTATATTTCTGCAAAAAAGGTCAAAGCTATCTTATCGGATGAATTCCCTGAGGATATACATACTGCCGATATCTTGAGCGGAGCTTTTGTCAGGTACCTCATTGATGGGTACGGGCTAGCGCCTTTTAAGATGCTTTATGAAAAATCGTTACCCGGGAATTTTGTATTTACCGATGTTTATAACGAGAGCTTTGATGAGCTGGTCGATTCGTTTATCGATTATGAAGATAAGCTGAAGCTCGACGAACCAAAGGCATTGTATTTTAGCGATATATATTCAAGCCAGCACTGGTTCGAAAAAGCTTTACCTTATAAAATCTGGTTGGCTTCAAAGTCGAATAAAAATGATGTTTACCTTAAAAGACTTGGTGCTTGTTTCTTCTACCTGGGACGATATGCAGAATCGGAATCTTGTTATACAATTCTCGCTAAGCAACACAACGATGTTGACGAAGCGGTTTATCTTCAAGGACAGGCATATTTAAGATGTGGTAAATTGGAAAAAGCAATTGAAAATTTTAAGAAGTCGTGTAAAAGCTACCCGAATTCGGCAAAGATGTTAGCGGAGATTTATCTTAATGAGTACCGGTTCGAGGAGGCAAAAGCTGTTATTGATAATATCGATGATGTTCCGGATAGTTGGACTGCTATTGTTAAGGCACGGTTGGCCATTGCCGATGGCCAGAATGCCAGAGCCGATAGCATCCTGAAGAAAGGACTTGCTCATTCCGGTAAAATTATATCTAACGTTCCGGGGGAGGCGCGCGGTTATATCGATTCCGGATATCTATTGATGTTTTTGGAGTCATATGAAAACGCCAATACAGAATTAACGACAGCTCTTTTTGTTGATAATAGACCTTACTATCAAGCGCTGGCCTATCTGGCATTAGGGCGGCTATATGATTTAAAAAACGATCACCGGGTGGCAATAGAGTATTATAACAAGGCGATTGGTCTTAATTCCGGTGAATATATTGATAACCTTGCGGCAAGTTATGTCGCCAGACCGTTCAAGCTGAGATGACGTTTTTAAATTCGATATTCTTAGCGGCATTGGTTGCTACGGTTATACCGCTTTTAATCCATTTTCTTTCTCGCCGCAGGATAAAGATTGTAGATTTTTCGTCATTGAAATTTCTGCTTGTCATGCAAAAATCCAAACTGCGCTGGTTAAAAATACGCGAGCTTCTTCTTTTGTTGATCAGGATGATGATACTTGCAATGCTGGCTCTGGCATTCGCTCGCCCAGCGCTGACCAGCAGACATGGTTCAAGCCATGCACCTACTTCTGCGGTTATCCTTATTGATAATTCCCTTTCAACAGAAAAGCTTTCGGCTTCTGGTGCTGTTTATGACGATATTAAGCGAGGTGCCACAGAAATTGTCGATCTGCTAAATGCTAATGATGATATTACCGTGATAACCCTTTCAGGAAAACCACTCGTAAGCGGACCATATTCCGACTTTAGCCAAGCTCGTAAAGCAATTTATAACTCACAACCTAAGCCATCGCCACCTGCTTTTAAAAGTGGTCTGCAAAAGGCTAAGGAAATTTTAAGCCTTAGCTATAACCTTAACAAGGAGATTTACATACTTTCTGATTTTCAATATGGTAAGTGGTGGAAAGGTCCCTTCGATAAGGTAATCTCGAATGATTATCGTTATTTCGCGATCGGGTTTGATAACAATGACTCTGAGAATGCCGGGATTACAAAGATAGAATTTCCACCTCAGCTGTTGGCTCCGGGAGAGGAATTTGAAATTGCAGCCTATATTAGAAATTATGATAACAAAGCCTTTGCCGGGAAACTGGTGGAACTTTTTATCGATGGCAACAAAAAAGCCCAGACTGCCATCGATCTTAAACCATTCGGCACTGCTGTTGCGAAATTTGCCATAACTCCGGAGAACCCCGGCAGGCATCAGGGTTATCTCGAGATCGAGGATGATGATTATAACCCTGATAATAGGTTTTATTTTAATTTTAATATTCCCCAGAGAATCTCAGTACTGGGTGTATCCGAAAGCGCCGAGGATTTAAAGGTGTTGGTTAACTGTCTTGGTCGTACCGGTACTGGTTATATTGAATTCAAGGGTATAGAGATTTCTGACTTCAGTCGTCAGACTCTGGCTGGATTTGATGTAATTGTTCTTAATAACATCAGCGCTTTACCACCCTCATATTTTAATTCACTTGGGGATTTCGTCGCTTCCGGTGGTGGGTTGTTTTTAATTTTAGGAGAGAAAAGCAATATTGAAGCCTACAGGAAATTTATCAACGACGAAGCCGGTATAAAACTGGGTGAAAAAATTAAAACATCCAAAACCAGTCAAGGACAATCATATTTTAGTTTCGACGATTTCGATCTAACTCACCCGATATTCAAGATTTATTCATCAGAGAGCTTCGATTCGCCTATAATACCGCCGTTGAAGGTTCAGGTGATTAACCCCCTTAAGGGAGGGATACCTTTAGCTCGCCTTTCAGATAAAACGGTACTTTTAGCTATGGCTGAAAACGGCAGGGTTATTGTTATGGGCACAGGCCTTAACCTGAAAAGTTCGGACATCTCATTACACTCATTCATTGTACCTTTTGTTGTCAGAGCAGTAGAATATTTAGCCTCTGCCTCCGGCCCGACCGATGAATATTTCCTGACAGGACAGCCGGCGATTATTAACCTACCCACCGGTTTTAAAGCCTCCTCGGCAAGATTTACAGGTCCTGATTGTGATGAAACCATAGAGGTCGCAAGAGGGGCATATGGGGCATTCTTTAATATACCATCTGCTGGCTTTCCCGGCTTTTACGCGATTACCGCCGATTCAGATACGGTTGGTTTTTTCTCTGTAAACCATGACAGCTCCGAATCGGCAGTAGAGACCATTTCTCCACAACATCTAAAAGAAAAGCTTAGCCAGGACCTGACCTTCATAGAAAACCGGGTTGGCTTAAAAGAGGAAGTAATGCAGGCTAAATTCGGTTTTGAGCTCTGGAAATACTGCCTGCTCTTTGCTTTAATTCTGCTGGTTGCGGAATCATTGTTGGTAAGAGAATTCAAATAGCAAACAGAAGCTACGTTTTTATAATATATATGTCCTGATTCATAGGCTACTTGTAACCAATAGCTATTTTGATGATATTGATTAGCCGGAGATATCGATAATGAGTTGTTCAGAGTATTATCGTATTTCCGATAAATACTAATAGGGTGATAGTACATGAGCCATAAGAAAATGACAAACATTTTTAAAATTATATCAAAAAGAGGTTATCATGGAAAAGAATTTGGTTAGAGTGGCTTCGCATATCCTTGATCTGGAGGAGCCGAAAACGGATTTACAGGAAGCTTTGTTTTCTGTAAGCGGGAGGGATATTTTGAAGCTTGATAACAATGAGGCCACGATTGGCCCATCACCGCTTGTAACGAGAGCCTTATCACGGTATCTTTCCGATCGAACTTTGAACCAACAACCGGATATGAGCGCTCGTAAATTACGGCGGAAGATTTCGCTGTATAGCGGGGTCAATTATGATTCCATTGCCTGCTTTGCCAACATGGCAGAGACAATGGAGGCGGTGGCCAGAACATATCTTGACCATAACCTTGAAGTAGTCATAAGCTGGCCATCGGATGACCTTTTTGGCCATTATGCTGCAAGCGCAGGCGCTAAAATCATTAAAGCGGAGTATTCCGACCCGTTCACACCGGCAGTTGAACTGATTATATCCCGTATCAACTCTAAAACACGAGTAGTGTACATTTCTAATCCAGGCAATCCGACCGGCACATCACTAACCGAAGCTGAGATCGTTTTCTTATTATCATATGCCGAGGATGTCCTGGTTTTAGTCGACGAGTCTTATTTTGAGTTCTGTGGAATTACTATGGCTGACCTTATTCCCAAATTTCCCAACTTGGCAGTCATTAGAACCTTCTCTAAGGCATTTGCCCTGGCAGGCTTAGATGTTTCGTATATTCTTACCGACTCAAGAAACCTTAAGTTTATTAACCGCCTCGGTTACCTCAAAGCTCCAGGCACACTTGCCCAGGTTGCCGCCGATGCTGCTTTAGATGATATAAATTATACCGCAGGATATGTCCGTCAGGTTAATATGTCAAAAAAGATACTTTTCGATAACCTGCCTCGAATGGGCTACGAGTTCAGGATAACCGCGGGCAACTTTTTCCTGTTGAAAGTAAACGATGCCGACAAACTGGTTGAGACGATGTCTAAAAGTAATATATTTATAAATAATCTTTCCAGATTTAGCGGTTTTGAAAACTATGTTCAAGTTACGATAGGCATACCATCCCATACCCATACCGTCTTAAATCTTTTGGGAAGGTTGGCCGGCGAGCAGGCATCAAGATTGGGAAGGTTTAAGAGTAAGGAAAAATTTGTTGGCAGATCGGTAAAGTCTAAAGAGAGTCCGAAGAGAATCAGGTTTAAAAATCTTGAGAAGCCTGTGGTTGGTTGAGTCATAAAAAGGATAACATTTTTTGTATTCTGGGGTAGTGTCCCAGAAATAATAATACATTAACTTGTCATTTTGAGGAGTGTAGTGACGAAGTGATCTGTGTAACCTTATAGATTATTTCGCCTTGTTTGCAATAACCTTTCTAAGAACTTTGAAAAATACGAATTTTTTATGGTTATGATAAGGATTCCGTCAATCATCTTTAATGTAAAATTTTGTTCGATTTCAGTGAAAACTACTTTATCGTTTTAACTTGTTATTTCTACTAGAAATCGCTGGTTGGGCAGGCGGTGTCTGTGGACACCAGAAGATTTCCGGGTTGTGGCCTTTGAAATAAGCGACCAGGAAGGTGACATCAGAGCCAGTAAAATGGCAATTGCCGTTGGCATCTCCTGCCGAGTATAACCAGGAACCGTTAGAATCGTTCCAGCATGAATCGGGTGGAGCCGAACCGGGCCCCTTGAAATAGCGGACCCCAAATGTTACATCATTGCCAATAACATCACCGTCACCGTTGATATCGCCGGGGACATAATCGCAACCGGGAGATAAAGGCATAACCGTAAGTGTGACTGGAATATTTCCAGAAAGCGAATCCGGGTCGTTTGAGTCAAAATCTATTGAACCGCTGTAATCATCCGGTGATAAGTCTGTGGCGTCGAGGGTTACCTGGAGGATGGCGCTATCTGCGGGGGTGATATAATATGGACCGCCATCAAACCCTATCCATGAATATTCACTGCTGAATGTTATAAATAATATGCCCTCACCACTATTGTAAATTGTGATATCGTGCACCGACAGGCTGTCCTCATATAAACTGTCGGTGATGGCATCAAGCGAGAAAGAGATGCTAGGCGCAAGAACATGCAAGCTAATCGGTATACTGCCTGTTGGCGTATCCGGATCGTTTGAGGTGAAGTTAATCGAACTGCTGTAATCTCCGGGAGGTAAGCTGTCGGTATTCAATGTAACTTGAAAGATGACGCTGTCTCTAGGGGATCCATCGGTTGTGCCAAGTCCAAAGCGAATCTGGAAATCAGGATTTTCGTCAGCTATACTTGAGAGGTCGAAGATTTTCTCATTCCATGATGATTCATCGATAGTAGTTGAGGGATTTTCAAAAAGCGTCACCCAGTTGTTACCGTTAAAGGCTTGAAGATAGGCATGGTCATATTGATTTCGCTCGACCCCAAGCCATCGGTAGTAAGTCATAATTACACCTGTATAGTCTGTGCAATCGATTATTGGAGAGGTGACCCAGTAGGTAGTGCTTATATTGGAGTTGTAATCACCGCCGCTCTCAGGATTCAGATCGTTACCAAGCACCTGGTTATCATCACTGGGACTGTGGTCTAAAGCCGGGTCGGGTCCACCATGTGAATCCGAACCTTGACCACCGGTAGCAACTCCGATAGTCCACTCGGCAGGACCACCAAGGCCTATCCAGCCCTGGTTAAATGAGAAGTCATCGGCAAAGATCGTCACTCTATCACCCACAAGTAGGTCGAAATGACTGGTATCGCTGTAACCACCGGAGGCTGTTATGTCAAGCTGAAAATCGACTAAGTAATAATCAGGACAATCCGACGAGATGGCAAACTGGTAATCGGTATAAGAGGTGCCAGTCCCACCCAGGGCAATTATGGTCGGATAGGTTGAGTTTGGTTGTAAAACATCAATAAAGCTATCAGATGTAGATAGCGTAGCGTTAACATCGTATGCATTACCGCCACCGTTGTTTATCAAAGTAATCGACATGGACACTGTATCACCTGCATTTACAACACCAGCATCGTGAGCATAAAATTCCAGCATTGGCTCATCGGGAACCGGTTGTAACTGGACATCAACGACCGTAGCATTGCGGAAGATTGCTGTTACACCATAGACCGTTAAAGGTATATATCCTGGGGAAGTGAAACGAAGGTCATAAGTACCCGGCTCTATCATGCGGTGATAATCCCCAACATCGGGGTCGGTGTAGACCTCGGAGCTATCGATATCATGGTCAATTACCGAAATAGTAGCGGCTATGGGGAGACCTGTTGAAGCATCAGTTACCAAGCCTTTTATTCCATAATAGGCTTGTTCCCAGTAGGTTAAAAAGGCTGCCCTATTATAATCCCAGTAGTCTGGAAGTTGTTCTGGTGGAAGCAGTTTTATATGTGATAACTCGATTGTAACCTCGCGACACCCTTTCCAGAAGTTTAAATAGTCCTGACGGCCACCAGCAATGGTATACCAATCCCAGCCGTTGGTTATTCCATTATTTAAGTCGGTCATATATCCTGGAGGGCTATTTGTTTGAGCCGAATCAGCATACTCACGGCTAATCTGTATGAACCAGGCATCATCAGCATGGCGCTGGGGCCAAGTATCCCAGGGATAGTTAACAACCTCAGCTCCACCGTGGAAATTTGCCGATATTACGAAACTGTGCCGGTTGAAGAAGTTCATCATGGCAATTGTTTCAGGTTGCCAGTCGTTACCATCGGGATGGGGACCCTCATCAGGGTCTGGGAAGTTCCTGTTTAAATCAACCCCGTTGGCGTTAAACCTGATAGCATCTTCAACTGTGTTGTCACCGCCATGATAGGTGCCATCGGGATTTGCCAAGGGATTGATCCAGACCTCCATGCTATCGAGAATATTGGTGATCTGGGGATCGGTGCCATAGTTGGATAAGAGGTAATCAATCAATCGCAACATCAGTACATAACCGGTGGTCTCATCGCCGTGCATGGTGCTGGAATACATTACCTCCGGTTCATTCTCCTCGATATTGACGTTTGCTGAAAGTTTAGCGAAAAGGATTTCTCGTCCCTCAACCGAATAGCCGATATTTTCTATGATGCACAGGCCGGGGTAATCGCTTTCGAATCGTTGCATCATGCTGACATATTCTCCATATGTTGGGTATGAGTCCCATTCAAGGATGGCCTCCCTGCTATCCGCCATCCGCGGAGAAATTAATGAGCTAGGACTTGGCAGTATTGTGTAGTCATAACCTAAAGTTTTAAAATAATCGAATTGTTTGTCATTGGCGTAAGCATAAACGGTTTTATCTTTAACGTTGTCGATGGATATTATTCTGGTTAGGCTAACCAGCTCCTGACGAGACGATATCTCGAATTTGAAATATACCTGGTTTGTCTGGGCATATGCGACTGCAATTAGCGAAATCAACATTGCAATCGTTATAATCACAAGTAAGCGCCGCATAAATCCTCCAATTAATTGTGCATATTTAACTTTGCAGATTCATAGAAGAATCTTGCTTAATTGCAATATAGTAGATATTTTTTTATTGACAAGTATTTTTCTTGTAAGCGTAATTGACAATTATTGAATGGATTAGAGTATATGGGTAGTATGGTAGATATGATAAAAAAGGCGGCCTTGCGACCGCCTTACAGTTGTTTTCTAATGATTAAAGATTATTTTTTTGGAAGAACAGCCGGTGTTTCATCATTGTTTTTCCCAAACGGTATTGGTGGATTAAGAGGAGGTGTCCATGGGCACCACAAAAGCTCCTCTAAATAACCTTTGAAAAATGCCACCAGATATGTAATATCCGAGCCACTGAATTCACAATTGCCGTTGACATCACCGGAAGCATAGAGATAGGTTCCCGATGAATCATTCCAGCAGGAATCCGGTGGCGGATCGCCTAAACCTTTAAAGTAACGGACTCCATAGGTGACATCATTACCCATAACATAATCATCGTCATTGATATCACCGGGGACATAATCACATCCACTCGACTCTCCGAAATATAACTGGCTGAAGTTTTCAACAAGCGAGTAAGTTACCAAACCGAGAGTGTCACCAGCTGTAGAGCCACCGTTGGGAATATTTACACCCGGAGCAAAACATTGAACCGTATCGCCTATTAAGTCCTGGTTATTAACCGTCTTAACCACAAAAGTCATAATCCTGGTCGGAGTTTCAAAATGCAGCCAGGGGTTTGGATCACCAGCTAGGTCAGCCCAGCCTAAGAATGACTGACTTGACCAGCCCGCTGGATTGGGTGGAACTCCCTGGGGTGGTAGAAAGCTGGCATCATCCCACTCAGTAAGCGGATAATACAATTCACCCTCGGTATCGCTTAGAAGGCTATCGATATACTGGTCATCTGTTCCAAGGCAGAGATGCATATCTGCTATGTAGGCATTTTCTGGTGTCTGAATGTAAACATCAACGTATACTCTATTATTTATAAGCCCGGTTATGGGTGAGCCGTCTAAATTACCATACCAGATTGACACAGGTGTATGGCAATAGCTAATTGTTGTTGTAGTGTCATTACTGTTGTTTAAATCACCTTCGAGAATAGTATATGAAATCAGATCATATGTTGTATCGACTGTTGGTGTAAAGGTATCGGAGAATGTAATCGTATCTACGTCACTTGCGGGCATATTGGTAACTGTAAAAGTGTCGGAAACTTCGGTAGTTGACGAACCTGACATATAAATTTCATAGATGACATCAAAGGTTTGCGGTTCGGTTCCATAGTTTTTAATTTCGGAGACAAGGGGGTAGCTTAAACCGTTTTCCACTGTATCCGGTGGACTGAGGATTGCCGAAACCCCGGCATCTGCTTCATAGGTCAAGCTGACGACAAATGTGCATGGTATATCCACATCCGGATTAACGGGGTCGTTGCTTTCAAGGTTGATATTGCCGGTATATGTGCCCTCGCTCAGCATTGAAGCGTCAAAAGTAATTGTAGCGTTGAAGCTGTCATGGGGATCGATTATGCCTGACGCGGGAAAGGCGGATAACCAATGCGTATAGAATGTTATAGCTAAATTGCTATGCATATAGGAAGCATTGTAGGCAACCTCAAGGCCATCGCTACCGTTTGAGTTCTCGATACCGATGGAGCATTCGTCTAACCGTCCCGGGCCCATCTCGGAGTACTGGTAGGTTATGTGTGCCGGTGCGGTCAATATAATCTGAAAAGTGAAGATACCTTCCTGGCGCCAATCGGGAACATGGTCCCAGGTTATGATGGCGGTATCAACATTGTTTGTATAGAAATAGCCAGTACCACCGTTCTCAAAATTCAAGTCGTCATAAAATATAGCCAGCATGTCGTTAGGGAGTGCAGGATCGGGGATATAGGAATTGCTCCAACTTACAGTAGAACCATCCGTAAACGATGCCCATCCGTTGCTGCAGACATTTATCGAGGTAAATTCGTTGCCATAGAAATAGAATGAAAATCCAAAGGGAAGTGGTCCGGAATTACCATCGTCGATATCAGCCCCAAAATCGATGGGTGTCCCAATCCCTGATATATCTATCCAGCTATATGTGGGGCCTCCCGGTTCATCAGAGTCGATCCACATGTGGCCGAAGTTATCCGGTCCTCCCTGGCCGGTGATGATAGGCGGGAAGTAGGGCTCCTCAATCGCACCCGCCTTGCCATAATCAGTTTTACGATAACCTAAGGGTTGGGGGCTTTGCCTATCGTTATTACCTGAAAGGACATCAATCTCCG
>NATP01000036.1 GCA_002085375.1 candidate division Zixibacteria bacterium 4484_95 | reverse complement strand
GGCCGATGGCAGTTGGGGTCTGCAGATAATCGACATCAGCGATCCCGCCCAGCCTAATTGGGTCGGAGATTACGACACGCCGGGTTCTGCTATGGGCGTTTTCGTCTCCGGCGATTACGCCTATGTGGCTGATTATTATTCTGATCTGAAGATAATCGACATCAGCGACCCCGCCCAGCCTAATTGGGTTGGATATTATGACACGCCGGGTCAGACTCGTGGCGTTTTCATCTCGGGCGATTACGCCTATGTGGCTGATGGTTTTTCCGGTCTGCAGATAATCGACATCAGCGACCCCGCCCAGACAAGTTGGGTCGGAGGTTATGACACGCCGGGTTATGCTTGGGGCGCTTTCGTCTCAGGCCATTACGCCTATGTGGCTGATAGGGATTCCGGTCTGCAGATAATCGACATCAGCGACCCCGCCGAACCGAGTTGGGTTGGAGGCTACGACACTCCGGGTTCTGCCCGTGGCGTTTTCGTCTCAGGCGATTACGCCTATGTGGCTGATGAGTATTCATTAATTATTCTAAGGTTTGTTCAGACTCATGTTGACCAGCCAGATGACATACCCCATAGATTTTCCCTCTCCCAGAACTACCCCAACCCATTTAACACCTCCACCACGATACAATACAATCTGCCTATAGCTTCTGATTTAACCATCGACATTTATGATATACTCGGCCGTAAGGTTGAAACGCTTGTTTCGCTAAAAAAACCAGCAGGTTCACACGCCATTATCTGGGATGCTAAGGATATACCATCCGGTATCTATTTCTATAAAATACAGGCCGGTAATTACTCGCAATCGAAAAAATGTGTTATTTTAAAGTAATAATTTAATAAGCTTTTTGGTAAGATGATTATCTTATTTTGTTAGAGTTTTTCAGTATAAGGTTAAAAAAAATAGGAAAGATGATGAAAGTAGTAATTTCAGCTTTGTTATTTGTGTTGTTAGTTGGCATAGGAGTTGGTGAGGAGTCTTTATCTATCGGGGTTGATGAAGACGGAAATAAATACCTTACCGACCGGTTTGTAATCATGATGAAACCCGGCACCGCTCCCCTTATTACCAACAGGGTTATTTCAGGCCGGGTTTATACCGGCAACGACCAGGTTGATATGCTTTGTGCTGAAAACGATATCATCAAAGTTGAACCGTACTATCCTGCCCGTGTGCGCGGTGAAAAACTTCGTGCGCTGGTCAGTAGACTTTATACTTTAACCATTGGTTCTGAAATCGATGCTATAGATGTATATGGTTATTTTTCAGTCAGCAATGAAGTAGAATCATCCGGTCTGTGGAGGGTGCCAGAGCCATTTTATACACCTAATGATCCCGATATAGATCAGCAATGGCATCTTGCTCATATTCACGCTCTTGAGGCCTGGGATACTATACGTGGTGATACAACAAAGCATTCTATTATCGGTATTATAGATACAGGTATAAACTGGGATCATTTAGATTTAGCTCCCAACATCTGGGTGAATGAACTCGAGGACTTAAATCATAACGGCACCATTGACCCAGAGGACCTTAATGGAATCGACGATGATAACAATGGCTTCGTAGATGATGTTATCGGCTGGGATTTTACTGATAACGATAACTATCCTACAGAGGATCTTACTCATGGTTCGGGAGTTGCCGGTTGTGCTTCTGAGGCAACGGACAATGGCATCTTGGGTGCCGGTATGGGATTTTCAGCAAGGCTTATGTGTCTAAAGGCTATAAATTCACAAGGTCAGCTGATTGGTGGTTACCTGCCCATGATTTATGCAGCTGACAACGGGGCACAGATCATAAATTGTTCCTGGGGAATACCGGTTTATAACCAGATTGAGCAGGACATAATCAATGCCGTCTGGGAGGAGGATGTATTAATTATAGCGGCTGCAGGAGCAAATCAGAACCAACAGGAAATATTTCCGGCCGCTTATGAGCATGTCATGGCTGTGGCCGCCACAGACCAGAACGACCATTTAGCTTCATTTTCATCGTATGGAACCTGGATAGATATCTGTGCTCCCGGTGTTGATATCTTAATGACCTGGGATGATGGTTTTGAAATTCTCTCCGGAACCTCGTTTTCCTCGCCCATTGTAGCCGGTTTAGCCGGACTGTTAAGGGCTTGGTATCCATATTACACTAATGATGAAACCCAGCAATTAATAGAAGATTCAGCCGACTCTATTGACCATCTCAATCCGGGCTATGAGGGTTTGCTTGGCGCTGGAAGGATAAACGCCTTAGCCTGCATCACCACCAATATAGACGATCAACGATTAAAACCGATACAGTTTACGCTTTCCCAAAATTATCCTAACCCCTTTAACTCTTCTACTGTTATAAAATACAATATAACTATCAATGCCGATGTGAAATTGGAGATATATGATCTCCTTGGCCGTAAGGTTGAAACGCTTATATCTGAAAACCAGCATGCAGGTATGCATACCGTCATCTGGGATGCCAGGGAAATTCCAACAGGTATATATTTCTATGAGATACAGGTTGGTAATTGTTCCCAATTTAAAAAGTGTCTGATTTTGCGGTAATTATTACTCGGTATTTTTAATATAGCAAGATGGGGCGGTGTTGGGAATCCATTTCCAACACTTTTTTCATGGCAGGAAGGTGTTCCTGCCAACGCAGGACCTTTTTTGAAGCAATATTAGGTTTCATATCACCAATGCAAATTTCTTCCACATTTTTTAAAAAATATGAAAGGGTTTGCGCAGGTTTATTAACTGGATAGATGTTTAATATTCTCCAACGAAATCAGGTTTCATAAAGAGTATCGGCAAGTTGTCGCACATGTTATATAACATTTTGATACTCGGGTGCTTACATTACTACAAGATTTTTTATTTACTTGCTTAATTGATAGATTTCCGGCTACATCAAAGGCATATCTTTTGCTCAAAGGATAATTATGATTGACATGAGCAGAAAAGGAGGCGGCTTATATGAAATGTTATTTTCAGGGTGTTACCCGAGAGGAGAATAACGAAGTTAAATTCAATGGCTATGTCAGTTTTACAATTCCTGAAATGGGTATAAAATTCAGGGGTCAGTTTAAGGGTTCATCAGATGAGTGCGAATATGCCAGCCTTTTAGCCCTTCTGGAGTTTATCGAGCTCAACGCCCATCTTTTCAAAGATAGAAGGATAGAGATATTTGGCAACAACTTCAAGGTTGTCAGCCAGGTTAATTCAGAGATGTCACCAACACACGAACTCGAACCTTTCTGTGCTATGGCCCAGGGTTATAAAAAGAAAATTCCATATACACTGAACTGGATACCCACCGATGAAAATATGGCCCAGGACGGCGTAGATATATAAATGTTTTTCGTTGTTTGAGGTTAATGTTAGCTTCAGTAATGCTATTAACTATCGTTCTTGTCCTCCCGGCAATGCCCTCTGAGAATCCGATGCTGGTGAGGATTGATTTAGTTGATAAAACAGATATATCCCGTTTAAGCCAGCTTCATTTTGATATACCATATGTGACTGAAAATTTTGCTGAAGCGGTTGTATATCCCGAGGACTTGGCCAAGCTCGACAAAGCCGGTTTACATTATCAGATTGTCCATGAGGATCTGGTAAGCTTTTACCAAAGCCGCAACCCGATGAATTTAACTATGGGTGGGTTTCTGACTTTTCCGGAGATTCTCGATACTATTGATGTCCTTCATGCAAACTTTCCTGATTTAGTCTCTGCCCGTGATTCCATAGGTGGCACCTGGGAGGGTAGAGGTTTATGGGTTTTTAAAATCTCGGATAATGTCGATATCGATGAGGATGAGCCTGAGATTTTTTACAATTCTTTAATCCACGCCCGCGAGCCGGCCAGCTGGTCCTGGCAACTTCATTACATCAACTGGCTTTTGGAGAATTACGGTTCTGACTCTGTGGCTACCAACATAATCGATAACCGGGAATTATATTTCCTTCCCGTTTTCAATCCTGACGGTTATGAATATAACCGTCAAACCAACCCCAACGGCGGTGGTATGTGGAGGAAGAACAGACGACCGTCACCTGCCGGTGTCGATTTGAACCGTAACTGGGGTTATATGTGGGGCTATGATAACAGCGGCTCATCGCCTTATCCGAACGATGAGACATATCGTGGCCCATCGGCTTTTTCTGAACCGGAGACCCAGGCGGTTAGAGATTTCATTATCTCCAGAGATTTTCAGTTTATAGTAAATGCACACACATACGGTGATTATTTTCTATATTCCTGGGGTTATGATGATATTTATACTCCCGACCATCCCATCTTTCTGGCTCTGGGTGATTCAGCCAATGCATTAACAGGTTATATTTACGGCACTCCCTGGGAGATTTTATACAATACTAATGGCGATGCCAATGACTGGCAGTATGGCGAGCAGATTGATAAGCCACTTATCTTTTGCACCGTTACAGAGTCAGGTAACCAATATGATGGTTTTTGGCCGTCGCTTAATCGTATTCCCCAGATAAACGCCCAGATGTTGCCGTTGGCTATATTCATGTCGCAAGTCGCCGGTAACATCAGATCACTTGCAGCGCCTTTACCGCCGGTATTAGACCCGATTGGAGATATCGATACCGATACTTTTACAGTTAGCTGGAGCCACGAGGATGAGTATAATCCCGCGGTTGCCTTTGAGCTTGTGGAGAAAACCGGTTACTCCAGAGTCACCGATGATTTTGAAAGTGGTGATGATAACTGGCTTCTCAATGGTTTTTACCTTCGCACCAACCGTTATCATTCGGCAAACCACAGCCTTTTTTCGGGCAGTCAGAACAATTACCACGGCAGTGCTATTTTGGCAGAAGCATTTACGGTTCAGGATGGCGATACATTGTTCTTTTACACCTGGTATGACATTGAAAGTGACTGGGATTATGCCTATGTGGAGCTTTCTACAGATGGTGGGCAAACATTTTTCACTATTGAGGGAAATATCACCACCAATTATAACCCCCACGGCAATAATCGTGGTAACGGTATAACCGGTTCATCAAATGGCTGGGTAGAGGCGATATTTCCTTTAGATGATTACGTTGATTCGGTGGTGATATTGAAGGTTTCCTATAACACTGACAGCTATGTACTCGAGGAGGGCATGTATGTTGATGATATGTACCCTGTCAGCTTTTTTGAGCAAACACTTGTTATTTCATCTGACATAACCGACAATTTTTACCTTATAGAGGGGCGTGAAAACGGGACTTATTATTATCAGGTTAAAGCCCGTGATGCTGAAGATCAGTGGTCAGTTTTTTCAAATAGAGAGGTAGCCAATGTGGAGGTAGAGGTGCCGGTGAGAGAAATCCCGGGGATACCTACAGATTTCTCCTTAAAACAGAATTACCCGAACCCGTTCAATTCACAAACCGAGATTTCCTTTTCGCTTGCCTCACCCGGATTTGTTGAACTTGAGATCTATGATGTAACCGGCAAACGTGTATGCACTCTTATTAAAGCCGTAAAGAAAGCCGGTAACTATCAGGTGGTCTGGAATGGTTGTAACGACCGGGGGGATGATGTAACCAGCGGGATTTATCTTTATAAATTATGCTCATATGGTAAGTCGTTAACAAGGAAAATGATACTTATAAGATAAAAAACGAACTTGCTGTTTGGGAGGTTTTATGAATAGGTTGGCAATAACGTTGGTTGTGCTTATGGGGGTGATGTTTGTCTATGCTACACCGCCCTATAAGGGAAATTACGACCTTTTGCGTAATAAAGAACCGTTGAAAAATAACTTTGCTAATGAAGGTTTAGCCTTGTTTGACTCAACTCATACCTATGATGTCAGCCACTATACCATAAGGCTTGACTTGGATGAGGAGAATAACACCATTGATGTCGGTCACATCACTATTGAAGGGACAGCTGTGGTCGATATCGATACTCTCGAAATTCACTTTATCGGTATGACTGTTGACTCAGTGAAAATTGACGGTGAATCTACCACTTTTCAAAGACATACCGGCAGGCTTTGGGTTTATACTCCCTCTCTGGAGGGGGGGCAATCTTTTTATGCCGATGTGTATTACCACGGTCATCCGCTGACTGGCATGTTTTTTACCTATACGCGTTATGGTGAAGACCACACATATACTTCCGTAGAACCTTCCAATGCCAGGTACTGGTTTCCCTGTTATGATGAACCCTGGGATAAAGCTACCAGTGAACTATATTGCACTGTAGGACCTGATAGATATGTGGTCTCTAATGGCAAACTTATAGAGATAATCGATGAAGGTGATGATAGATACACATTCCACTGGCAGGAGGTTTATCCTATTGCTACATACCTTATTTCGATAAGCGTTGCTCGTTATACTATCATTACGGATTATGCCTATGTAGGTGATGATACTTTGCCAGTGATTTATTATTGTTACCCCCAGGATTCAGCCTGGTGTGCTTATGATTTTGGCAATACCCCGGATATGATAGAGTTTTATTCTGATATTGTTGTTCCCTATGGTTTCATATCGGAAAAATATGGTCAGGCCCAGGCGGCTATTTTTAACGGTTGGGGAGCAATGGAGCATCAGACAGCAACCACTTTCGGGCATAATCTGATTGATGGTAACAGAAGTTTTGAATGGATCGTCGCCCATGAACTTTCCCATATGTGGTTTGGGGACTTGGTAACGCTTGCCGACTGGCGGCATATTTGGCTTAACGAGGGGTTTGCAGTATATTTTGATGCCTTATATACAGAGTATAAATACGGCTATGAGGCGTTTCAAAACCGGTTGGTACAATTTGCCCAGTCATACTTTAATGAAGACAACTATATTCGTTACCCGATTTTCGACCCGCCTCCTGGATACCTGTTTGGAACGGTAGAATACGAAAAAGCGGCGTTGGTTTTGCACATGCTCCGCCGACTGCTTGGTGACGATGATTTCTTTTCCGCAATCGTCGATTATGTCAATGAGTTTTCCTATAGCAATGCAAGCACCGATGAGCTTCAAGAACACTTTGAAAACTATTACGGTGACCTCGATTGGTTTTTTGAACAATGGATTTATCAGGCTGGTCATCCTGAATATCTCTGGACATGGTATGCTGTTCCTGATAGTGAACATTTTGCCCTTAATATAACGATCTCTCAAGTTCAGGATAACGCTCCAATATTCACCATGCCAATCACCTTCGAGGTTGAGTTTCCGGGGCATGATACTACATTTGTTCTGTGGAATTTTCAGCAGACTCAATCATACACGTTTTATTTTGACGATGAGCCTGTCCAGGTCTATTTTGACCCCCAAAATGACCTTCTAAAAGAAGTGGAGTTCTATGTTGGTGTCGATTCGGAGGAGATTTTACCGGCATCATTTTCGCTTTATCAAAATTATCCTAATCCTTTTAATTCCTCAACTGATTTTAAATTTGTTTTAGATGGAAAGGGTTTAGCTGAGCTTGAGATATATGATATCACTGGCAGGCTGGTTAAGACTCTATTTTCGGGTGTGGTTAAGGCTGGTATTTACAATATCACCTGGAATGGAACCGACAACGATAATAATCATGTCTCTTCGGGGACGTACATTTACCGATTGCGGACAAATTATAACTCGGTTGCCAGGAAGATGAGCCTGATAAAGTAGTTTTATATAACCTGATCAGGCAACATATATGGTTTTTTGAGGTTTAACAGAGAAAAATAAAACGTGGTTATCGAATTAACTTAACCGCATTTTAATTTGGAATATTTCATTTTTATAAGTTTTTGGGGAAAATGGGGTTGATAACAAAAATAAAGAGGTATTACCTGTTTTTTGGGCCAGAAGAATATCTTAAGACCAAAAGAATCAAATCCTTGATAAGCGCTGTGGTTGAAAAAGGGTATGAGGACTTTGACTGTAATTATTTTGAGGGGCGTGGCCTTGATGCAACCGTTTTAGTAAACGCTGCCTCATCACCACCATCGGGGTCTCCTTTGCGTGTTGTCGTGTTGCGTAATCTCGATAAAGTAACACCGAGGGGGTTAAATTTAATTGAAAGATTTATCGATTCAATCCCCGATTATACAACATTGATAATGACCTCTGAGAAAATAGATAGACGGAAGAAGATTTTTAAAACTCTTTACAAGGATGAAAAAGCCTGCGTTAGATTTAACCTGCCTACACCAAGAAAAGCGGTTGAGTTTATCGCTGAATCCGCTAAACAGCTTAATATTAGCATTGAACCGGAGGCGATCAATTACCTGGTGGAGACTATAGGTCCTGATGTTGGCAGGTTGGACCAGGAATTAACTAAGCTGGCGTTGTATGTTGGTCCTAAGGCGACTATACGAAAAGATGATGTTGCTTTGTTATGCGGAGCTGGTAGTATCGGTACGGTTTTTGACCTCCCCCAAAAAATCGTGTCCGGAGATGCCAAAGGTTCTTTGGTTCTCTTAAACAGCTTATTATCAGCCAAGCAGTCTGAGGGCAGGATACTTTTTCGAATCAAGGATTATTTTCTTAAGTTAAATACCGTTAAAGCATTAGATATGTCTGCATGGGTATTAAGAAAGAAATACGGTATGCTTGAAAAAACTGCTGTGAATATATGCCAGACAGCTAAGAGACTTTCAGAGATATGTATAATCAATTGCCTTCACCATACATATCAATGCGAGATAAGTTTAAAATCTGCCGGTTTAAAAAAGGATATAGTCCTGTTTGACCTTATTTCCAGGCTTGTGCTGGAGGTTAAAGAGGAATAAATTTAACATTTAACTGTATTATTTATAGGGCAGATGGATCCTGAGAGAAAAGACGAAGACCTGCAGTTAATTGAGCAGGTTTTAGCTGGTGATATAAAAGTATTTGAAAAGTTAGTCGAGAGGTATCAGAAGAAGATTTACTTTTTAGTATTAAGGATGACTAAAAATCATGATATAGCAGATGAGCTTGCCCAGGAAAGCTTTGTCAAAGCTTATATGTCCTTGTCCAGTTTTCAAAAAGGGAAAAGCTTCTATACCTGGCTTCACCGGATAACAGTCAATCTGGTGCTTAATTACCTTAAACATGAAGGCTTTACAGTATCATTGGATAGCCCTGATGGCAAAATTTACCTTGAAAATATTCCTTCAAGCCCCGATCAACTGAAAGATCTGATCGACCAGGACCAGATGGAAGTTTTTCATCGTGCTCTGGACGAGCTTCCTGCTGTTCAGAAAGTCGTATTCATATTGAAGACATATGATGATTTTTCATACGAGAAAATAGCTGAGGTTATGGATTGCTCAGTTGGTACTGTGATGTCTCGGTTGTTTCGGGCAAGGAGTAAGCTTAGGAAAGCTTTAAAGGATCATGAAAAGGAAAAATATGATAAGTTGCAAAAATAGAAGGTTGATAGGTCCTTACCTTGACGGACAGCTTGGGGAATGCCGTTGGCTGGATGAACATATTTGTGAATGTTCGGAATGTTTGGCGGAGTATGAATCGATCCAGCGGTTTAAGTATCTGGTAAGGCAGCTTGATTTTTCACCACCTGAGAGTTTTTACTGGAAAAATTTCCCCTCCCGAGTATCGGCACGGATTGCAACTCGGCAAAGCCAGAGATTTCTTGCTCGCTCAAGATTGATGGGGTTGGGAAAGAAATTTGTTCTTCGCATTTTAACTCCTCTGATGATTGCGGTAGTCGCTGTTTTTGTTTTAAGAATGATTTATCATGAAAATAGGTATCCTGAGAAACCCCTCTCGATACATGTCGGTGACAAGGTTATTTCACCCGATGATTATCTTGATGTTTCTGTTGGCTCTGCTGATGAGCTGATATCTTCAGGTGATATCCCTGATGATGCCTTGCAACAATCGGAGTCCTTACCTGTTATCGATATGTTGCCCATCAAGCCCAACGATGAATCATCACGGGCTATTGTAATTGCTGACAAGTTTTCTGTAGATTTCGAGTATGGCTTAGACAGCATTGCGCTTAAAATTTTGAATGATGATTATCGACAGATTGGTTTAAAGCGGGATAACCTTGTTGGGATGGATTTTAATTTAATTGACAATTACGGTTTAAACCGGTTAACGAGTTTCAGCTCTGACTGTTTGATAAGATACCAGATACTTGCAGGTTTCAATTCAAGTGTGATACCGATATCCTCGTATAAAAAGGAGGCGAGTAAATTCTTTGCTCCAAAAACATCGCTTTATTCAAATGTATACAACCAGAAAGTGTCTTCATCCTGGGGGCTTGCCAGTGGTGGCGAAAAATATGATTTGGAGAAATTGCGTCGTTTGATGCTTGAGCTTGACCTTTCAAGAGAGAAATAACTTTAAGTTAAAATTACATATATCATAAATATAGCGCTCAAAATAATTTTTTTATCGTTTGCATTATTATTTAGAAATGTTTATATTAACAGGTAAGGGAGAGAGGAGCCTTTTTATAAGAGAGATCTTATGTGGCTCGTTTTTTTGTTAGTTTTGGTTTTAGTAATATACGGTATATTTGAATATCAACGGCATCGTTATTATATCAAGAGAATTCCGGTTCGCATCCATGTAAATGGCACTCGTGGTAAATCCTCGGTGACCCGTTTGATTGGCGGTGGATTGAAGGGTGGTGGGAAGAAGGTTTTTATAAAGACAACCGGAACCGGTCCACGCACTATTGATGTCAAAAATGTCGAGGAGCCGATTTACCGTGTGGGTCGTGCTAATGTCATCGAACAGCTGAGAATCACTCGCCAGGCCTTTTTTGATAAGGCTGATTTTTTTGTGGTCGAATGTATGGCGCTTCAACCGGACCTCCAAATACTAACCGAACACCAGATGATACGTTCACAGGTAGGGGTAATTACCAACATCAGGGAGGACCATCTTGATGTTATGGGGCCAACTCTTGAAGATGTAGCTGAATCGTTATGCAATTCGATTCCCCGAAATGGCCTACTATTTACGACCGAAAAGAGATTTCTGGATGTAATCAAGAGACGAGCATCACAAATAGGAACAAGGGTCAAGTATGTTGATTCCGGAAATATCACGGTTGAGGATATGAATGGTTTTTCATATCTTGAACATATTAGTAATGTGGCATTGTCTTTAGCGGTATGTAGTCATTTCGGTGTGGATAAAAAATCAGCCCTTGAGGGGATGTATGCCATTAATCCTGACCCTGGTGTTTTACGCATGTACTCGGTGGACATCGATGGTAAATCTATTGAATTCGTGAATGCTTTTGCGGCAAATGACCCGGAAAGCTACAAAGCTATCTGGGAGATGCTGGATATTCACAGGAATTCTCAGAAGAAGTTGATAGTTTTGGTAAATTCAAGGCGTGACCGTATCCAGAGGGCTGAACAACTTGGCGAGTTTATCGCAAAAGAACTTGAAGCGGATTTTTTCGTAATCAGTGGTGAATATACTCATCCGCTGGTTCACAAAGCTATTAAATGTGGTTTGCCGTCGGAAATGATCAAGGACCTAGGTGGACATACGGTAAGCGAGATTTTTGATTTTATTGCTAAACTTACTGTAGAAAAATCAATGGTTGTCGGGATAGGGAATATAGTAGGGCTTGGTGAAAAGATAGTAAGACATTTTGAGAGCAAAGGGAGGATGGTTGCCTGAATCGATATTAGTAATGCAGGCTATCGGTCTTGGTCTGGTGGTAAGTCTCGTTTTCTCAGAGACTCTGGGTTTGGCAGCTGGTGGTATGGTTGTCCCTGGTTATATTGCGTTGATGATTCATCAACCTTTAAGGATAATAGGGACTATCATCGTGGCGCTTCTAACCTTTTTTATTGTCAAAGTGTTATCGAATTATATATTCATTTACGGCAGGCGCCGCACGGTGTTGATCATTCTAGTTGGCTTTTTAATTGGTGCGGCTTCACGCGAGTTTTTTGTAATCACCCCATCGGGTCTGACTATTGAGTTTCAGGCGATAGGATATATCATTCCAGGTCTTATCGCCAACTGGATGGAACGACAGGGAGTGGTACAAACCATCACCATGATGTTGGTCGCCGGTGTTCTTGTCAGGATGCTTCTTATGATATTTACCGGCGGGGAAGTGATTCTATGAGGCAGAGAGTAACCAAACCGTCATACTATTTACTTTCTTTTTTAGCCTTGTTATCGTTATTTTTGTTTTACTTGGCGGAGAAATCTCAAACCCCACGTAAGCGAGCATATTACGACCAGAAGGTCGAGGCTGCTCGGATAGCCAAGAGGGCTCAGGAGGTAATTAAAAATGAGGTCGTCAGTCGTGGTTACGTTATCGATGTTCAAAACGATCCCAACCTGACAGGGCTTATCGGCCCTCAGTATTCGCTTATTACCACCGACCGTGGTTATATTCGTGACAAGTTGATATCTACCAATCCTAATTGTGCAGCGGTATTGGTGGACCTTTTCCACAGGGCTAAGTTGAAACCGGGGGATCTGGTGGCAGTGACATTTACCGGTTCTTTCCCGGCTATGAATATCGCGGTATTGTCTGCCTGCAAGGTAATGGGTTTAGAGCCGGTTATTATATCATCAGTTGGAGCGGCTACCTGGGGTGCCACCTGGGATGAATTTAACTGGCTGGACATGGAAAGTGCTCTTGTGAATAATGGCATCTGGTCTTATAAATCAGTTGCGGCTTCATTGGGTGGTGGAAATGACCACGGGCGAGGGCTATCTCCAAAAGGACGGAAACTTCTTAAAGAGTCTATAAAGAGAAACAATGTAGAACTTATTTCATCTATTAGTGAGGAATACCCCGCCGGTTCGCTTGAGGCCAATATAGAAAAAAGGATTGAGATTTTCGATCGTGAAAAGGGTGAAAAAGAATATAAGATGGTTGTAAACGTTGGTGGTGGATTGGCAGCAGTTGGCTCATCACAAAACGGGAGATTGATTCCACCCGGTTACAACAGGTCATTATATGATCGAGAATTTCCGGCACGGGGCGTTATAAACATCCTTGCCGAAAGACGGATACCGGTTATCCATTTATTGCAACTCAGCCGTTTTGCCGAGAAATACAACCTGCCTGTTGAGGTTTCGCCAGAACCTGAAATTGGAGAAGGGCCTGTATATTTCAAGGAACAATTCTCGATTGTCTCAACTTTAATATACACTATAATACTGATGATTGCATTGATTGGAGCGATCCGGATAGACCTGAGGTACTATATATACAAAAATAAACATCTGTTTGTACGAAAATAATCAGCGAGGGATATATGAATTGCAAGCGGGTAATATATATTATATTTTTCATTTTTCTTATGGCATCAGCTGTTGGGGCGTCATCCTCTAGAAAAACATTTACGCCTTTTGGCAGGCCTAAAACGATCAAGTTCGATTCCGGTAATGGTAAGACCTATACCTATTATTGTTTGGTCAAGGGGAAGTCAATGGGTTTTGCGGTGGAGGGTCCCGTTAAGGTTGATGTTAGAAGTCGTGCTGGTCTTCCCGGCCAGAATGTCATTGCCGAATACCAGATTCAGGTCTGGGAGGGTGAATATCTTGTCAAGGCCGATAAGTTCAGAACTAAATACGTAGAAGCAAAATTCATAGATAGTGATCTGGTGCCAGCCGCATATAGGAATACTCAATTTGATGTTCCTCTTGGTATCCACAATTACCGGCTATGGTTGGTATCGGATAATATTGATACGGTTCTTATAAGGTTATACAAATCTATTCCTACCGAGGGTGAACCGGTTAAAGTGATTATGCGACCACTTGAATATAACAGGAAAGTCCATCTTTATTCTAAAAAGAACCAGACACCATATTATTTAATTGATAGACAGAGTGGCCTTAAGTTGAAGGTGACTGGACCAATTGAACTAATAATCCGGGCTCGGGCTAATTTTACAGAGGATATGGATGGTCGTATTGGCTATACGATTTCGGTATACGAGGGGCAAAAAGAAATTGAGACCCTTTCGGCCACCACTTCGAAGTCACTGACAATGGCTTATCAGGACTATACCGGCGTTGTGCCTTCAAGGCCTACGCAATTTATCATCAAGGTGCCGGAGGGGACACATATCTATAATTTCCTTTTGAAAAAGTCAGCGGCTGAAACGGTGAGTATCCGTTTCTCGTTACCCAAACAAGATTAATCATTAAAATGACAATTATCAGTAAAAGCGATTCGGGTATAATTTCTGAATTTTTTTTGATGCTGGTACTTGCGCTTGTCATTGTCTTGACAATGCCGGCGGTTGGTGAACCGGTGTATATTGGCAAAATCAGGAGCTGGGATTTTAGTTTTAACCTTACAACAACATACGATGATAATATCTTAAGATATTCCGATTCTGACCTTGATTTGATGGATGACCCAACTGCCCCGCAGAATAAGTATGGAATAGAGTCAAAGGATGATTTTATAATTATCCCTGAGATAGATATTGTATATAAAACAAGATTCACCGGCCATAGTCTTCATCTGGGGTTCAAGACGACTTATTATTATTATGTGGAAAACGACATTAAAAGACATTTTCGCTACCAGGGGCGGTTGCGCCAATATTTCCAGAGAGGGTTTTATTTACAGGCGTCGTTGGTGTATTTCCCCGATTATTATTACCGCAACAGTTATGTATCATCACAGGGCTACCATGAAGCCAAATTTGATAAGATCTATGGTAAATTTAAATTGGCGGTCCCTATATTTGATTCATTCAAAAGCAACCTCTACTATACATATTCAATAAAGGACTTCAATCAGTTGTTCGATGAAAGGGATTTAACCTCTCATGAACTTGAGATAGAGGCTATTTTTCGACCGGTTGATTACTGGAAGAGTTGGGCCAATTACAAATTCTGCACCGCTAACAGCGCAGGTGCCGATAATCCCGATTATCCTCGTGACACATCATATGATTCTTTTTTGTTTACCCTTGGTATGAGGTTTTATTTAAAAAGCTTTTCAGATAAAAGGATGGAGCTTGCGGGCAGAGTTTCTTATAAAGTTGTATGGTTTCAGACCAGCAAGGTCACCACTGAGGATAGTTATCGCCTTGGTCGAAAGGATGACCGCTGGACGATGAATATTTCAGTTAAACAGAAAGTTGTAGACAACTTTTCTGTTGGACTTAATTTGAAAAAGGTTAAAAACCTGGTTGATTTACCTGCCAGTTACTTGGAAAAATATCTGGAATATTCATCAAATTCCGTTTATTTTATCTTGTATTACAAGTTATAATTGCAATATAATTTTTAGTGAGAGGAAAATGTTTTGAGTTTTATCGTTTTTTGTTGTTTATTTTTTGTATCAGTTATGCCAAGTTTTTCAGACAAACCTCCAGTTCCGGATTCGGCCGATACCTTTTCTGGTAAACGGCTGAGAATGGTTTCCACCCAGATTGAAAGTCGTGGAGTCAAGGATGAAAATGTTTTAAAGGCGATGAGGACGGTTCCACGACATCTGTTTGTTCCTGAAAATATCCGGGCCTACTCCTACGAGGATGAACCTTTACCTATCGGTTTCGGTCAAACAATCAGTCAACCATATATCGTAGCCTTAATGACAGAACTTCTGGAGCTGAAACCCAACTCTAAAGTGCTGGAAATAGGAACTGGTTCTGGATATCAGGCGGCTGTTCTGGCCGAGCTGTGCGATTCGGTTAGCTCGATCGAAATTATCTGCGAGTTGGCGGAACGAGCTGATTCCACGCTCAAGGCGTTAGGGTACAATGTTGATGTTCGCTGTGGTGATGGCTACAGGGGATGGCCAGAAAAAGCGCCGTTTGATGCCATTGTTGTTACGGCTGCTCCCGACGAGGTTCCAGAACCGCTGATTGAACAGCTGGCCGAGGGAGGCAGGATGGTGATACCGGTGGGAACATACCATCAAGAGTTGAAATTAATAAGAAAGATCGAAGGTAAGGTTAAAGAGATGAATATCATACCGGTTCGCTTTGTACCGATGACCGGTGAGTCAGACAATTGATTTATAACTTAAAGATGTAATTAAATCGTAACATAAATTGTAAATGTCCGTAATTGAGATGTAATAGAAATATTCTTTGAAAAATGGAGGTGGCTTATGCCTCGGAAAAAACTGTATCGTTCCCGTGAGAATTCTATGCTGGGTGGTGTCTGTGCCGGTTTAGCGGATTATTTTGATGTTGACGCTTCGCTTATAAGATTGGCCACTGTTGTTTTATTTTTCGCTGCCGGAACAGGCATACTTGCTTATATCATCGCCTGGATTATTATACCCCAAGAACCCCTTGATAAAAAAGCAGCGACTACTGACGTTAGTGGCGGAAACCAAATGGAAATAACGGAGGGTTCGGACAAGTCAAAATTTGTAATCGGTATCGTTTTGATAGTACTTGGCTTTTTATTTTTAATGAGCACTTTAAATGTCTGGACCTGGTTCTCGTTTTTCAGGTTATGGCCCATATTACTGATAGTGGTTGGTATAGTAGTAATTTTAAGAGGCTTGGAAAGAGGGGATGCCAGTGAAGATTAGCTCGATACGCTGGGGTATTATCCTTTTAGGAATAGGTTTAGTTTTCCTAGCGATTAATTTCGGTTACCTTGACTATTTTGTCTGGATGAGATTATTGTCATTGTGGCCGGTGCTGGTTATCGCGATAGGCCTAGAGCTGATTTTTAAAAGAACCAAGCTTCAATTTATGGCTTTATTATCACCCTTATTGCTGGCCTTGACATTTTTATATGTTTCCTCTGTTGACTGGCAGAGTGATGGATATCATTTTTATTATCGCTGGGATAATAAAGATTATGAACAGCATGTTTATCATTACAGTCTTGAGCGGGAGGATGATATTGACAACCTTGAGGTTGATATTGATATGGGGCCCGGTTATTTCCGGGTAAGTTCCAGCGACGATGAATTGTTTGTTGGTGATTTTGAGTATCATCATGAAAAGCCAAGATGCAGGTTCGATAAATATGAGAATAAGGGCAAAATCTTTATCAAAACGAGAGACCGTGGAGGTTATTCTATTTTTAGAGGATCAAAGTATAAAAATGATGCCAGGATTTTTATCGCGGATTATCTGCCTTTGGATATGAAGATTGATGTCGCTGCCGCTAGGTTGGAGCTTGACCTTTCCGAGCTTATAGTCAAAAAGCTTAAACTGGATACGGGAGCAGGAGATATCAAGATAAAGCTTGGTTCCCGATCGGATAAGGTCTTTTTACGGATAGACTCCGGTGCCTCGAGGATAAAGATTATTGTCCCAGAGGAAATGGGGCTTAAGATAGATTCGGATATCGCTCTCTCATCAACAAATTTTCGCAGGATGGGTTTGGAAAAACACAGGGGCTATTACCGTTCGGAAAATTTCTCGACCGCTGATTGCCGGGCGTTAATAGATATCGATTCCGGTGTTTCACAGATAAAAATCGACTATTATTGAGAATCGCCATCGCTCTAATTTTTCCTTAAATCAACAAGAAAAATCGTATAGTAGGGACCCACAAATGAGATCCTTGACCAGGCCCAAACATCCCCACACCGCAGAGTTCTTAAGCCGGGTTATAAAATGAAATGGAATACCTAAACAATGTAGGGCAGGTCTTTCCAGGACCTGCCCAAAATAGGCAGGAGTCGGGGACTCTTGCTCTATCTGCTAACATATTTTCGCCATTGTAATAGGCGAGGCTTTCCAACCTCGCAGTGCCCCTGGAAAGGGACGGTTATTAAAGACGATTATCGGGAGCGAGCCGTAAC
>NATP01000137.1 GCA_002085375.1 candidate division Zixibacteria bacterium 4484_95 | reverse complement strand
AAAAACAGCTGATCTAAATGGGGTTGACCGGAATTTTTTATCCTTTCCGGCGCTTTTCCCGGCATCTGATCAAAAAAGCACACCGACATCCCCCGACCTTTTCCACTATATGCGCAAAGGCCATGCGGCTTCTTGAACCATGGATTAATCCCGAGCACTCGCTTCACTCGACTCGGGACTAATCCTTTTTTTGTTAGCGATTCAATTGCGAATCGTTGCCGTAATCAGCAGAAGTGGGGAGGCTGCCAGATAGATGGCCAGCAGCCTCCCGTTTCAGATTTCAGCAGCTGCAGCAGCCAGACCGACCAGCTCCGACACCGGAACCGAGGTTGACGTTGATGTCCGCATACCCATCGTAGACGGGTTCTTCGGGGACTTCAACCGTCAGAACTTGCTTCTTCTCGTCCATGTCTTCTCACCTCCTTTCTGTTTGCTGTGCGGCGGTATTCACCGCTCGCCAAACAAAACCATCGACTCGCGCACCAGCTTCTCATAGTAGAAGTTCCTGTTGGCAGGAGTGCATGGGCCTGAACTCGTACACCGTGCGCGATGTCCCATCTTAACAACGCATCCGCCGAGACAGATGTGCCGAAGGTCGCAATCCTTGCACATCTCGATATTGTCAACATTGAAGTGTTCGAGCCGCTCTTGGGTAGTGGAGTACCAGTCTGCAAGTCGTTGCTGTCTCACGTTTCCACTAATGGGCGCAAATGTACAGGCGCGGTACCCACCATCAGGGGCAATAAGAATCGATGAGCCAATCCCACAGCGCGGTTGGTGATCATTCCTCTGGAAGGTGTTCGGAAACCGCCATCCTGATCGCCATATCTCGTCAAGGGAATCACCAATTGCCTCTTGTAGCTCGGGATAATCGAAAGCGTACGTGCCATTTTCGTTTCGGCCGGCAACCACCGTGGGTGACAAAATGAGGCCAATCTTCTTTGCCGGATCATACTTCCGGAGAAACTGCAGTAGGCCGTTTCGTAGAGAATCGACATTTTGGGGCATGGCGCATACCGAGAGGCGAATCTGTGTCCGCGTATCATATAGTGTTTCGTAAGTCTGCAATACCTTCCTGAACGTTCCCTTGCCTCGTATCTCATCATTCGTATCTTCATCAAAACCGTCGATGCTGAGCTGAATAACGTCGACTGTTTGCCCGAGGGTGTTCCATCCCAGTTTGCCGCCACCTGTGGTGCCATTCGTGAAGAGTACGGAACGGTGGCCATGGTTTGCTACAGACTCAAGAAGAACTCCCAACTCCGGGTGGAGTGTTGGCTCGCCCCCCGAAATGGTAACCTCACCGGATTGGGCAATCTGGGAGTATTGGTCGATGACTTCAAGCCACTCTGGCGTTGTCAGTTCTGAAGGCAGGGCATCTCCTGCTGCCGCGTAGCAGTGGACACACTTCAGGTTGCATCGGTTGGAGATGTATAGCGTGAGTTTGGGCGGGTACGTCCGTCGGACAGACGTGTCTTCCCTGTAGAATTTCGCTTGATGCACCTTTGCCAACAGGTGGCTGACCGTTTCTTGGGGATGCGATTTGAGCACCTCGCGCACCGTCGCCCCACCGACAAGTTCCTTGAATGCTTCATACTCCGCCTGGTTCAAGACTATCCATGTGGGACGCTCCCCAACAATCAGTAGATACATGCCACGAACTTTATGGGATGTGAACTGCTCTGGCAGCAACACTGGGGCGTCAAGTTCGAAGTCGACCTTTTGCATTGTCTCTCCTCGCTAACGACTGAAGTCACCAGCCGACAAGACGCAAGCCCAAAGGGCGCAGCGGATTGGCGGTCTGGTGCACTGACTTGTTATATTTTGAATTTATTTGCTTTGCCTCCTCATCGATTCAACAGCATCTTTAATCACATCAGGTGAACTGTTTTTTGACCATTCATCCCAAAAATCAATAGTTGCACTACTCGGTTTGTTTTTAGGTTCTGTAATTCTAATCCTACTCGGTAATAATGAAGCATCGCCAACAACAACGGCCTCTCCAATATCTAATATTGGCAATAGATCAGCAAAATTCCCTAAACTATCAGGTAAAAGTTTTCTAATAACATTCTGATCTTCTGAATTTGTTAGACGCATTGCAATAAAATTGTTGCTCTGACTTAATACAGTTTTGTTTACCTCAGAAGGACGCTGACTAATAACAACTAAGCCAACTCCATATTTTCTACCTTCTTTTGCTATGCGTTGAAAAACATTTAGCCCTACCTCTTCAATGGAAGAAGAAACTCTTTCGGGAATATAAAGATGCGCTTCATCACAAAATAAAGCAATTGGATGTCTATCTTTATAATCTATCCACTGTTGCACTGTAAATATTATTCTAGCAACCAATCCAGTGATTAATGGTAATATATCCGAAGGAACTTCCGAAAAATTAATAATTTTAATCCCTTTTTTGTCGTTTAAAGAACTACTATTCATTAGAGATTTACAGAATTCTTCAAGCCATTCATATTTAAATAGTATTTCGTTCTCATTAAATAAAAAATTCAATCTCTTATCATTTATTTTTGCCTGCAACCTCTGTAGAAATCTTGTTAATTTGCCATGCATTGGCCCTTGTTTTGGTCGTCCACTACTACCTTTTACCATCTCCTTATCAAGTTCATTGAGGTTGCTAATGACCATCTTGATATCGAAAGGTATTGGACTATCTATTGTAAAATTGCCTAGTACTTCTTCTTTATCTTTCTCGTTCAAATAATGACGCTTTAGATTTATAACTTCTCTTGAAAAAGCCATAGCTTGATTTGGGGCATTTGTATCAGATCTATCTAATAATAATGATAGCATTTCTTCATACGTTAAAAGCCAATATGGCAAAAATATTATATTGTTTAAATCAGGAGTATCATTTGGGCCAGCAATTTTGAAGTGAGTAAAGCCATTATCATTAAGAGGTGAATATTCCCCATGTAAATCAAAGACTATAGCGTTTGCAGAAGGAAGTTTTGCAATATTTTCAAGCAAATTAGCAACTGTCCATGATTTACCAGAACCTGTGCTCCCCACAATAACCGAATGTCTTTGAAATAATTTATTGCCGTCAAGCCAAGCCTCTGCTTCTTCATCCAGTGTATAATGACCTAAATTTAATGGATTAACTGCCTGTGAAACCAATTGAGAAATAGCACGCATAAAAGAAGTTAATGTTTCGCCCCTTAGAATAAAGCATTCAGCATCTATTTCCGGAATTGTTTCCAATGTTCTCTTGAAAATATTTTCTTTAATTCCATATTTGTCCAAATGTGTTCCAATTAATTTAACTCTTATTATATTTTGGATCTGATTTAATTGTTGTTCTTCATCTAGAACATGGATAGTTCTTGTAATTTTATCAATTATTCCAATTAAGTGCTGTCCTGCTTTTGAACTCCTCAATACGACTAATTGATTAACCTGAATCTGTTTTAAAATATCATCTTTCTCAACTTTTATTATGACACTTGAAGTATCAACACTTTCAACTACACCAATTGCATCTTGAGACTGATAATTAAATATTGTTGCCATATTTAGACCTTGTTAACTTTAAATTATATACCAAGCCAAATTTTGACAAAATTGGTTAGTTCCCATAGATTATATTCAACTTCATCATTTCCAAGTTCACTTGATGAAATCATACTTTTAGATAAATCTGTGCCTTCCTCAATTACAATAAATTTCTTTGCGTTTTCTTTAATAATAGCTTCACCATTGCCTGTTAGCTTTTTTGTTACAACTACAATTGGTTTTCCATTTTTAATCTCTTGTAACAACTTTGGCTGAATATGATCATCATTAAAGCCATATCCTATACACAAATAACAAAATGCCTTATTTATTTGCTCGTCTGATCGAGATATTAATGTCCGATAAGGATCTTTATGGGTTTCCTGATATTTATAATAACCAGGTGTTACTATTAAAGGTATCCAATCTTCAGGGATTTCATCTAAATGGGAATTTAGGACAAATGGTATATCTTCTTCATTCATAAACCAATCAATAGAGCCATGGACTTTTATTAACTCAATAGTCTTTTCGTTACCTTTAAAAGGACTATAGGGGAATTTAAAATTTCCTATATATGTCCCCCAAAATCCAGTTATGATAAAAGCACCTATTTTGTCTGCACAATATTCTACTGCTCTATCATAGTTTGTAGTAACAATGACTACTTCTTTGGGGTGACTATGGAGCAATCTACTCAATAATAGCTGAATTCCGTTAGTGTGTTCTAAAATTGTTCTAAAACATTTTTTATCCTTATTATTAATTAATTTCCAAGTATTAAATATTATCTGTTTAATTAAATCTTGCGAGAGATTTACTTGATTTAGAGCTGTTTCTAAATCAATTCCGCCTCTTAATTTTGCTTTGAAAGAAATCCACTCTTTATCTTCAGAATTGATATTAGATAAAATAAAATCTGACAAATCTTGCATCGAAGGTAAACCATAAGGAATTGTTGCCCCACTACCTAAAATTATAAGTGGTACTTTTTCCAAATATTTTTGAATCCTTTTTGCAAATTGATCTATGTCCATTGAAATTTCCTAAATATAACGTTTAGGGTCACTTGCCGACATGGAGCGCAGCGGAATGGCGGTCAAGTGCACCCGCTTGTTAGAAATTTTTTTCATTATTTTTATTCAGATAGATACTCAACACCTTCCCAAAAATTGTCGCCATCTACATGCATCTTAAAATTAGAAATTTTTAAATCATATGGAGATAGAACATTAGCTGAGAGATCGCATGTAAAAGGAATTGCTTTGGTAAATACCATCCCATCTCCTTTTCTAACATCAGAGTCAGATCCTATTTGAAATTCCGGATAGATGTGCCCCTCGACAAAAAATTCCAAATGTTCTGAATCAATTTCTGTTAATGTAATATCAATTATTTCATAATCTCCCCAGTAAGCATGCGTAGCATAGGTTTCAAGTTCTGAATAATTATCGAAAATAGTATCTACAACTTCTTCCTCGATATGTTTAATCATAGACTCGACAATTTCAGTCTCTGTCTGCTGAATAATTTCGAATAACTCGAGAAAAACTTGAAGAAATGCCGAAACATGATCTAACTGTTTTTGAGGGGTTATATCAAATGTATCCGATGCAACATGTGTATATCTGTTTAAATTATTAATGATGTGTCTTATGTTTCGTTGTACTCCAGAAATATCTAAATTTAATTCCGTAGAAATAAAATCATCTTCCAGCCCTTTCTGAATTGCATATTTAACTCGTTGGGAGCGAATAACTTTTCTATTTGAGTCTGGCTTTGAATACCATTTACATCTTACAACATATTCGTCTGGCGCTAGACGTCTTAATATGTGATCTATTAATTCTCTTATGACATAGGAAAAGTTATTAAACCTTAACGGATTGTGTATATCTAATAAATTGTAAAATGCAGCTTCAAATAAATTCTTTTCAAAATCAGTCTTTAGATATTTTTCAAAGACAAGGATTCTATC
>NATP01000136.1 GCA_002085375.1 candidate division Zixibacteria bacterium 4484_95 | reverse complement strand
TTTCTGGGCAGGCCGGTGCTTTTCAACTTGGGCTGGCCAGGGCTTTGGTCCAGTATGACCCACAGCTTCGTGTTAGCCTTAAGAAAAAGGGTTTTTTGACACGTGACCCCCGTATGGTCGAGCGAAAGAAATACGGGATGGTTAAGGCTCGTAAACGTTTTCAGTTCTCTAAACGTTAATGGATTAATAGATAAATGACGCACATCGGTGGACTTACAGCGGGGTCCCCTGTTGGGGTCGCTGAGGGATGATGCCGATGGAGGATTAAAACCAAACCAACCACCAAGGGAAGGATTACATGTCGCAAATTGATATCAAAGAACTCCTCGAGGCAGGGGTGCATTTTGGGCACCAGACCAAACGCTGGAACCCGAAGATGAAAAAGTATATTTTTACGGCTCGCAACGGAATCTATATCATTGACCTTAAAAAAACTTTCCTTTCTATTCAGAGGGCTCAGGCCAAGCTCCGTGAGATTGCTGAAAAAGGGGAAAAAGTAATTTTTGTTGGGACAAAGAAACAGGCCAAGATGGTAATTAAGGAAGAGGCTACTAGGTGCGGACAATTTTATGTCACAGAGCGTTGGTTGGGGGGAACCCTGACAAACTTCCAGACGATCAAGCAAAACATTAAAAGGTTAAGAAATATTGAGAAGATGAAAGAGGAAAACCTCTTTGAAAGCATGACCAAAAAAGAGGGCATGATGCTTGAAAAAGAAAGAGCCCGTCTGGAAAAATATTTAACAGGTATTAAAGAAATGTATAAGTTGCCATCGGCTCTTGTAGTTGTTGATGCTAAAAAGGAGCGGATTGCCGTAGCCGAGGCTAACAAATTGAAAATCCCGGTGATTGCCATTATTGATACTAATACCGATCCCGACCCCATTGATTATCCTATAGCCGCTAACGATGATGCTATTAAATCAATAAGCGTGATAATCCGAGCATTAGCTGATGTTATGATTGAGGGTGCAACACAGATGGAGAAAGAAATAAGTGAAAAGGAAGCGGTGGAGGAATCATAAATGGAAATCACTGCATCAATGGTAAAACAGTTGAGGGAGAAGACTGGCGCAGGTATGATGGACTGTAAAAAAGCCCTGATAAAAGCTGATGGTGATATGGAAAAAGCGATAACAATCTTACGTGAGCAGGGCTTGGCCAAAGCGGCCCGTAAAGCAGGACGAGCGGTAAAAGAGGGGTTAATCATGGCTTATATACATCCTGGTGATAAACTTGGAGTACTCGTTGAAATAAATTGCGAAACCGATTTCGTCGCTCGCACTGATGATTTTAAAAACTTCTGCAAAGATATCGCCATGCAGATTGCTGCCACCAATCCGTTGGTTGTGAAAAGGGAGGATATCAGAGCGGAACTTATCGAAAAGGAAAAAGATATTTACAGAACACAAGCAATAAACGAGGGCAAGCCGGAGAAGGTTGTTGATAGAATTGTCGAGGGAAAACTCGAAAAGTATTTTCAGGAGGTGACTCTTCTTGAACAACCTTTTATCAAAGACCAGGATAAAAATATAAAAGATATCCTTACCGAAGCAATAGCCCGTCTGGGTGAAAACATACAAATTAAAAGATTTACCAGATATCGCCTTGGAGAATAATGTGCCTGCATCCAAAGCGAGAAAAACCGGATCGTCATCGATGAGGAAATTAAAATACAAAAGAGTGCTTTTAAAACTCTCCGGTGAAATGTTAATGGGCAAAAAAGAGGCAGGTCTTGATTTGCAAATGGTCGATTCTATCTGCCGTCAGGTTACGAAAGTTAAAGATCTGGGTGTTGAGATAGCTTTGGTAATTGGTGGTGGAAATATATTCCGGGGGATAACCTCAACTGCTAAAGGAATAGGCAGGGTATCTGCTGATTATATGGGTATGCTGGCTACAGTGATAAACGCATTAGCGCTTCAGGAATGTCTTGAGAGATTGGGATATTTTACAAGAGTCATGTCGGCAATACAGATAGATAAAGTTTGTGAGTTGTTTATTCGCCGGAGAGCTGTTCGTCACCTTGAGAAAGGGCGTATTGTGATTTTTGCTGGTGGAACCGGTAATCCCTATTTCACAACCGATACAGCGGCGGCTTTGAGAGCAATAGAGATAGATGCTGAAATACTTCTTAAAGGTACCAAGGTTGATGGTGTTTACGATGCTGACCCGGTTAAAGAGCCCAAAGCGGTCATGTTTAAAAGGCTTACTCATACGGACATTCTACAAAAGAATTTGAAGATAATGGATGCAACAGCGGCTTCTCTTTGCCGCGAAAACGATATTCCAATAGTCGTCTTTAACTTATACCAGAGAGAAAATTTACTGAAGATAATTTTAGGTAAAACAATAGGTACTATGGTTAGTTAGGGAATGGTCATGTTAGAGAAAATTTATGTTGAAGCAAAAGAGAAAATGAAGAAAGCTGTGGATGCCATAAATCGTGAGCTTGCCGGTATCAGAACCGGTAGGGCTACTCCCAAGATTCTTGACGGCATCAAGGTTGAATATTATGGCGCTCTTACCCCGTTAAAACAACTGGCATCTATTACCTCGCCTGACCCCAAGTATCTGGTGGTTCAGCCGTGGGAGAAAGATGTCATCACCGATATAGTAAAAGCCATTCAGAAAGCGGACCTAGGATTGAATCCGATTGCTGAGGGTAGCGTTGTAAGGTTACCCATACCACCCTTAAACGAAGAACGGCGTCGGGAAGTTGTCAGACTTGTTAAAAAGATTGGTGAAGAGGGTAAGATATCCATAAGGAACATTCGCCGCGAAGCCAACGACAAAATTAAGAAAGCTCAAAAGGATTCAGATATTTCCGAGGATGACCTTGAGCGAGGACAAAAACGGATACAGGAACTTACCGATGATTATATTTCCAATATTTCGGAGATAGTTAGTTTAAAGGAACAGGAGATTATGGAGGTATAATAACATGTCCTCCATTAATACATTGAAAAAGCAGATCTTAAGCCAGGGTGAACTTCCCAATCACATTGCCATTATCATGGATGGTAATGGTCGATGGGCGAAAAAAAGAGGTTTACCCAGGACCGTTGGTCACAAATATGGCGTTAAGGCTGTCAAGAAGGTTGTTCGGGCTGCCGGTGAAATAGGTATAAAATATCTAACCCTGTATACTTTCTCAACCGAGAACTGGAAGCGGCCTAAAAAGGAAGTCTCGGCCATAATGAATCTTCTTTATGAAACCACCCGCCGGGAATTAAACGAACTTTTGGAAAATAATGTTCGCCTTATTACCACAGGTGACATCGAGGCTTTATCACCGCGCCGGCGCAAGATGTTAAAGGAGGCCATCGCCCTCACTGCCAACGATACCGGTCTTACTTTGAATCTGGCTCTCAATTATTCCGGCCGTTTTGAGATACTTCAGGCGGTTAAAAATATCGCTGTTGATTATGCCAAGGGCGCGTTTAAAATCGATGATATCGATGGAGAACTTTTCTCCTCGTATCTCCAAACAAATGGTTTACCTGACCCCGACCTTCTAATAAGGACTTCCGGTGAGATGCGTATTTCCAATTTCCTGTTATGGCAGACATCTTATACCGAGATGTATATCACCGATGTATTATGGCCCGATTTTGATGAGAAAGAGTTTTATAGGGCGATTATCGATTTTCAGGGTCGTGAGAGAAGGTTTGGCCGGGTGAAGCGAGCAAAAAAATCTAAAGGGACCTGAGAGTGAGCAAAAATCTTGCTCTGAGGTTAGCTGTTGCTATTGTAGGTATCCCTGCCTTAATTTATATTAGTTATACCGGAGGGTATTTTCTTTTTACATTTTGCATTATATTAATAAGCCTGGGTAGTTATGAACTGGTTATGATGTTCAAAAAAAAGGCTTATATGACCAGCTGGGCATTTTGTTTAATCATGCCGGTTTTATGTGTAGTTGCTGCCCATTTTGAATATCCTGTTTTGTATGTTCTGGTATTATCCTTATTTATTTCAAGTTTGTTTGTAATAAAAGGTCGATCCATTGAGAGATTTTTTGACGATTTGTTCAGCCTGCTGTTGCCGGTGTTTTACCTGGGGGTGTTGTCCACTTTTATAATTTACCTTAGCGTTTTGCCCGACAACGGGGGTAAGCTGTTGGTTTATGTTTTCTTGATTGTCTGGGCAACTGATACCGCCGCTTATTTCGGTGGCAAAACTTTTGGTAGAAAAAAACTGGCTCCACAACTTTCACCCAACAAAACACTGGAGGGGTTTTTTTGTGGTTTTATCGGAGCGATAATAGCAGGGATATTCAGCCAATTGGTGTTTTTGAAAATCGGCTGGTTCAAGCTGTTTTTCATGGCTGTTCTGGCATGTTTATTCGGTCAGCTGGGAGACCTTCTGGAATCAGCGATCAAACGGCACTGTCAGGTGAAGGACTCATCATCGATAATTCCCGGCCATGGCGGTGTCCTTGACCGGTTCGATTCATTCTTGTTCGCTGTGCCGGTTGTTTATTTTATCGCTATATATTTATAAAAAAAATACTTTTAGTAACGCACTTTGAATATGAAAATCATCAGAATATTAGACCATATATTCGCTCTCAGGCCGATGCTTCAGATTCCAGTATGGACTATTATGATATTAGGTTATTATGGGTTTTCCGAAAGCGCCAGTATCGTATTGCTTCTGGCGTTGGTAATTGGAACCGGACTTGCCAGCAGCGTGTTTTTAATCAACCAGATTTACGACATCGAATCGGATAGAATAAACCAGAAAATACATTTTTTACCCAAAGGCCTTGTTAAAATCTCAACCGCCTGGATGATGGCGATTTTGCTTTATTTGATGTCGCTTATACTTGCTTTTTGTCTTTCTGTTAAGGTGGGATTTCTTGCGATAGTTATAGCCCTATTGGGTATTTTTTACTCAGCCCCTCCGATAGCCTTAAAAAACAGGGCATATGCAGCTGCTTTTATCAACGCTTTTGGTCATGGCAGTCTTATATTTGTGCTTGGATATTGTGCCGCCGGTGGAGGGATGCTTCAGGGGTTTTATATGTCACTGCCATATTTTTTCGCTGTGGGTGCGGTTTATATAGGCACAACCTTGCCCGATATCGAGGGTGATAAGAAAACCGGTAAAATCACTTTCGGCGTTATTTATGGTGAAAAGAAAAGTAATATTATCATGTTGTTGTGTTATATCATATCGTTGATAGCCGGTTTAATTGTCCGGGATGTTCCTTTTTTGGTGGCCTCTTTAGTTGTCAGCCCGTTTTATATTTGGCTGGCGCTTACGGGAAAAATCAAAACTACGATTCTGGCTGTTAAATTGTCGATTGTTTCATTATCGTTTGTGGCAGCATACTTTTATCCGGTATATATAGTTTTTTTAGTGGTTTTGATTTTAATTATGCGAGCTTATTATCGTCGCCGGTTTTGTTTCACTTATCCCTCGCTGAAATAAAAGTAATCTTTAAAAATACCGAAAGTATAACTGATGAGGAAAATAGCACTTATAGTTATAAT
>NATP01000035.1 GCA_002085375.1 candidate division Zixibacteria bacterium 4484_95 | reverse complement strand
AACAAATTAGTGATATCATCGACAATTTCAAAGTCATTTATCTCCAACAGCATCAGGGTATCAACCTGGCAGAATACTGAAGATATTAGGATCAATACCCCTGTTATGGTAAGTATCAACCGCTTCATAATAACCCCTTTATGTTTTTTATTCTCTTCTTATTAAAGAACTTAATCTCAACTTTATAGTGTGTCAATGTATTTTTTGCCTTTATCTGTCTATAATAAATTTATCACATCTTGACAATTTTATCTGCCAGTTATAAATTGTCTTAAAAGCGGAGGTCTGATCTTGCGGGATAAGCTCAAAAGTGTTATTCATCATTTAAAATCCAAAAAAGTAGCTTACGGTGATATCAGGTATGTTAGTACTACGCATCAATCAATAAATGTCAAGGACCGGGTTGTTGAATCCGTTTCCCAGGATGAGGACAGTGGTGTTGGAATACGGGTTATTGTTGATGGCGGTTGGGGTTTTGCCGCCACCAGCGAATTATCCGATGGAGAGCTTATAAAAACCGCAAACCTTGCTATCAAGATTGCCAAAACCTCGGCTATGACGGTCAAAAATAAGGTTCGTTTAGCCAGGGTGAAACCATACATAGATAAATACAGCACAAAATATAAAGAAGACCCCTTTGCCGTGCCACTTGATGAAAAGATCGACTTGCTTCTGAAGGTAACGGAAATTTTACATGCAAAAAGGATGATTAAGACTGCCGAAGCCAGCCTGGATTTTTATCGTATAAAGAAGTTTTTTTGCTCTACTGAAGGTGCTTTTATCGAGCAGGATATAATCGAGTCGGGTGGAGGCTATATGGCTACCGCTGTTTCGGGAACAGAAAGCCAGCGACGTACATATCCCAGTTCTCACCGGGGAGATTTTGCCTGCGCCGGTTATGAATTTATAAGGCAGATGGGGCTGATTGAAAATGCGGAGCGGGTTGCTGATGAAGCGGTGGCTTTGTTAAAAGCACCGGTCTGCCCGGCGACAGAAACAACCATTATAATTACGGGTTCGCAGATGGCTTTACAGATTCATGAGTCATGTGGTCATCCATCCGAATTGGATAGGGTTTTAGGTACAGAGATATCTTTAGCCGGTGGCTCTTTTATGACACTGGATAAGCTTGGCAGGTTTAAATATGGTTCACCCATTGTCAACATAGTTGCCGATTCCACTATAAAGGGTGGCTTGGGCACATTTGGTTATGATGATGAGGGCGTTAAGGCTTGCCGTACGAATATAATAAAAGAGGGAGTGCTTGTTGGTTATCTCACCTCCAGAGAGACAGCTCCGCTTATCAATGCTGTCTCTAACGGTTGTATGAGAGCTGATGGCTGGAGCAAGATTCCGCTTATACGAATGACCAATATCAACCTTGAGCCGGGTGAGTGGGAATATGATGATTTAATCGCTGATACAAAAGATGGTATTCTTTTTGATACTAACAAAACCTGGTCTATTGATGATAGAAGGCTTAATTTCCAGTTTGGCACCGAGGTTGCCTGGCAAATAAAAAACGGTAAAAAAGTGCAGATGTATAAAAATCCGATTTACACAGGTATTACTCCACAGTTCTGGAATTCATGTGATGCCATCTGCAACATGAATCATTGGCATATATGGGGGATTCCGTCGTGTGGTAAGGGAGAGCCGATGCAAACAGCTCATGTTGCGCATGGTGCCTCACCCTGCCGGTTTAGAAACATTAGTGTGGGGGTGAGAAAATGATAGGTGAAAACAGGATACTAACAACCTTGAGGGCTGTTATAAAGAAATCGCCAGCTGAGCATACCGAGGCTGTTTTTATCGGAGGCACTTTAGGGTTAACTAGATACGCCAATTCATATATTCACCAGAACTTAACTGAAAATAATACAAAGGTTATTTTCAGGACTGTGACCAATAGCAGAATAGGGGTTACTTCTACGAATTCTTTTAACAAGGATGACCTTTATCGGGGGTTGGTAAACTCCTTTAAAATAGCCCAGCACCAACAGCCCAATCCCGATTTCAAGGGTTTACCGATGTCGTGTAAGCATAAAAAAACCAAGACATTTTTTGAGCCTACTGCTATTTATTCACCAAGGCAGCGGGCTGAAGTCATCAGGAAAATATGCCGTCAGGCAGAGAAATATGGTATTACAATGGCTGGTGCATTTTCAACCTCATCTTCAGAAATAGCTGTTGTAAATTCAAACGGCCTCGCCCTATACCAGCCATTGACAACAGCATATATCAACCTAATTGCTATGACAGATACATCTTCGGGTTATGCGGAAGCATTGTCTCGTCGGGTGGTCAAAATCCCATTTGCTTCATTGACTGAAACTGCGTTTAAGAAATGCCTTGATGGCAGAAATCCTGTAGATATTGAGCCGGGCAGGTATGATGTAATACTTGAACCGGTGGCTGTATCTTCTATAATAGATTGGCTTTCCAGCATTGCTTTCGGAGCTAAACCGTACCTTGAAAAAACCAGTTTCTTGTCAAATAAGCTTGGCAAAAAAGTAATGGGATCGGAGATGACCATTTATGATGATGGCTCGGATAGCTCCGGATTGGCATTTCCATTTGATTTTGAGGGAGTACCTAAAAAGAGGGTTTATTTTGTGAAAAAGGGTATTGCCGGTAGGCCGGTTTATGATACTATTTACGCTGCCAAAGCTAAAACCCGTTCTACGGGCCACTGTATGCCGCCAGGTTTTAGTGGAGGACCTATGGCAAGCAATATCTTTATAGCGCCGGGAAAGAAATCGAAATCGTCGTTAATTGCCAGTGTCAAAAATGGAATTTTGGTAACCAGATTTTTCTACATCAATGGCTTGCTGAATACTACTAAAGCGATGATGACAGGTATGACCAGAGATGGCACTTTTAGGATTAAAAACGGCAAGATTATTGGCCCGGTAAAAAACCTCCGATTTACCGAATCGGTGACAAAAGCCTTTTCCCGAATAGGCGGCATCTCTAAAGAGACACAGCTGGTTAAAAACTGGTGGAAGGATATAGGATGTTGTAGCGCTCCGACGATATTGATAAAAAGATTTAATTTCTCTGGTAAAACGGAATTTTAATTGCTTTAATTAAGCAGGGAATCGTGGAAGCTAATAAAACCTTGATATGGTTAAACATCACCATTGTATTGTTTGCTTGGATGGTCTCCGTTGTCGCCTTTAACGAATTGCCTGAGCGTATTCCGACCCATTTTGGCCTAAATGGAAAGCCAGACAGATGGAGTGATAAAACCCCGCTGATATTTTACATGATGCCCACTATACAGGTTGTTATGGTTGTTATTTTTATCTGGATTATAAGATATCCAAAATTATTCAACTTTCCCCAGAAAAATGAAATTAAAAATTGGCCCGAGGAAAATAAAAAACCTATCTATAAGTATTTGTCGAAGATGTCATTGGTAATATGTTTAATGATTAACCTCCTTTTTCTGACAATCCAGTATTCGATTATATATGGAGCAAAAACCGAAACCATGAGTAAGATAGCTTTGGCATTGATAATTATTATGACCTTTAGTTTTATTCCATTAACTGTTTTTATATTAGCGAACCTTAATAAAATAATTAAGGAGACTAAAAAAACTTTATCTTATCAAAAAGTCATTTAAACTGAATAAAATTTTTGCCGGAGTAGCTCAGCTGGTAGAGCAGCTGATTCGTAATCAGCAGGTAGTGGGTTCAAATCCCATCTCCGGCTTAAATTAGTTGCCACTGAAAAAGTTTTATTTCGAGTTTTTGTAAGTCCGAATGATATTGGTGATTGGAATTTTAGCAAGATATTCAATCGCAAGCCGTTTTTTGCGACTTTTTTACGCCATATACTCTATTTTAGGACTTAATTCGGCTTTCAAGAAGACTATTGGGCACTTTTTGCCTGCGTAAAATAAATATTCGTACTTAGAATACAAATGAGCGACTGATTACGCATGTCGTTTTAAAAGAGCGGGATTTTCAACAGCGCCTAGCGGCTAGTACACGTTATTTCGGGGATGTATATAATACTTATATTAAACGGACCAAGTTGTTCATCTCTTTTTCTTCTAACATAAAAACAACAATGGTTCATAATTATTTGGATCTAACAATTTTTAAAAACCTGTTTAAAATATCTTTATTGTAATGAAAATTCTTTAAATAAACTTTAGCCCCTTCAGACAACCGTCGATAGCCCCATAGCATCCGAGAGTATGTCTCTCTTAGGCCTTCCCGATTGAAATAATGGGGCAAATTAACTTCAAAAAACGAAAGACTGTCTGCATCCTTCAATATATTTAAATCTAAATCTCCATCTTTGCCAATTTCATGATAAGTAATCAAATATACCACTTTTTCGATAATGTTTCTTGGAATAGGATATTCAGACAACAACTTCTGCATAATTCTAGCGCTGTTTTCTGAATGTGCTCTCTTAAAATCATCATACGACGCAAAATCGACCCGTTTGACTTTTTCTACAGGTAAAGCACGTTCTATATCGTGGCCTAAGGCAGCAACTTGCAAAGCGATATCTGAATCAGGTTTTAAGTTCTCCACCCATTTCAAAACATTGAGGGCATGTTCATAATCCTCTGGAATGGGTGATTTTTTTAAAATCAGCAGTATTTTATTTTTAATATGTTGATCTAATTCTGTGCACATTTCTTAAAATAAATATCCTTCGTATTGATTCAATATTGGTAATTACAAAAACAATTATAAGTGCAACCAAAATTTCATTGAATAACGAGCCAAGAAAAATGATGAATAAACGCAAATCACGACCTATGCGGAATGAGTTTTTATTTACGAATTTCTTTTTCAATAAATCATCATAAATTCTGGCAGTATAGCTGTTCATATAGGTACCAATTAACGCCAAAAATCCAAGAAGCCAGACAAATTCGTCACCTGAAGATAACCAGAGTGCGTGGGTCATACCCAAAATTATAAGTCCATCCGCATACCGATCTAATACCCTATCAAGCCATTCTCCGAAAACACAGAATCTAAATTTTAAACGGGCAACTTCACCATCACAACCATCCAGTATCGATGAAAACTGCGCCATTATTCCTCCCGAAAGAATATTCACATATCCTCCGAAAAAGAAAAATATGGCGGAGAGTACTGACATGATAAAACTAGCCAATGTAATCAAATTCGGTGAAATATTGTACCGAGCAAGGTAGGTTGAAATTCTGGTGGAAATTTTTCTATTAATAACTTTTGAGATAAGGCCATCTGTTGGTTTAAAAAGTTGTTTAATCAATAGATCTTGAGCTTTTTGTAAAGCTTCCTCATTATCAATATCTATCCAAAAACAACCTGTTACATCAACTGTTTCAAGTTTTCCTTGTTCGGCTAATATCTGATTTCCCGCAGAAAGACTATATTCTCCCTGCTTGATGCTTTTCTCGAGTGCTTCAAAAATAGCTGGAGTACAAAGGAATACACCAGTATCAATGGCGTTGAAATTATCCAATGATTTGCCGATGTATTTCACTTTATCGGCTTCATAATAGATTTTGGTCACATCATCTATACTAAAATGTTCCCCCGTTAAGTTATTATCAATACATAACTTGCATCGGTTGAAACCAATGTCCGTTGAGAGAAGTTTTTTTATCATAACCTCATCACATAGATGGTCTGACATTAGGAGTAAAAATTTGCCGTGAAAATGATCTTTCGCTTTCAGAACAGATACACCATTTCCCTTTTTCCATTCAGGGTTTTCAATATAAGTTATATTAACGCCGTATTTTCTACCATTGCCAATGGTTTGTTTAATCTTCGTCGATTTATATCCTACAACAATTTTGAAATCCCTTATGCCCGCACGTTTTCCAACCATTATAATTCGTTCAATAAGACGAAGACCAAAAATAGGAATAAGCGGTTTGGGAGAAAAAACGTTACTTAAACGACTACCTTCACCCGCGGCAATGATTAATGCTTCCATACTCTCATTACCTCCAGCTTACCATTTTAAGCATTCAACTACAGGCACAACAACATCATATCATATACTTTTTTTGTTATTTTAACATAAAAGATAGCCGGTGTCAATAGAAACCGATAAGCAATAGAATACTTGGTGAATAATTCAAAAAAAAGTGAGGAAAAGCATACTGGCCAAGACTCTTATAGTCTTGATAGCACTTTCTATTCCTGACAGCGATACTCGTTAAGCTTGTTTCTCAAGGTGCGGGTTGTGACACCTAAAATTTCAGCGGTTCTGGCTTTGTTCCAGTTATTTGCCTCAAGCGTTTTTATTATTAACCGTTTTTCCATTTCAGCAATAGTCTGTCCGACATCAGTATCGACACTGGCCAGTCCGGATGAGCCAACAGCTATTTCAATCGGGAAATCTGAAACTCTCAACTCCGAAGATTTGGATATTACTACTGCTCTCTCGATGTAATTTTCCAGTTCCCTGATATTACCCGGCCAATTGTAACTCATGAATAACTTTTTTACTTTCTCCGAGAGCGTTTTCAGGGGAACGCCCTCACGTTGGCAATATTTCTGTAAAAAATAATCGCATAAAAGGGGGATATCCTCAAGGCGTTCCCTCAGGGGTGGTAAATCGATAGGAATCACCTGGAGCCTGAAATAAAGGTCGTCGCGGAACTTACCTTTTTTAACCTCGGTTTTAAGGTCATGATTTGAGGTAGCGATAAGTCGCACATTAAGAGGTATCGTCTGCCCCGAGCCGAGTCTTTCAAGTTCGCGTTCCTGAATAACCCTCAAAAGCTTCGCCTGTGTGCTTAAGGGTATCTCCGATATCTCATCCAAAAGAAGGGTTCCATTGTTAGCTTGCTCAAAACGTCCCTTGGTGGTTTTAATAGCTCCGGTAAAAGCTCCTTTCTCATGCCCAAATAGCTCTGATTCAATAAGCCCCTCGGGAAGGGCTGCACAATTCATTTTAACAAACGGCTCTTTTGCTCTGTTCGAATTGTAATGAATAGCCCTGGCTACCAACTCCTTGCCTGTGCCGGTCTCTCCGCTTATTAAAACTGTGGAAGGAGAAGCGGCAATATTTTTGACAAGCTCGAATATCTTCATCATTGATGGGGACCTTCCTATTAGGTTGTCAAATGAATAACTTCCCACCAATTCCTTTCTTAAATACAGATTTTCCTCTTTTAGTCTCTTATAATCGAGGGCGCGCTCAACAAGTATCTCAAGCTCGTCAGCAGTGAAGGGTTTCGTAATATAATCGCAGGCACCTATTTTCATTGCCTCGACGGCATTTTCAATTGTGCCAAAAGCGGTGATAACCATCACCCGGCAGTCGGGTTGAACCTCAAGCACCTCTTTAAGAACGTCCATGCCGCTTAGCTGGCGCATTTTTAAATCAGTTATGACAAGGTCATATTCGGCATGACCAATCATCTCTATCGCCTGTTCACCGGAATCCGCCTGGTCTACATAATAACCTTTACGCTCTAATGTCTCAACGATAAATTCTCTAACCAGGGAATCATCATCAACAATTAATATTTTTGAATCCATTTTAAAACCCTATCAAAGAGGTAATTCTATTATAAACTCTGCACCACCTCCAGCGGGGCTATTTGCCCTGATGGTACCTTTATGAAAGTCAACCATCTTTTTAACCATCGATAAACCTAGGAAATCGATCTTTATCTTCCCGGCAACATGCTCATTTGAAAAAGAGGATATCACCTCTTTCGTAAACTTGATAAAATCAAGTTCGCGAAAATCTGGTTTCGTTTTTTTTGTGAAATTAAGGAGATTTGTCATTATCCTGTTAAGTTCATTTGCTCCCCTGGATATCTTCTGGGCAAGGTTAGCTGACGGATGATCTGAGGGCAAATCCCTTTGCAAGAGATTGGCAAAACCAATGATACCGGCCAGCGGATTCCTGACCTGATGAGCCACAATAGCCGACATCTCACCCAGAGCCGCCAGAGCGGAAACCTGGCGTATCGTCTTCCTTAACTTTTTCTCACCTGAAATATCGTATAATATCTCAACCACACCACAACAGTTTCCATTATCATCGAAAATCTTGCTTGATGAATAACCTACCGGCTGTGAGCCAAACCATTTTTCACCACGAGCCTTGGTTTGTGTGCCATTTAAAAGGCTGAAAGTGGATTCGTGCTCATCACCGGGGAAAATCGTAATGTAATGTTTATCTATCGCTTTCTGACGGGATATACCTGTTAGCATCTCTGCTGCCCTGTTAAACAGGCAGATTTTGCCATCAACACCAAAAACCACAACACCAGCATCGAGACACTCAAGGATATTGCTAAGGTAGGTTGACAGTTTGCTGTTGGCTTCCAGAGCCTTGGTGACCTGGTTGTTGATTTCCTCAAGCTGGCGACTTTGCTTCTCGAACTTGTCCGATAATTCAAGGTAATCGGCTTGAAGCCGAACAGTCAATTCTGATAACGAAACATATGAATCGGTAATTTTGGTCAATTCATCTAATTGTTGATCATCAGAGCCCATATAACTATTTTATCATAACGATGGGAAATTTCAATACTTTTTTAAACCCAAAACGTCAAAAATAAGAAAAATACATCCTCGAGGCTTGCACTTTGCAATACAAAGAATCTAACACTTCAATCAACATATACTATCATCCAAATTTATAGTATCAATGTTATCGGCTTTAACCCGTATATAATTGCTACTTGACCTTGCCGTATATTCATTAACTGCCTTACCGATGGTTTTAGATAATTGAGAAATGTTAAATGGTTTGATTATATAGTCAAAAACCCCTTCTTTAATCGCCTCGACAGTGCTATCTACAGATGGGTATGCCGTCATTATCACTATTGGCACATATGGCTTTTTTTCGGTCAAGACACCAGCAACCTCAAGACCATCGACTTCAGGCATTTTTAAATCGACCAAGGCTACCTTGAAATCTACTTCATCAACTAACGATATAGCCTTCTTTCCATCTTCAGCTAAATAAACCGTATAACCATTTGAAGAAAGAAAATCATAAATAAGATCTCTTACCAATAATTCATCATCTACAACCAGTATTTCAATATCTTTAGCTTCAGGCATAATAAATTCCAATGGTTTCGGCAATCCGTACATCAATCTTTGCTATATTCAAGTATCTGACTATGTCGCTTTACTTCATTTCTATAAGCAATAAATAGGATGCCAAAACACATAATCGTTAAAAGCTTGCAACCGCCTTGTTTTCATCAGTGAAAATTTCAAAGATGTTAGAGAGCTGAGTGATGTCAAATATCTCCTTTACATAGGGTGCTAGATTGGAAATCTTCATCGAGGCCCGAGCATTGCGTACATCTTTTAAAATCGACACAAGCGCTCCCAAACCGGAGCTGTTGATGAAATCGACCTTTTCGAGATTCAACACCATCTTTTTAGTATCATTAGCCAGCACCTCTTTCGAAGCTTCCTTCAAGGTTGATGCACTTGTAAGGTTCAATTGGCCATCCAGTTGTAATATAGCAACATCACCCTCATAACGCTTGTGAATGTCCATTACGTCCTCCATAGTATCAAGTTAGCTTTTAATATCCGCTCTCAGAAGAAAGATTAAACTCTAAAAATATACCAAATCTATTACCATCTACCTGCTTAAAATCAACTCTGTCACTTAACTCTTTTATTATCTTAAGGCCTCGACCTGATTCAGCAATGTCAGTATCAACAGAATAACCTTTCATTTTACTATCGGCAAAACCTTTACCTCTGTTTATAATGGATGCATAAAATTTATTTTCATCGAAATGGGCTTCAAATTCAATACCCCCGTCGCTAAGTACCTTGTCGCCATGGATATAAGCATTGTTGAAAGCCTCTGATAAAACCGTTAATATATGATGTCTCTTTTTAGCATCTGAGGTGGCAATCCTGGCGATAACATCAAATATCTCATCGGCTATCTTTAAAGATATTTCGGATACAGGAAACACTATCCTAACGGGTTGATTCATTTTTTCACCTCGACCATCATCAGGGTGGTATCATCAACCCGGCCTTCGTCGTACGAATATTTTTCAAGTAAACCTTTAAGTTTGCTTAACAACCTTTCCCAGGAGGTATGTTCGTTTTGAAGTAGGAATTTTTCCACATTAGCCAAACCCAGCATTTCGCCCTTAGAGTTAACGCACTCAAATAAACCATCGGTAAATACAAATAACCTGTCACCATGTTTAATAATATTCTGTATCTCTTTATACTCCAGGTCAGAAAACTGCCCCAAAAACAATCCCCCAGTTTTCAGCTTTGTGGACTTACCATTACTTAAAAGATAGCCCGGTGGATGGCCAGCATTCACCGAGTAGATTACATGTTTGCTCAAATCGATAAGTCCAAAAAACATTGTGACAAACATGTTACCAATATTTTGGATATCATGACAGAGAAGGTTGTTTATTTTAGAGGCAAGCTCGGCAAGCGAGTCCATATTCAAAGCTACCACTCTAACATAAGATCGCACTGTAGACATTATCAAAGCAGCGGGAACACCTTTGTTAGATACATCAGCTACAATAATCAGATATTTACCATCAGCCACTTCAATGATATCATAAAAATCGCCACCCACCTGAGCCGCTTGGGCATTGAAGGTGAAGACCTCAAGCCCCTCGAAAGTATTAACCTTTTCGGGCATTAAAGTCCGTTGGACCTGTTGAGCCAACTCAAGTTCGTGTTCGATCTTTTGCTTTTTTAGGGCCTCCTGGTGAAGGTTTGCGTTTAATACGGCCACCGCGGCAAAGCTTCCAAGAACATCAAGAGCAAATTTATCATCATCGTCGAAGTTACCCGCAGGTTTCTTGTTGGCAATAGTAATAGCTCCTATAACTTTATCCTGGGTTTTAAGTGGAGCAATCAACAAAGATTCAATATTCACAGATCCAACACCTGAAAGATTATCGCCTTTAAAATTAACATGATCAATAATTAAGGGTTCCTTTGTTTGCTTTATAATCTCGTATATTTTTTCGCCGGTTTTAATATGAAGCCTGTCTGTTATTTTTGGTGAAAGTCCCCAGCTTACCGATTCCTGCCTGCCATTGAGATCGAATATAACAATCTCGCCAACCTCACCTTTAACAATATCTAAAGCGGTTTCCATAACGGTAGGTAGAACCATTTTAAGGTCCATTATCGAGGTGAAAACCGCACCTAACCGAGAAAGGTCTAATATCTTGGTCACTTGGTCATCAAGCTTGTCCTCAAGTTGAACAACACGTTTCTTTAGTGATTCATCCGTTTTTAATAAATCGTCCAAAAATTTCTCCATAACCCCGTATTTCGTTTTGTGCTATCGGGTCATTAACTTCCTTTAATGTTGAAACTAAGATGAAAAGGCCGTTTGAGTAGCAAGTTTGATAAGGGAATCGGCAACCATCTCCTTAACACTTCTAAGAAACACGGGCTTGCGATATATTTTATCGATCCCGAATACCTTTTGCAGGTTTTCCATCTCCTTGTCAAAATAACCCGATATCAAAGCAACCGGTATCCGGGGATGGTTGTTACACATAAAACGGACAAGGTCAAATCCGTTTTTACCGGGCATAATGACGTCAGCTATTATCATCAGATACTCCGACGGGTCAAAATTATCCAATGCCTCTTCTACACTGGACATCACAACCGGTATAAATCCGATTTGCTTTAAGTAATTACCAATAAGTGCCCCAACCTCGGGTTGGTCATCTATCACCAATATCTGTCTGGTCATTATATTCCTCAGCAATAACTTAATCGGCATCCAAGAGTTAATGGTTTAAATAATTTAATCGGGAATTGATAGTATAGTATGTTAAAATTAACTGAGCCCTGATTTAAAAAATTCAAGTAATTTTAATCATAAAAATGGTTTTTTGCAAGGCGAATTCTATCAAAGACATATACAGGTTGCTCCCTGGTTTTTAACCAGCTTGGTTCAAAATGAACCAATTAACTTCATAACAAACATTATTAAAAACTGCAAATCCATATAACAGTAAATCCCGAAAATTAAATCTGTTAAGATTCAGGTAAAAATTATAATAGCTCCGATAAATGATTAAATTTTTATTAAGCCCTCTAGAATCAAAATCTTAAAAATTGGTATTGCTAAAATTCAGATTCATATTAAATTATATATAACGAGTCTTTGAATAGTTTGGCGGGTTTTTTAATGATGATACACGCTTTAGGAATGAACTTTAATCATGAATAAGATAAACGGATTCCTTATATTATTTTTTCTGATAACAGCCGTCGCTATACTTTTTGCTGATGAACAGTCTCAGAAAGATTTCCTTCCAATAGGCTTAACAGAAGAAGAAATCCAGCGCCTGGATGAAATCGGTATAACCCACCAAACTACTATTCCTCCCGAGGGAGTAATTCGCAATCCAGCTGAATGGGAACCCTCTGAGGGTGTGATAATCCGTTGGCCACTGGGAATCTCGATATCCCTCATAGCGGAATTATCCGAGGATGTGATGGTGACAACTCTCGTCGGTAGCTCTTATGAGGAAAACCAGGCTCGCAATGCTTATTCATCAGGCGGTGTGAATATGGACAACACTCAATTCATCATCGCTCCCACCAACAGCATCTGGACACGTGATTATGGTCCTTGGTTTATTTTCCAGGATAACAATCTTGCCATCGTTGACCATATCTATAATCGCCCCAGGCCCTTAGATGATGTCATTCCACAAAGGATCGGTGAAGAGTGGAACCTCGACGTATACGGTATGGACCTGATTCATACTGGCGGTAATCATATGTCGGATGGTTTGGGTATGTCGATGTCAACGCAGCTTGTTTATAATGAAAACCCCGATAAAACGCCGGCAGAGGTTGATTCCATTATGATGGCTTATCTCGGTAACGATTACACGGTATTAGGTTACATTGAATCGGGCGGTATTCATCACATCGATTGCTGGGCGAAATTTTTAAACCCCACAACAATTCTTATTAAGGATGTCTCGCCCGGTAATCCAAGCTACCATCTGCTGAATGCACGGGCTGAATACCTATCACAACAGATTTCAGCCTGGGGTCAACCATATACAATAGTAAGGGTTTACTGCCCCTATGGAACGGCTTATACCAACTCGCTGATTCTCAATGGGAAAGTTTTTGTTCCCACTTTCGATAACAGTTATGATGCCATTGCTCTTCAGGTCTATCGTGAGGCGATGCCAGGATACGAGGTTCTTGGTTTTGATGGTTCCTGGTATGATAATGACGCTATCCACTGCCGAACGATGGGTGTACCTGACCATGGAATGTTGTTTATTCATCATATTCCGTTGATTCGGGTAAGCGATACTTCAAGCTGTTATCTTGTCTCGGCGATGATCATAGCCTACTCGGACTCATCTTTTATAACAGACTCGCTCAAGATTTACTACAGCATCAATGAAGGTTCCTGGGAATATACATACTTAAATACCTCTCCTCAACCGGACTCTTTTTTCGGATATATTCCCGCTCAGCCTCAGGGTTCCAAGATTTCATACTATTTAAAGGCCGCTGACAACTCGGGAAGGGTTGAAACGCATCCCTATATAGGCGAACCGTGGGCACATATATTCACCGTAAACATACCACCGCAGATTATCTCAGCAGATTCATTTTCCTGTCAGGCAGGTGATTATTTCGCCTACAGCCCTGAATTCATCGATGATGACGATTCGGTGCACATAATTTCTTATAGCAATTACCCGGTATGGTTATCGGTCCAGAATGATTCCCTTGTCGGCACAGCGCCCGACAGCCAGTTTGTGACAGGTTTCAGCGTTGAAGTTGCTGACGAGTATAGTTCTGACAACCAGGACATCACCCTCGTCGTTTATGCTTCCGGCCTCTGTGACTACATCCCTGGTGATATTAACGGTGATGAAAATGTGATGGGCAATGATATCACATATGGAGTTCGCTATTTCAAAGGGATCGGTGATCCACCTCCTGACTCCTGCTGGAATGATTCTGATGAAAGCTGGCTGTATTCTGGTGGTGATGTCAACGGTAATTGCCAGTTTACAGGATCGGATATCACATTCCTCGTCGCGTTCTTCAAAGGCTACAATCCGGAAATCCTCTGGTGTCCACATACACCACCAGCAGGTATGGTGATTATCGGCAGAAAGAAAAATGTAAATTAATCGGATAACTGATTTATATAAAATCAAACGATTTTTAAAATAGCATAAGAAAGATTATATAGACAGCTATTTTTAGCTTTATTCCATAAGGAACATAAAGAATATATTTTTTTAACTTGAAAAATAAATTTGCCAGGCTTTATCTTTAATTGTCCTGAGTAAGGGAATAATGATATTTTCCTTGCAATAATTAAAGATATGGTATATTTTTAAATGAGTAAAAGTTTTATTCATGTGATTTTTTTAGGAGAGATGCCTTCACGATATTCCTATAAATCAACAACTTATTCAAGCTGGATATATTCTTCTCGGTTACATGTTGTCATGTATAGCATGCTCTTGATAGCAACTCCCTTTGTGATGCTGCAGAATTTTTTGCAAGAAGCGATAGGAAAAATTTCTTCATCTACTATTGGACTATTCAATATGCAAATCCCGATTGTTCCCTTAATAATGTTAATATTGCTGGTTTTGTTAATTATCTTTTTACGTTCCTACCTTACTAAACTTCACATATTGGCTGGTATTATAGCTTTGATCATGATCGCTTTTGCTCAGCAGATCACCGATTATTACTTTGGTCATCGTTTCTATGACCTTCAACAAAACTGGCACTATATTGCCTACGCTATTTTCGCTTTTATGATGTATCGCGACCTGACACCGCGCAGAATTTCACCAACCCAAATCATGCTACTTACTTATTTCCTGGCAATGTTATTCTCATCCTTTGATGAAGCTTTTCAGATGCACATGAGCAATAGGACTTTCGATATCAGCGATATCGCCAAAGATACTTGGGGAGCATTGACCGGCATTGTTCTACTTTACATAGGAGGAAACCGTCCTGCTACACTATTGGCGAGCATAAAAAAAATCCGCAATCCAAAGCTGTCAGGTTATTTCAAGCAACCGTTCAGCATTCTTATACTTTTAACTGTCCTGACTATATTCTTACTTTTATTCAGCTCTCTTCTCACAGACCTCTCCTACTGGAAGTTTATCGTTCTTTTCACCATCGGCGGTTTTGTAATATTTTTCCTTCTGTTCCACCTCAGCCTATATAAGTGGGGTAAATACAGCATCTTAACTATTATTGTAGTTGGCCTACTGGTCCAATCATACTTTTTCTTTAAGTATCGTTCAGATGATATCGTTCATAACCAGTATGGTCTGACTGTGTATAAAGGAATCCCGATTTTTTTCTTTGATGTTATGATCTTTCCTGATGGGACATTCCGTTTGGTAGATAAGAAACATTACTTCAATTATCGCGACCGGATGTTTCTTATGAAGCAAAAAACGGATATTATTATAATAGGTAGTGGTGCTTATGGCAAAGGTGGTTATGGTTTCCCTGAAAAAACAACCAATCAGTTTGTCTATAACCCTTATATTCAAAGGGGAACCCAGATTATAATTCTTAAAAGTCCCGAGGCATGTCGCCTATTTAACAGGTTAAAACAAGAGCGAAAAAATGTTTTATTTATTCTTCACAATACCTGCTGACCGAGGTCAAGAAGGCTTCAAGAAACAACGACCTAAAGGGTTATCTAGAAACCAAGCTATATTCACCTGGGTTTTACTTTTGCTTTGGCTCATTCTTATGTCTTTCGGCATTATCTCAACGATTAATCCAGAATGGTTGAAAAATCTATCTTACATTGGAGTAAAAGTTGAATCACGTGATTACAAGAACTACGGTGACAGCTTTCTTAACCAGCGTAACTATAAACAGGCCATTATCCAATATAAGCAGGCCTTAAAGATAAAACCGGATTATGTGGGAGCATTGATAAATCTAGCTGTAGCTTATATACATCTCGGTGACGAAAAACAGGCAGCGCAGATGCTCATGAATGCTTTACAGATGCAAACCAGTCAAAAGGGAGTTATTTATTACAATCTTGGTGAATTGCTTGAGAAACAGGAAAAATGGGATGAAGCAATTAAGTATTACGAAAAAGCTATAGGTTCTGAATTTGAACAGGGCTTAATTTATCGCAAATTGGGAACTCTCTATCTCGCTATAGGACAATATGAGAAAGCGAAAAAAGCTTTTGAAATGACTTTGGCAGACCAATTGGATCCGTGCACCTCTTACAAGAACATGTTGCGAAAGAGTATTGCCGTTTTTGAAAATGATACGATAAACCTGCCAATCATCAAAGAACAACTAGCCAGGGACATTCATCCTGAAGACCTTGCCTCTTACGATCTGGAAATTATTCGGCTATTGCAAAAAAGTGACCCGGAAATAGCTAAGACTCATAATCATCTAGGGCTAATCTATGCTCGTTTGGGAGATGTCAACAAAGCGATTGAACACTTTCAAAAGTCTTTGCAAATCTGGCCCGGTAATTTAGATGCCAGGAAAAACCTGCAACTGCTCCAACGGATACAGGAAAAATAACCTACCGTTAATTCTCTCCTCAAAGTGTCAATGGGATGGAAAAACCTCAATAGAAACCTGGTCAAGTTGCTTCACTTTCAGACATATGTTCACCCTGAATCAAGTAATAGTTTATGTTCAACTGATATAGAATGTTAAACTCGAAGAGCTACGAAATTTGTGACTTATTGGTGACTTGCTTTAAATCAACTAAAAACGGGTTACGATTATGCGCCGTAACCCGTTATTTTTCATGCCGGAAGCCGGAATCGAACCGGCACGGATGAAACCATCCGAGGGATTTTAAGTCCCTTGCGTCTACCTATTCCGCCATTCCGGCAATTTCTTGTTTGTTCATATGATTACGCTTATCGACTGGACGCTCTGAAATGGCCCGGGTGTCCGAATAGTGTCCATCAAAATACTCCAGTGACTTTACCGCGTTGGTGAAACTTGTTATTCTTTGCATATTCTATGTATATGTCTGAAATGATCTTAAAAGAGGTTTTCGCCTTTTTAGCAACATCTGAGAAACGATCCTTTGCAATCTGAACTTTCCTTCTAGCAAGGACATTTTCAGCCATTTTGTGGCTGTATCCTACAATTTCACGTTTCCTCTGCCCATCGACATGATAGTCGATGTACCACATTTTCCCCTTTTTGAAAACATCCATTTGAATCCCTTAATAAAAATATAATTAATTCAATTTTTTTCCTTAGTCAAGGGAATAAGTTTCATAATCGGTATTCGGTAATATCTTTAGATAATATTTTGTTCTTTTTAATCCATTCATAGTCATCATTTATATCGAACATCACTTTTTTACCCATCTTTATAAACGGAATCTTAAATCTTTTAGATACCCAGTGGTCGATTTAAGACCGAGTCAGAGTTTTTTCGGATTTATATTTCTATAGAGTTCAAGCTTATAACTATACTCAATCAAAGAAGATGTTGCTTTTGAAATAATTGCTGATTCGAATAATTTTTGGGCAATATTTATTATCAGGTAAAAATTGCTTCCTGTTGCATAAGTTATTGACATCTAACCTCGCTAAAATTAAACTTATTATAATGGCACAAAAATTAGCCAAGGTCATCGAGGTTCGTTCGGCAAGTATTATTGAAGGTGGCAAAATAAACCCTGCTGAAGCCCTTAAGATGTTGGAGGTTGGACTCGATAATCTCAGCCCGACAGGGGTGAGCTATGATTTATTGGACCAACTTTTTCCTTTAAAGGAGACAATTGGTATAAAGGTAAATACCCTTGTCGGTAAAATAATGTCAACCTCTCCGGAAATGGCTTATAGCCTGGCGGAAATACTCCACAGGCAGGGGCATAAGAAAAAGAACATCATAATATGGGACAGGCGTGAGGATGAGCTTTCTCGTGCTGGTTATAAAATTACTACCCGGGGCTCGGATTATCATTGTTTTGCTACTGATACCAGAGGGGTGGGGTTTGCAAGGGAGCTTTTCAGCTACAAGACAGTTGGTTCGCTTATTTCAAGGATACAAACGGAACTGACTGATTCGGTGGTGAATTTTCCGATTCTTAAGGATCATTCGTTGGCCGGGCTTTCCGGTTGTCTGAAAAATTATTTCGGGGTCATTCATAATCCCAACAAATACCACGAAAATAATTGTGACCCATATCAGGCTGATCTTTATTCGATGAATATAATAAAAGGAAAACAGAAGCTGGCTGTTTTTGATGCCGTTCGTGTTCAATTTAACGGAGGGCCGGGATATGTCCCACGCTGGGCAACTGACTATAAAGCTGTGCTTCTGGCCACCGATGCGGTGGCTTTAGATAGGGTGGCTTTGGAAATTATCGACCGTTTGCGAACCCAGAATGGTCTGGCGAAGTTAAAAGATAGTGGACGAGAAGCTATAAGTATTAACACTTCTGGAAATGCAGGTCTTGGATGTGCCGAGCTTGATAAAATTGAATGGATTGTTACGGAAGTATAATTTGGTCTATGATAAAACATGACGATAATTATCATATGAGAAAATATTTAGTGTTGTTTATAATTGTAGTTATGATTATAGGTTGTGGTGGACCAATCCATGAAGGTGATACCGACAATCCTCAGAAAGCAGTAATCGACAAAAAGGATATCATCACCAAGCACCGGGCATTTAACCATTTTTCCAAAGCGGATTTACTTGAGAGAATGGGGGATCTTGAAAAGGCTGCTGATGAATATCGTTTGGCTTTGGTATATGACCCAGCCTCTGATGAGATAAAACGTCTGCTGGCAAATGTCTATTGTCGTTTGAAAAGGTATGATGAGGCTTTGGATTTGAGCCTTCAAATAACTAACATCGGTTTTGATGATTTGTTATTAATTGCTGATTGTTACAGGCTGACCGGTGATGAAAAAATGGCGGTGAAATATTATGAAAAGGCTACTCAAATAGATTCAACTCTGGAGGTGCCCACTCATTTTCTGGCTATTTATTACAGCAACAAAGGAGACCTTAAAAAGGCGGAGCGTTATTTCCAACGGTTGATAAATATGGGAAAAGATAGTGACAAGTGGAGGATTGAATTAGCCTCCTTTTACATTCAAACGGGAAAGCTTGAAAAAGCCATCAAAATATATCAGGAGATGATTAATAGGGATTCCTCGAACATACGCGGTTTGCTTGGTCTGGCGGCTGTTAGAGAGATGCAGAAAGATACCATTGGAGCGGATAGCTTATATAAAATGATAGTCTTCAAGAATTGGAATAGCGCCCAGATACTTACATTGATTTCCCAGAGTTTTATACGATTGAACGATATACCGATGGCGATTAAGGTTACTAAACGAATAACAGAACTTTTCCCTGACGATTACCTTACTAAAAGGCGGTATGCACTTCTCTTATTTTCCAACGGTGATTACAATAGTGCTGATTCTGTTATGGCTCAACTTACAGAGTCGATAATAGATGACCCTGTCGTATATTATTACCGTGGGCGAATCGCTCAAATGAATAATGATTTTGCCCGGGCTGAATCGATGTATGTTTACTCGTTGGCCATAAATGATACTCTTTCCGAAGTCTGGGTGAACCTGGCTCTCACAAGAGCCGAGCTTGGTCATACAGATGATGCTCGAGCTACTTTCGATTCTGCCATGGTGAAATGTTCCAGTGATTCATTAAACATATTGTTTTTCTATGGAGTATTTTTGAGTCGTCAGGAAAATTACTTACAGGCTTGTGACTATTATAAAAGGGTTCTTTTAGCTGATCCGGAAAACACAGATGTCATGTTTAACCTTGGCGCAGCTTACGAGAGGGGCGGTTTTTTTGATGATGCCGAAAAGATTTTTAAAAAATTGATAAAATTAGAACCCGATAATGCCTTAGCCTTAAATTACCTTGGGTATATGTATGCAGATAAAGGTATAAAATTGAAAAAAGCCCGGAAAATGATAAAAAAAGCTTTGGAAATTGACCCGGAAAACAGTGCTTATCTCGATAGTTATGCCTGGGTTTTATTTAAAAGAGGTGAGTATCAGGAGGCTTTGGAATACCAACAAAAAGCTTTACGGGCTGGTGATGATGATGCCGTGTTGTTCGACCACATGGGCGATATATACTCAGCCTTGAATAAAATCTCAGAGGCCCGGAAACACTGGCGCAAGGCCTTAGAGTTAGACCCTGATAACGAAAGCATTAAGCAGAAACTTGCCAGGTAGTTTGAAATTTTTATTAGGAAACATTCAGTGGTTTATATTGATTTTACTGTGTATATGTATGTGTGCCAAAGTTGAGCCTCCGGGAGGAGGCCCGGATGACAAAAGTCCGCCTGAGATCATTTCGGTTATACCACGGGCAGGTTCGGTTAATGTATCTTTGGAACCCGAGTTAGAGATATTGTTTTCCGAGAGAATGAAAAAAGAGACCACTGAAAAGGCGATTTTTATTTTACCCCTTTTATTTGATTATCCCCGGTTTGAATGGTCGGGGAAAAAGCTTTCAATTAAACTTCCGGAGAAGCTCAAGGAAAATACAACCTATGTTTTAACGGTTGGAGCGTTAGCGGTTGACAGTCATGGAAATAAACTTGGCCGGACGCAATCGTTTCCTTTTTCCACTGGTCAGACTATTTATACAGGTTCCATTGCAGGAAGGGTACTTAATGCCAGCGCCAGAGGAATGGATATCTGGGCTTATAAACTTGATTCACCTGAAATTGGAATGTTCTGGATGAGTATACCTGACTATATCACGCAAACTGACAGCTTGGGTGAATTCCAATTTGAATATTTAAGTTATGGGATTTATTTAGTGGTTGCAGTGGAGGACAAGAACAATGATCAATTTTTCACTCCACCCTCGGAGAAAATCGCCCTGCCTGATACATTAATCACAATAGATGAGAACGCCATGGAGTATAAACCGCTTTTTATGATTGCAAGCGAATTAGATACGTTAAAACCGTATCTGAGCAAAGTTGAATCGCCTGATGACCGGAAAGTTTTTATCGAGTTTTCTCAGAGGATGGATAGCAGTAGCGTTTTCTTGAAATCAAACTATAAAATAGAAAACCTTGAAGATTCGATTTTAACTGTGTCCATAGTTGATATTTATCCTTATTCTGATGATAAGAAAACTATAGTTCTTGAATGTCCGGGTTTAGTAACCGGGAATAAATATAGACTAACCGCTGTCAACCTGTATTCGATTTATGAAATAGCTGCTGACACTCTTGTTCAAATATTTGAGGCTGGGGGTGCAGATACGACATCACCAGAACTTATTAAAATTAGCCCCAAACCCGGACGGCAGGCATTGCCCGCCGGTTTCGATATTAAATTTATGTTTTCTGAGTCATGTGATACTAATGATATAACGCAGAAGGTTTTTTTATCTGACACGTTAAAGGTTCCCGTATCTTTTAAGATAGATTGGGAATATCCGAACCTGCTTGTAGTTAAACCCGATTTTCAATCAGGTGAGGCCTACCTGTTTTCCATGGACGAGTCGAGCATATTTGATCTTGCCGGTAATCCTCTGGGCGACTCAATCATGATTTATGAGTATTATACCGCTGCTGAGGATACTTTCGGTCAGGTCGGGGGCCAGCTTATAAATTATCCAGTTGATAGTATAATTGTGGAAGCTATTTCTGAGAATGGGGAAAGCACCATCACTTTCTCCTCTGATAATGGTAAGTTTATGTTCAATAAGCTTTTCCCAGGAACTTACGTTGTTAGAGCATTTTGTGATACTGATAATAATGGCCAATTTAGTTGTGGCAAGATAAAGCCATTCAGGTTTGCTGAACACATTATTTTTCATGTCGATAGTGTAACGGTTCGTGCCCGCTGGGAGACTGATATCGGGGTATTCGATTTTAAGTCATCTTCTGATTGAAATTTGAGCAGGAGTTGTAGTATATAAGGTATATTATGAACGGGAATCGGGGCAAGTTGCCTTTAGAAAAGTT
>NATP01000034.1 GCA_002085375.1 candidate division Zixibacteria bacterium 4484_95 | reverse complement strand
AAGCTTTCCGAGGTCTATGGTGAAAAAATGGTTTTGTTAGAGAACAAGATTTATAACGAAGCGGGTGAAAAATTCAATATCAACTCTCCGGCTCAACTTCGAGTAGTACTTTTTGATAAATTACAACTTCCCTCAAGTAAAAAAACTGCCAAAGGTGGCGAGAGATCGACAGGTGTTGATGTTTTGGAGAAGCTTGCCCGGATACACCCTTTTCCGCGAATGATCCTTGATTATCGCTTGTTAATGAAATTAAAATCGACATATATTGACACTCTTCCTAAGTTAGTTGACCCCGAGACGGGTAGGGTGCATACAAGTTTCAACCAGACCGTTACTGCTACGGGAAGGTTATCCTCCTCGGACCCAAACCTGCAGAATATACCTATACGAACACAGGAGGGGAAGGAGATTCGTAGAGCCTTCATAGCCAAAAAGGGTTTTAATATACTTTCAGCTGATTATTCGCAGATTGAATTAAGGTTGATGGCGCATTTTGCTGGTGATGAGGCTTTGATTGAGTCATTTAAACGTGGCGAGGATATCCATCGCCGAACAGCCGCTGAGGTTTTTGGGATAAGGCTTGAGGACGTCACTGAGGAGCACCGCCGGGCTGCCAAAACTGCCAATTTTGCCATTATCTATGGAGTTTCTGCGTATGGTCTTTCACAGCAGTCGGATTTTTCGGTAAAAGAGTCGCAGGATTATATTGATGCTTACTTTAAACGCTATCCGGGTGTTAAAAAGTATATGGATGAAATTAAAGTTTTCGCCAGGGAAAAGGGTTATGTGGAAACTCTTTTAAAGCGAAGGCGGTATTTACCTGATATAAATGCTCGCTCAAGGCAGGCTCGCGAGTTCGCTGAAAGAACTGCTATTAACACCCCCATTCAGGGAACCGCCGCCGATATGATAAAGTTGGCAATGATACATATAGCCAGAAAACTAAGAACAAGAAAATCAAGAATGATCCTGCAAGTTCATGATGAGCTGGTTTTTGAACAGGCTTTATCAGAGAAAGATTATCTTAAGAAAATGGTAAAGGAGGAAATGGAGAAGGCTCTTACTTTGAAAGTACCGATTAAAGTCGATCTTGGCGAAGGTGCTAACTGGCTGGAGGCCCATTGATGAAAAATATAGGTCGTAAGTCGGGTATGCCTGTAAAAATAGGCCTTACAGGTGGCCCTGGTGTGGGCAAGACAGAGGTTGCTAATATCTTGGCGAAAAGAGGGCTGAAGGTAATCAGCGCTGATGCGCTGGGACATGGATTGTTAATGAATGATAGAAAAATCAAAAGAAAGCTTGTCACCTTGCTTGGTCGTGATGTTCTTACAGAAAACGGTGTATTTGACAGGCAAAAAATCGGAATGATTGTGTTTAACAATTATGAAAAACTGATAAAATTTAACGGTATAATCCATCCTCAATTGCTTAAACAGTTGAAGAGAGAGCTTATAAGTTTCGAACGTGAAAGAAGTAACCGGATTATCGTGGTTGAGGCTGCCTTAATCTTCGAATGGTTTATCGCTCACTGGTTTGACCTGGTGTTGGTTATCGATGCCTCAAGAGAAAAACGTATTGAACGTATCTGTCGGGGCGGTTTGAGCAGGCGTCAGGCGCAAAGACGGATTGCCTCGCAGATTCCCCAGAAAGATAAAATTGCCCTGGCCGATTATGTAATAGATAATAGCAAGAGTCGCAGATCTCTAGAAAAAAGTGTTGATAAATTTATCTTTGAGGTGAAAAATTTCTTCGCATAGATACTGAATTTATCGTTTTCGTTGTCTGTCACGTTTGGAGATAATGATTTGAAAATAAGGAGTGGAAAATAATGGTGTTATTAAATTACAAATTCTGGATGGGTTTCAATGGCTTTGTCCTACTTTTTCTGGCTGTAAATATAAGCACAATCGGGGTAGAAATTAATTCCGGTTTACCTTTTTTGGTTGGCCTTTGTTATTTGATATATATGTTTGTTTATCTCTCGAAAAGCATACTATGGAAAGTTCATGTTTTGATCGGTATAGGTATTGCCGGGACCCTATTTTACCTTATTGGAATGCTCACCGGTATGATTACTGATAATTTAAGTCCTTATGCTTGGACTCATATAGTTTTATCTATTATTTTGACGGGGGGTTCTTTTATGCATCTTAAATCAGAAAAGAAGTAATCTGTGTCATATTTTGGTTGGAGGTTTTTATATAGTAAATCTTATCAGACAATTATTGACAATATGGACTATCATGTATATTTTAATTTATCGTGTTGAATTTTTAAAAAGATGTTTGAAAAACCGACTTTTTTACGGAATTTTTGCTAGATGACAACGGGTAATAATGGATTAAATTGAGAGGTATAAATGAAACTTGCAAATAGGATGTCCCGGCTGGGCACAGAGACGGCTTTTGTGGTTCTGGCAAAAGCTAAGGAGATTGAAAAGAAGGGGGTTGAAGTCATCCATTTGGAGATTGGTGAACCGGATTTTGACACTCCCAAGAACATCATAGATGAGGCGATTAATGCTTTGAATAATCACTGGACTCACTACGGTCCATCCGCTGGTTTGCCCGAGTTTCGTCAGACCATTGCGGAGCATGTAAGCAGTTCTCGGGGTATAAAAGTCGGTTCTGAGAATGTGGTAGTTACTCCCGGAGCCAAGCCGATAATGTTTTATAGCATACTGGCTCTGGTCAATGAGGGTGAAGAGGTTATTTATCCTAACCCCGGTTTTCCGATATATGAGTCCGTTATAAACTTTATTGGTGCCAAACCGGTGCCGATAAAAATGCGCGAGGAAAAGCAGTTTAGGCTTGATGTCGATGAATTGATATCACTTGTATCTCCTAAAACTCGTATGATAATTATAAACTCTCCCCAGAATCCTACCGGCTCAATTTTAACGGAGGAGGACCTTAAAGCCATAGCTGAAATTGCTACAAAACATGATATTTATGTTCTCTCTGATGAGATTTACAGTTGTATTATTTATAAGGGAAGACACCATTCAATCGCTTCTTTGCCTGGTATGTTGGAACGGACGATTATACTTGATGGTTATTCTAAGACCTATGCTATGACGGGATGGCGGCTTGGTTATGGTATCATGCCTTCAGGCCTGGCCGATCAGGTTGCCAAGCTTCAAACCAACTGTACTTCCTGCACGGCCAGTTTTACACAGAGGGCAGGAATGAGGGCTTTAAAAGATGACCAGTCGGCGGTTGAACGGATGGTTGCGGAGTTTAAAAAGCGTCGGGAAGTGATTGTTGAGGGTTTAAATAAGATCAAGGGGATTGAGTGCCAGATGCCTGAGGGTGCTTTTTATGTTTTTCCCAACGTAAAAAAACTTGGTATCAAATCGGGCCAACTTGAAGACAGGATTCTAAGTGAGGCTGGTGTAGCGGTTTTATCCGGCACCGCTTTTGGCGCTTACGGTGAGGGATATTTGAGGTTATCATATGCTAATTCGATTGATAACATTTTGAAAGGTCTGTCAAGAATAGCAGATTTTATAGAGAAATTATAACTTACCCTCATACCGCCTTTATCGGACAGATATCAAGCTAAATTTTTTTGATATATTTTACAAATATCTTATGGGTTGAATTGATTGGCCTTGGTCAAGGAATATACAATATATGATGAGATGATTTTTGAGCATCGTCACTGAAAAAACTGTGGTATACGGGTGATTTCCGTTATTTAAATGTCATATATTTGGTCAAGATTTAAATGAATCTACCGAATGGTAAAATAGCCTTAGCGGTGGTTTTTAAAACCTATGTATTGGCAGGTCGATAAAAATGTTGTTTTTCCCTTGACAGGATTTCTGACTACTCATATAGTAACCCCTGAAAAGTAAGTGGAGTTTTGTAGAAATAGAGATTAAAAAAATTTTGTTTCTCGATTAAATTAAGGAACGGGCATTTAAAAAATGGAGGTACTTATTGCAAAAAATTAAGGGTTTATAAAAGAGATAGGTAATCAACAGTTTGTTAACGTTGTAATCGAAGGAGGGAGTAGATTTGTTGTTGAAACCATTAAAAGTGCTACCGGTGGTTTTGTTGGTGATTTTTGTTACTGGTGCAGCCTTTGCGGGAACGACCGGTAAAATAGCAGGGGTAATCACCGACAAACAAACCGGTGAGCCATTGCCCGGTGTAAATGTTGTTATCGCCGGGACAAATATCGGTGCTGCTACCAACATTCAGGGCGAATTCTTCATTATCAATGTTCCCCCGGGAAAGTATACATTGAAAATAAACCTCATAGGTTATAGGCCTGTAGAGGTGAAAAATGTTGATGTTACTATTGATCTGACCACCAGGATGGACCTGGAATTGGAAACCGAGACAATTGATATGGGTACCATCACGGTTGAAGCTGAGCGCCCTTTGATTGAAAAGGATGTTACCAGTAGCCGCATGCGGATATCACCGGCCGAAATTACGAACTCTGCGGCTGGCGGGTTGATAGGCCGTGTTAGTGTTAATGCGGGTAATGTACTGGGTTCATTCCGTGGCAGTCGAGATGCAACCGGAGAGGTTGTTTATCTTCTGGATGGTGTTAACCTGGCCAATCCATTGTCGGCATTAACGGGAATCACCCCTGGTTCCGGGCCGTCATCTGCTTTGGCTACTTACATCCCTGATGAGTCCGTTGCCGAGGCCGAGGTCCTCACCGGTGGATTTGGAGCCGAGTATCCAAATGTGCAATCAGCGGTGATAAATGTTGTGGCTAAAGAGGGCGGTAAAACCTATAGCGGTAAATTCAAAACCAGATCATCGCCGGATGCAATATTTGGTATTGATATATTCGGAGATCGTACTTATAATTCCGCAGGTACGCCTATAAGGATTAAACCGGTATATGATACCTTGGGGCAGGTTGCTAGTTGGGAATGGACCGATGACCCGATTTATGATGATAAAAGGCGGTCCAAAGCTTACGATATGCGCCAACATGATTGGTCGTTTGGTGGACCGGTTCCATTAGAAAAGTTTGATATACCTGGGGAAATGAGCTTTTTCACCTCGGGAACTTATCAATCATATCGAAGCACATTGAATCCCCATTACTGGCGTAAGAATCAATCGCTTCAGGGAAAACTGACTTACCATATAAGCTCCTCGAAGAAACTGACAATATCCGGGATTACCTCGTATTCAGACCGTCTCCCCAGATATTTCACCAGAGAAATGACAATAACCTGGGGAGAACCTCTGAATTTCTCTGGGCCGATTTACTGGCTTGGTGCAGAGGGTTGGTATAGGCCACAAGAGGAGGATTTAACTGAGGATTTAAAACCTTATTACGTTGTAACGCCGGATGGACTTGACACCGTTTACAGCTATACACCTTATAGCTGGATTGTTGCTCCGGGTTATGTAAGTACCGATGCCGATACTGCATTTTTCCATACTCTTAATAGCATACTTGGAACAAGTGAAGGTGATGAGTATTATTTTGAGGAGTTTCCTTCTGGTGAATTTGAGGATGTGACCGTTAACGGGATTTCGTTGTTGGATGCTGTCCAATGGGCGGCAGACAGTATTGAGGCACGGGGAATTGCTCGTACTTATTCTAATTACGACATGTCCAATAATGTCTGGAAAATCGACTCATGGTCTAACGAATTTTCCGTTAATTTCACGAATAACTTGAGCCCGAAAAGTTTCTACAATCTAACCTTCTCCCGCTTCCAGACCTCTCAGAGATTCAGGTGCCATGACCCCTGGGATGGGCATCCTCTTTCTTATGATGAAATGCAGGAGATGAGGTTTTTATCCATGGGTACCACCCAGTATCAGGGCTTTTTTGTTAACCCGATGTATTTGGGACGACGTAGGACCGGTGACGATAACCAAGTTATCTATACTCTTAAAGGTGACATTACCAGCCAGGTTAATTCCAATAACTTAGTGAAAACAGGGTTTGAGTATAAGAAATTCGACCTCTTCAAGGATCATACTTCTATCGCCTCTGGAGGTAATGATTACAACGACCAGTTTCATGTCAAACCTTTCCAGATAGGTGTTTATGCACAGGACAAGCTGGAAAGTGAGGGTATGATTCTCAATATAGGTCTTCGCTATGATTATTTTGATCCGAACACTGTGGTTCCGGCTAATGTTAATGATCCTTTACTACAGGAGTACCTGGATGACCCCCAGAATGTTGAAACGATGTTTGACCTTAAGAAGAGGCTTAAGGGTGCGGTTGATGCCAAGTATAAACAACAGCTTTCTCCAAGGATTGGCGTAAGTTTCCCCATCACTGAAAGAGATGTTTTGCACGTGACTTATGGACATTACTTCCAGCTTCCCATGTTTTCTTACTTTTATGGGAATCACGGTTATGACCTTAGGGGAGCCCACAAATACATGGGTAATCCCAATCTTGAAGAGGAAAAAACGGTTGCCTACGAGGCCGGTCTTGAGCACGGTTTTAATGACTATTTGAAACTATCCGTTGTCGGATTTTTCAAGGATATAGCTAACCTGGTCACATACAATAAAACATATTTCAGCAATGCATTTTACTGGCTGTTTAAGAATTCGGACTATGCCAGGGTCAAAGGATTTGAGTTTACACTTACTCAAAGGACATGGCGTGGTCTTTCTGGAATGGTTACTTATACATATCAGATTGCTCGTGGTAGAGCTTCTGATGGTTACCAGACCTTCCTTGATGATTACTACAATCGTAAACCCAGAACAGAGGATTTCCCACTTGATTGGGATCAAAGACACACTGCCAGGGTCGATATAAATTATCGTGTACCTACTGATTGGGGACCGGTTGTAGGCGATTACCATTTATTAGGTGATTGGGGCTTCAATTTCTTCTGGACTTACGGTTCGGGGACTCCATATACCGGCGTTTCCAATGTTCCTCAGCCTGAGATTCCACCGATTAATGACAAGACCTTCCCTGAATCCTGGAGAATAGATGTGAGGTTCGACAAGGGCTTCAGCATATATAAGACCTATAAGGCTGACTTCTTTGTTGAGGTCAGGAATCTCACAAACCGGGCTAATATAGAATCCACAACTGATGTTGAACGTTATGAGCTAACCGGTGAACCAGGTGGGCAGTTTGCCAATCCGGAAGTCTATGCATCTCCACGTAGGATACTGCTTGGCATGGAAGTTACTTTTTAACAGTTGAGTTCGATTCTAATTGGCAATAACTGAAATACTGAAATATGGAGGAATTTTGTAAAATGAAAAGAACCTTAAACCCAGGGAATAAAGCCGGTCTGCTGATTCTTTATGCTCTTTTAATATTAGGCCTGACAGGGTCTAATGTGATGGCATTGGATAAGCAGGTGGCTGAAAACCCGATGCTGGATTATCAAGGTTTGGGGAAAGTAACCGCAATTGAGGAAGTTGTGTGTAATGTGGGTATGGTGGATAATCTCATATCTAACACCACTTCCGAAAAAGCTACCGGAACCAATGACTGGACTATTATAATCGGCGATGACTCGGCTGAGCTTCCCTCGATGATTTGGAAAACTCCAAGTGTCTACGCTGACATTAACCATTACTTGTACTTTGCCAGTTTGCGTCTCGGTTATAACGGTCATATAATCCGACTTTCACAAGACAAAGCTACCGGCATAACAGTTAAGAGATATGGGGTTGACGCTGATGCTATAAGCTTGTTTGATACCGAGTTTTACATTGATGACCAATCGCCACTTGTGCCGGCTCAATACAAAGTCGGGGTAGGCGTTCGCCAGAAAACCTATGCTTGGTCAGAGGGGTATCGCGATGACTTTATCATTTACGACTGGTGGATCTACAATTTAACAGAAGATGTATTGGATTCGTTTTTTGTTGGGATTCACGCTGATTGCGATATCTCCACTGCCGAGGGTGGCTCTGGAGCACAAGCCTGGTCTCGTGACGATTTACCCGGTTATGTAAGAGATTCACTAAATGGTGAATATATCTCTTACATGTACGATGGTGACAACCCGACTGTTCCTGGAGACGATATAGGTGGTCGTCAATCGCCCAAAGAGTCATCTGGATATATAGGCAGTCGCTTGTTGTATTGTCCACCTGCTATAGGCGATACGGAACCATCGGTGCAGAAAGGCCACGGTTGGTGGGATTGGAACTCCGACCCGTCAGATGATGATGCTGCGGCCGAATGGTTTGATAGGCTTTCCGATGGTTTATGGCTTGAGCCTCCACCATCACCACATGACTTTCGCTATTATCAGAAATTTGGTCCTTTCTCTATACCGGCTAACGATTCGATCCGGGTGATGGTTGCTTTTGGTATTGGCGAGGGATTATCCGGGTTACGTGAAAATTTAGAGTGGGCTAAATATCTCTTTGAACATGATTGGATTGGTCCTTCAGCACCGAATCCTCCCACATATACTTTGGAACCGGGGGATGGTGAGGTAACGATTGAATGGGATGATGCTGCCGAATCATCCATCGATCCTTTTAGCGGTGAGGAGGATTTCGAGGGTTATCGTCTATGGAGAAAAACAGAAACAGGCTGGTCGTTATTGATGGAATGCGACGTTATTAATGAGATAGGTTTCAATACTGGGCTTGTTCATTCCTATGTCGATTACGATGTACATAATTACTTCCAGTACACTTATTCAGTAACCGCTTATGATAGAGGCGACCCTGATAACGATATTGAATCATTAGAATCTGGAGTAGGATCTGGCAAAACGGTCGAGCCGGGAACTTATAACGAAACGAGGGGAGTGGCGACCACCGGTATCCACGTAGTTCCTAATCCATTTGTAGCTCAGTCCGCTCCCGATTTTGGTTTTGTGCCTGATCAGAACAATCCAGCCACGGAAAGAATCGTATTTGTCAACCTGCCTGATGATGCTACGATCAGGATTTATACTTTAACCGGTGATCTGGTATTTACATTACGCAATACCGAAGACGCTACCTATGGTTGGCAGAAAACGGCAAGCTGGGACTTAATTACCGACAATATGCAAACGATAGTTTCTGGTTTATACCTGTATGTTGTTGAGGCTCCTGGTATGGATGATTTCATTGGTAAGTTTGCAGTGGTGCGCTAGTTTGGTCTGAGATGATTGGAGGATATAAAAATATGAAGAAATTAATCTTTGTGTTGGTAATAGTTGCTATGGTTTTTTCTGCGGTTCCATCTTATGGCCAGTTCTCAAAGGTGGGCACTGTCGGCCTTAAGTTTCTCGATATAGGAGTGGGCGGACGGGCTTTAGCGATGGGAGAGGCGTACACTGGTTTGGCAGATGATGCCTCATCGGTTTTCTGGAACCCGGCAGGGATAAGCAACATTGAAGATGCTGACCTTTTTGCAGGTTACACCAGCTGGCCGGCAGATATTAATCTTTATTCAGTGGCCTTAGCAAAAAGGATGGATGTGCCAATGGTGGGGTCAAGTGCTTTGGCTTTTTCTGGTACACTCTTGAACACCGGTTTGCTTAACCGAACCACTGAATATGACCCGGACGGCGATTATTCGGGCAGTTTTCCTTACGAGGATTATGCCTTTGGATTGAGTCTTGGAAAGTATTTCACGGATAGGTTTGCTTTCGGAGCAACGATTAAGTATGTCCATGAAAAAATCGCTGATTGGGATGTTAACAGTTGGGCAGTTGATATTGGCACTTATTATGAGACCGGTTTTAAAACGATCCGAATCGGTTTCTCAGTAATGAATTTTGGGCCCGATGTTACTTTCAAAGTTGATGAGGATGGTGATGGCAGATTTGATGAGGACCCGTTAGACGGTATCAGCCAGGATGATGATAACGGAGATGGCGTTATCGATGGTCTTGATTTAGACGGTGAAGACATCGAGCAGAAAGCAGTACCGCTTCCCTTAACCTTCAGAGCTGGTATCGCCATGGATGTTTTAGAAAATGAAGTGTCTAAAGCAACTTTGGTAGCCGAGCTTGCTCATCCCCCTGATAACGATGAGCGTTATCAGCTGGGAGGGGAGTACTGGTTCCAGGATATGTTGGCACTTCGTGCCGGATACAAGATCAATATGGATGAAGGTGGCTTTACCGCTGGAGTTGGGTTTAAATGGCCATTTTCATCTAGTGGAATATTTTCTGTCGATTATGCTTTTAATGATCTGGGCCGGCTGAATAGTGTTCATAGGGTTTCAACCAGTTTAAAATTTTAGATAATCGCCAAGAATTAATGGAGGGAATAAAGTGAAAATAAAAAACAAACTGGGTGTAAAGATATTTGGTCTGGTGGTTCTGTCGCTCCTTTTGGCGGTTAATTGCGCTGAGAAAGGAACGGAACCAAACACAAATATTCCACCCAATACTTTCATCGATGGGTTTCAGATTGAGCTGGCGCCAGATTCGGCTACTTGTTACAATACTACGATCTTCTGGCGGGGAAGTGACCCCGATGGTGCTATTTATTGGTATTACTGGAAAATAATAAGTGACACCGGTGACAGTTTATACCTGTATGAAATAGAAACAGACGAAAACGGGGATAGTATTGGGGTAGATACGACTAACATTTCCACATGGCAAGTCACTCCTAATCTTTTCGTTACTCTCAAATTGGATTTCCCGTCTTTTGACAAGTCTTATATTTTCGAGGTAAAGACTATGGACAATGATAAAGGCGAGGATCCTACACCCGCTATTGAAACTATTGCTATCAACCGTATCAGGGATTTCAATTATGCACCCGATACCAGGATACTAACCGGTCCACCAAACGGTGCAGCTACTGGCCGAGGAATTCATTTTGTAATCCAAGGTGAGGATATTGATGGTGCGATTGATTCGGTGGATTATAGGATTGATAATGGTGATTGGACACGTGTGGCTGCTGATATTACCACCAGCACTCTAACAATTGATATTCGCGATCTTGAGTTGGGTGCTCGAACCATATCATTCAGGGCCGTTGACAATTTTAATAAAGAGGACCCTACTCCTGTTTCTGTAAGTGTTGTGGTTGAGGCGGGTTTTGCACCGGAATTGACCTTGTCTATCAAGAATAATCAATCTTTCATAGTTCCGTATACTGACCCTGTAATAGCAGAGTTAACGGTCAGTTTCACGGCCACAGTAGATTTTTACTACAGTGCAATTGACAGCTTTATCATCATAACCAGCGAGGGAGATACAATTAACACATCCGAGACAGAAACGACTTTTGAGAACCTGGCAGCGGGTAGTTACTGGGTAGATGTTACCGCTTATGATATTGGTGGTAATTTTACAGCAACTGGCCAGGTCAATTTCTCAATTGTTGAACTGGCGGCTGGTAATGGCGTGCTCTGCGTCAACGGCGTTGACTGGGCAACTTATGGCCAGGCGCCACCGATGTGGAATGATGGTGTTCCTTGGGGCAACAGAACTCACTTTAAGTGCTGGGATCTATTTGATGGTGCCCCTCTGGGAAGCATGCCTGATTTCGCTGACAGCTTGCTCGGTACCGGCTCCATACCTGAATGGATGTTCGATACTTTATTCTTCGATGCCATCAGCTGGTTTGGGAACAATTATTCGGGCGATCAGGCCTACTGGACTGAGCGTGAAGATGCCATCATGGCATATCTTGAAATGGGCGGCAATATATTATTGCCTGCTCGTTATGGTTCAACCTGGTTCTTTGATGAGCTAAGCGCATATTGTGGCATCGTTGATGGTTCCTGGCGAACTGGTCTTGGACCGGATTCTCTTGTGGCTAAGGTTGGTATTCTCACCAACGTTCACCAAGAAACCGGTCAAAGTCTGTGGGAAATTCCTGATACCGATGGCCCTAATAACGTCTGGATATATGAGGCTGTTAATCAAGCGCCAGGTGGACATGCAGGGTTTGTTGTTTTGCCCAACGGTGAGGGCGGTGGCGGTGCGTTCTGTTATATCGCCGGTAGAAGCTATCGTTGGGATAATGCAGACTTTAAGGCGAATGTGGATGTCATTCTCGAAACTTATTTTGGAATCGAGAATTAACCATCAACCGGAGAAAGGAGTGAGACAATGAAAAAGATAGTATTTTTACTTGCGGCCGGTTTGATGGTTGGTGCCATCATTGTTGGCTGTAGCACTGAAGAGCCATGGGAACCTAATCCAACCAGAGCATTGGAACTGGTTGTAGTATCTGCACCTGATACATCTACCGCAATTCCTGATAATTCCAGTGTCAGCTTTAGCTGGAGTGCCACAGGAGGAAGTGAGAAAATATTGGGTTACGAATGGTATCTGGAACCACTGGAGAGTGATTGGGGTGATATTGCTAATGTAACAAGTGTAACTTATGATACACTTCACGGCGATGTTGGGGGATTGACATACACTTTCCATATTCGCGTTACTGATGATGCCAGTAATACAGCAACTGTAACAAGGTCTTTTACTGTCGCTGAGGCTGTTCCTCCAGAACCGGATACTACCGCTCCTACAGTCAGCATTACCCAGAGTCCGACAGAGGGTTCTTATGTTGCTTCTGGTTCTTCGATTGAATTTGCCTGGGAGGGTGATGATGGTAAAGGCAATAATGATATTATTGAATACCAATATGCCTTCCCGACAATAGATAGTGTATCGGAATGGTTAAATGTAACTACAGTCTCTTTCGCTGATGTCAATGATAATGACCCCGCAATATTTTATGTTCGTGGTCGTGACCAGGACAGTAACACTTCCGATTGGGATTCAGTTGCTTTCATAATCCAACCAGCAACTATACTATATGTGGATGATTTCCTGTGGTTGGATAATGATGGGAATCCGGATATGCCCAAGGAGCGCGACCAGAAACAGTTCTACCGTGATGCTCTTGAGGGATATGCCTTTGCGGAATGGGATTTTTACATTCAGGGTATGCCTGACTCATCTGATTTGGTCGTTGGTGGTAATCCGGTTTATTCGACAATTGTCTGGTGTTCAGATTCCGATGTCGGCAGTTCTGATGGTACATGGTGGTATGATATCGCCGCTAACGACGGTGGAGCTCTTCGCTATTACTTGGAAAACGGTGGCAATCTACTCGTCACCGGCCCACTGGTTTTACCATGGATGTACAATACAAATCCCCCATCAGCGGGAGATTTTGAGTATGACTGGTTTGGTATCGATTCAACTGGAGGTGATGAGGGTTTAGCCTGGGATTACTGGTGGTGGTTTACCTGGGCGGTTAAAGATACCGGCACTGCCCTTGACCTGCCCGATTCGATGAAAATCGACGTGGCCAAGAACGGCGATCAGGATGACTATGCAGCCGAGATAATCCATTTTCGTGATGATGCAACTGTGACTAGTGAAGTGATATTCACCTGGGGTGTATGGGTTGACGGAGAACCTCCCATTTATGATCCTGACTATCCACATCCTTATGGCTGGCCTGTCGGTCATATATCAACATTTACTACCGGTCAGAAAACAGCCATGTTGAACTTTGATACTTATGCAATGCCTTTACCCGAGATACGTCAGACATTTATCGCTATTCTAACAGAGTTTGGTGAATAGTATTTCTGCTTGTTGAAAGTAAAAGCCTGCCCGTCACGAAGGCGGGTGGGCTTTTTATATTTAGATATGAAAATAACAGCGGTCACGACGGTAATTGTTACGATATATATTGCCTTTGGTTTTTGTGCTGATTGTGATGTTGAATTGCTATTGGAAAACGATGTTTTGGATGGTGCTTTCGTTGGTATAGCAGTTAAAAATATTGATGCTGATTCGATGATTTTCAGTCATAATGCTCACCTTAGATTCACTATTGCTTCCAATTTAAAGCTTTTCACAAGTGCTGCCGCTTTGGAAATTTTTGGTCCAAACTACAGGTTTATAACCTCCTTTTTTATAAATGGGAAAATAGATAAAAAAGGCAACCTTGAAGGTGACCTGCTAATTGCCGGTGGTGGAGATCCGCTTATCTCTGGGCGATTCCGAAAATCTGTGACCGAGGTCTTGGACCTCTGGGCGGATAGTATTGCAAAAAAAGGGGTAAATAATATCAAGGGTGATCTTGTGGTCGATAACAACTTTTTCGAGGATGATGAACTTGGACCCGGTTGGTCACATGATGATTTGACCTACTGGTATGCCTGTCCCATTTCAGCGCTATCGTTTAATGACAATTGCGTGGATCTGCATGTATATCCAGGAGAAATAATCGGTCAACCGTGCTCGATAACCCTTGTACCAAAAACAGATTATATCGATACAGTGAACGGTACAATCTAAACGTCGGACGCGAAAATATCCCACCAAAGTATCGTTATAAAAATCTGATAAGACTTTTTGATTGGTGTTCCGATTCACTTGGAGTGGTGATATCAGTTATCAATAAAAATAGTCAGAACTTCTTTGCCGAACAAACTCTGAAGACCATGGGTGCCGAGTTATACGGTGAAGGCTCATTTAAGCTGTCAACAAGGCTGGTGGAAAACTGGCTTGAATCTATAGGTATCGGCAAAGACGATGTGCGCTATTGTGATGGTTCCGGTTTGTCTTATATAAATCTGGCTACACCGTCGGCTATTATCAAACTTCTGGAATATATGCATACATCACCTTATTTTATTACTTATTATGAATCGCTGGCGATACCAACCATTGACCGTAGTGTCCGCAGGCGGATGACCGGTCATCCATTGGCAAACAAGATGCGGACTAAAACGGGTTCCATTGAGAACACAAGGACCTTTTCTGGATATTTAACCACCAGGAAAGGTTGTTTGGTTGCTTTTTCTATACTGGTAAATAATTATTCTGTCGAGACCTCGGAAGTAGATGATTGGATTGATAGGGTTTGTGCATATTTTATAGATAATTTTTAAGATGGATTATTTTTTAAGGAAAAGAGGAAAGCTTTATTGTGAATCGATATATCTTGGAGAATTAGCAGACAAATATGGCACTCCATTATATGTTTACAGTTTAAAGACCCTTGTTCGTCATTTTAAAGTGGCTTCGAGAGCTTTTGGCAAAATAAGGCATTCTATATTTTATTCTGTCAAGGCTAATTCGAATTTGACGCTACTTGGGGTCATCGCCGAACTTGGCGGTGGATGTGATATTGTATCTTTAGGTGAATATTTAACTGCTAGGAAAGCCGGCGTAAAAAGGATAATATTTTCTGGTGTGGGTAAAAAAAGGCAAGAGATAGAGATGGTTTTAAAGAATGGACTGGATTTTTTCGGTGTTGAGTCTGAAAATGAGCTGAACGTTATTGAGGAAGTTGCCATTAGGTTAAATAAACCGGCCCCGATTTCTCTGCGTATAAACCCTGATATAGACCCTGGGACTCATAAGTATATCGCCACTGGTTTGAAAAAGGAAAAGTTCGGGATTCCGATAGGGCAAGCTGTAGATATATACAAAGAGATATCGAATAGAAAATATTTGAAAGCGGTTGGCATTTCAATGCACCTTGGCTCACAGATTGAATCGGTCAGTCCTTTTGTCGAGGGGCTTTTGAAATTAAAACAAATATTTTGTAAATTGTCGGAACAAAATATATTTTTAAAACATATTGACCTTGGAGGAGGGTGGGCAGTTCCTTTTGCTAAAGGCCAGCACCTTCCCGAACCTGCTGATTATGTCAGGGAGATGGTACCTTATCTCAAAGGTCTTGAGGCTGAGGTCATTGTTGAGCCAGGGCGGTCGCTTATTGGCAATGCAGGTGTTCTGGTCACGAAGATTACATATTTAAAGAAAGGTTATCGTAAAATTTATGCAATTGTAGATGCCGGCATGAATGACTTTATTCGTTCGGCCTTGTATGGTAAAGAACATAGGATTGAACCGACGATTTTGAAAAAAGGAAAGACTTTGAATGTCGATGTTGTGGGTCCAGTCTGCGAGAGTTCGGATACTTTCGCGAAAAATGTCGAATTAACGCCTATAAAAGAGGGTGACCTGTTGTGTTTGTTTACAGCCGGAGCATACGGCTTTTCTATGTCATCAAATTATAACAGCCGGTTAAAAACCGCTGAGGTTTTGGTTGCCGGTGATAATGATTTTTTAATAAGAGAAAGGGAAACATACAAAGACCTATGGCGAAAACAAAAACTCATAAAGACCAGAGACATTCTATAGAGGATAGAATAAGCGATTTGCGACCAGCATTCCTTGAGGTCGATCTGGACGCTTTCAATGACAATTTCCGAAAGGTAAAAAGCCTTTTGGAGCATGATGTGGCTTTGATGGCAGTTGTCAAAGCTAATGCTTATGGACACGGGTTGATAAAAATGGGTTTACAGGCAGAAAAATGCGGTGCCGACATTTTGGGAGTTGCTTTTATAGAGGAAGGCGAGAAACTGGTTAAAGCCGGTGTTAAAATTCCGGTCGTAGTGCTTTATCCGGATATACCAAAACGAGCTCTAAGGTTGGTGAAAGCGGGTTTGGTGGCAACAGTGACCTCGGTTGATTACCTTGATGCCTTAAACCTTGCCGGTAAATCTTTAGATAAAACAGTCAAGGTATTTTTAGAGATCGAGACGGGAATGGGCCGGTATGGTATAATGACCTCTGAACTGGAAGCGATTACAAACTTAGCTGGCAACATGTCGAATATAGAAGTCGTCGGCGTCTCAAGCAACCTGGCGGATTCAAGTTGTGGAGAAGCTGTTTTCACCGAAAGGCAATTTGAGCGTTTTAAAAGAGCCATTAAGGTAATTGATTTTGACCATAGGTGCCATTACCGTAGCATTGAGAACTCAGGTGGACTGCTTTTTCATCATTGCAAAGATTTTAATTTGGTTCGTGTTGGATTATTGCTTTATGGGCTCTTACCGAATGGCAATCAAGCAGTGGGGTTTAAACCGGTGTTAAGTCTTAAAAGCCGGATAATCCAGTTGAAACGATGGCCCGCCGGTAAACCGGTCGGTTATGGAAGTAGTTTCATACCAACTCGAGAAACGGTTCTGGCTACCATTGGTGCGGGGTATGCCGATGGTTACCCGTGGTCGCTTTCCAATAAAAGCTGGGTGCTGGTTCATGGAAAACGTGCATCGGTAGTGGGCAGAATATGTATGGACGCGTTAATGATCGATGTTACTGGTGTTCCTGGAGTGGAAATTGAAGACGAGGTTACATTGCTGGGAAAACAGGGGGATGAAGTTATAACTGTAGAACAGTTGGCTGAAATGGCCGGTTCATTTCCCTACGAGTTTTTATCTGCTCTGTCTGAAAGATTGCCCAGAATTTATTATGGGGGATGATGCCATATCGAATAAATATTAACCTTGCGGATATTTGGGCAAAACCCGAATTCAATTCTGAAAGAGTCAACCAGGCTCTTTTTAATGAACCGTTGGAGTTGCTTGAAAAAGGTCAAAGATATTCGTTGGTAGAGCTTGCTGACGGCTACAAAGGGTATGTTGGAAACGAGTTTTTCTCTGAGGAGAGGGAACAATCGGGCAAGGATTATGTGGTTTCGGCAACGCTGGCCACCGCTTACACAGCACCAGATAAAAAAGCTCCTGTTTCAACCATTTTACCTTTTACTTCTGTTATTAAAGTTAATAAGAGACATGGGGGATTTATACACTCCCATACTTACCGTTATGGTGAGATATTTTTAGCCGACGATGATGTAATTTGTTTTGAACAAACCCCTAAATTAACCCGCCGAACTATGCCGGATTTTTTGGAAAGTGTTAAACGGTTTATCGGTGTTCCCTATCTCTGGGGAGGAAAGAGTTTTTTCGGGATAGATTGTTCTGGATTGGTTCAGCTCAATTTTAAGTTCTTCGGCGTTAATTTACCTCGTGACACAAAGGACCAGATTAAATCCGGCCACGGAGTTCGGAGAGATGAGCTTATGCCCGGCGACCTTATTTTTTTTGAAAGACATGTGGCCCTGGCGATTACTGATAAAGACTATATTCATTCAAGCTTGTCACGGGGAGGCGTGTATATAAACAGTCTTGATCTGTCAAAGAGCAATTATCTGGAAGAACTCGATTATGGTCTGAAGACCGTAAGGAGAATAATTGAGGATTAAGGTCTTACTTATAATCGTCGCTTTTTTACTATGTTTAATGTTGTTGGTTATGACCCGCCAGGCGACAAGTGGCGTTTTCAGTATTCATCATATTGATTTTTATGAAAAGGGTGGTGATTGGGATGGATTCAGATTCGATAAAATCGCCCTCAACCAGGACAGTACCGAATTGCTTTGCGTAAACGAAAAAGGAACAGCAAAATTTGAAAGCCCATCTGTTAAAACCGATTTTGAATTCAATGAGATTTTACTTAGCTGGAATTGCTTTTGTGATAGTTGTGGTGGTCTATATATTGCTGTTTCAGTGAGTCCCGATGGAAAGTACTGGAACAATTTTAGCTACCAGACATGGGGATTTCAGCCCGTTGACTTTGACAGTATAAAAATGTTTTTGCCTTCTGATAATATTGAGGATGTCGGTTGGCTGGATGTTGATATTATCAGACTTTATGTGCCGATGAGATTTTATAAATTTACCTTTGTTTGCTTTAAAGATAAAAGCTGTCAATTCTTTATTGATAGGATTAGCGTTTGTTATTCCAATACCTCAGCTGATATCCGGCAATACAATAATCACTATAGCGTTGTTAATAGGATTAAAAAGGTTTCTCTTGCGGTTCCATTCAGAAGCCAACATTCGTTGCCGGATAACATTTCAGGTTTAACCTGCAGTCCCACCAGCCTGGCTATGGTGTTGAACTACCATGGTCGTGGTTACAGCCCTCTTGAAGTCTCGGAGCTTGTCTATGACCCCAATAATGAGATTTATGGCAACTGGCTGTATAATATACAGGCAGCTTATGCTATAGGGATGGAGAAAACGTGGGTTGGCAGACATAATTCGTTTAATGAACTTGTTCCGGAACTGTTGGATGGCAAACCGGTTGTCATAAGTATTGCTTTTGACTATGGAAAACTTGCAGGTTCGCCGATATCAGAAACCGATGGTCATCTCATAGTGGTGCGAGGGTTTGATAGAAGTAATAGAGTGTTGGTTAATGACCCCGCGGGATACAATGTATCAGATGGAATTTGCGCCTATGATTTAAGCGAACTTACTCAGGCTTGGATAGGGCATGGAGGGATTGCGTACCATATATGGCCAGAATAGCAAAGCCTGAAGCACTAAAGAAAGGCGATACAATTGCAATTGTAGCACCGGGTAGCTCCCCCAAATTGAAATATTTAAAATTGGGTGTTAAACGACTTAGGCAATCTGGTTTTAACGTCTATGTTCATCCCCAGTGCTTTTTAAAAAAAGGTTATCTTGCTGGCGATGATAGAACCCGCGCTAATGCCTTAATCGAGATGTTTGTTGATGACAGTATCAAAGCAGTATTTTGCGCCAGGGGAGGTAATGGTAGTATTCGCCTTTTAAGGTTCCTCGACCTTGACCTTATAAAAACCAACCCCAAGATATTTGTTGGATATTCTGATATCACAGTTCTTCTTCATGCATTCAGCAATGGTGGTTTCGTGACTTTTCATGGACCGATGCCCGCTGTCAATTTTTCATGTGGGAATTATAAGTTTTCTCTCGACAATCTATTAAATGTTATAATGACAACGGAGCCAATCGGAAAACTGAAAAACCCCGAACGTCTCGGACCCATTAAAAAATATCGTCCCGGTAAAGTCGAGGGTATCATCACAGGCGGGAACATCTCTTTACTGAATAATTTGGTTGGCACCGGATTTTTGACCTCGTTTAAGAACAAAATCGTGTTCCTGGAGGATATCCACGAAGAACCATACCGTTTGGATGGTTATCTTTCGCATCTTTTTCTGGCAACCGATATCTCGCAGGCGGCAGGATTCGTTATTGGCCAGCTGGTGGATTGCAATCCAACACGTCGCACTCGGCCAAGCTTGAGGTTAGATGAGATTATCGATGAATATTTTGGTAGTCTGAGAGTGCCGGTAATAACCAATGTCGCCTGCGGACATGGAACTCAAAATCTTACCATACCGGTTGGTGTGAAGGGTTATATTGATGCCGGCAAGAAAATATTTGGAATTACTGAAAAAGCGGTGAGGTGAAAATGAAATTAAATTTTAAAACTTTGAAAGTGCATTTAAAAGAGACCTTCAGAACTTCTCATGGAGCCGCTGATGAGAAAAGCGTGGTCATGGTTGATATCGATGGTGGTCTGGGCGAGGCATCACCGGTTTCTTATTATGGAGAGTCTGTTGATACTGTTAACAGTTTTATAAGCAAGGCGATGGAAGTTATCGGGGATGACCCGTTCAGGCTTGAGGAGATATCGGGCAAGTTGGAGAAGATAGCCGCTTATAACGGCGCCGCCAAAGCCGCTATTGATATCGCCCTGCATGATTTAATCGGTAAAAAATTAAACGTGTCAGTTTATAAATTACTGGGTATAACTCCTCGTGATGATATACCTACATCATATACCATCTCTATAGGAGATCCTGAGACGATGAAGCGCCAGACTGAGGACAACCCGGGATATCAGGTATATAAAGTCAAAGTTGGTGTTCCGGCAGATATCGATATGGTGGCTGCTGTTCGCGATGCAACTAAAGCCAGAATACGAGTTGACGCCAACGGCGGTTGGACATTGAAAGAGGCTATCCAGAAAATAAAATACCTTGAGAGGTTTGATATCGAGTTTGTAGAACAACCGCTTCATTGGGAAGATTATGAGGGCTTTAAGATATTACGTGGAAAAATCGATTTACCCATCATTGTCGATGAGGGTGTGATGAAGGCTGAGGATATAACACGATATAGAGATATAGTTGACGGCATAAATATAAAGCTCCAGAAATCAGGCGGTATCCGTGAGGCATTCAAGATGATTGCTGTTGCCAGAGCTTTCAGAATGAAAATTATGATCGGCTGTATGGTGGAGACATCGATAGGTATCTCAGCCGCCGCCCAGCTTGCACCACTGGTCGATTATGTTGACCTCGATGGTAACATACTAATCAGTGATGACCCTTATGATGGTATAAAGGCGGTAAATGGATATCTGAAATACCCTGATAGGCCAGGGTTAGGGGTGATAGAAAGAAATTAATGTTGCGCATAATCGGCTATATTTTATTGTCATCAACGGTATGTCTGGCACAGAATCACCTTGAGGTAATATATCCCGAGGATGGTCAGCATATACCTGCTGTAGATTCGACCTTTATATTTGGCAATACCGGTGCTGATGCCGACCTTTTTATAAATGGTCATGATATCGATGTTCATTCTGATGGCGGTTTTTTGGCCTTTCTACCTGTAAAGACCGGTTCCTTTCAGTTTAACCTGGTGTCCGATTTAAATGGCGATACAAGCCTTGCTACAGTAAATATCTTCGTGGGGCCTATTGCCGATAGTTCTGATGATTTTATTAAATTGTCATCTCTTGCACCCTCGGGGCGGACGGTGTTGTTACCTTCGGGGTCGTTTGAATTCTCTTTTAAAGCTAGGGGGTATGGTCGAGCCTTTTGTTGTTTCGAAAACGATGCAAACTGGACTCAAATGTATCCTGATGTTAAACCCTGGCAATACGAGAGCGTATTTGGTGAGATACCGAAAGCATCTGATAGTTCTGTTTATATTACTTACACTGCGATTATGAGAATAGATGGAATGGTTGACTCATCGAGGGTATACTATATGTATGAGAATGATATATGTGATTCAACGGGCATCTTACAATGGACGGAGTTTGAAATCGACAGCACGGATTTTTACGTGGTTCGCCTCGATGAGTACCCAAAGCAAGTTGTAGTTTTGGTCGGCGGCAATCCGCATATAATAAGGGTGGCGCCAGCTAAAGGATATAAACTTGTTAATCAGCCGGCTGGTGTTAGGTTTCGATATTTAGGCGAGACCCCCGATTATTATCAGGTCATGTTAGCTGATAATGTTTATGGATATGTAAAGAAAATCGATGCTACACTTGAGCCGGTTGGCACATCTTTGCCCGGTGGCGAGGTCTCATTTGTGATCGTGAATAATTTCAACAGGTATGTCCAGGTCTCAATGAATATTGGCGATAAACTACCGTTTGAGGTCAGACAGGATGGCAACCTGATGATGATCGATATTTATGGTCTCACCTCCGATACCGATTGGATTCGTTTAAACGATACCCAGAGGTATATTAAATCGATCTGGTGGAGCCAGCCGCAAAACGGTATATATAGGCTGAACATCCGCTGGTCTGATGAGCATTTCTGGGGCTATAAATGTTACTATGAAGATGATAATTTCATTGTTCAATTGAAGAAAAGGCCGCCTTCAAAAGGGCTTTTTCATTCTCGTGTAGCGGGTTTGCGAATAGCGCTTGACCCGGGCCATTCCCATGACCCTGGCGCGAAAGGGCCAACAGGTCTGCAAGAGAAAGATGCCAATTTGTGGATCGCTTATGAACTGCGGAAGATTCTTCTCGATAAGGGCGCAAAGGTCTTAATGACTCGTATGGGACATGAGGATATCGGATTATACGAACGTGTGGATATGGCGACGAAGTGGGATGCCGATATATTGATAAGCATCCACAATAACGCTTTGCCCGATGGTGTAAACCCGTTTACCCATAACGGCGCATCAGCTTATTATTATTTCAATCAGGCTCGACCGTTAGCCGAAGCGATACATAAACACCTTCTGAAAAAGACAGGCCTGCCCGATCATGGCTTATACTATGGCAACCTGGCCTTGACCCGCGTTACCGATTGCCCGGCGGTGCTGGTTGAGTGCGCTTTTATGATGATTCCCGAGCAGGAGGCAATGTTAAAAACCGACAAATTCCAGCGTAAATGCGCCAAAGCTATATATGAGGGAATATGCGAGTATTTGGGGGATTGAAAGCAACTTGGTTCGACCAGATTGTGTAGATTGAAGACCTTGACCTGACCGTCATCGAATCCATCAGTTCACGCTTCGCTATGAATTGACGGAACGGCAATATAAATTTTTTTATTGTTGCGTAAGGGCGTATCGCAATACGCCCCTACATATATCTATTAACATTTATTTTATTGTGGATTATAAAATTAGTTATTGAAGCAAAATTGAGAGCTCTTATACCAGGAATAATGAAAGTAAACGGATTTGATAACTTAATAATTAATAAAAAAATACCTGACTTTTCTACATTAATATTAAAGGACCGATTAAATGTTAATAAGATTATTGAAATTATTAACTTACCAAATACAAAGTTATTAAGAAAATGGATTCATGCTCTTGATATAGATGAAGAAAGTGATATATTGGATAAATATATTTCA
>NATP01000135.1 GCA_002085375.1 candidate division Zixibacteria bacterium 4484_95 | reverse complement strand
CCCAAACCGATTCAAGCGGATACTGGTATATCGACCTTTTCCCCAATTCCGTTTTGTCGGACACATCATCAAAATATCTTTTTACTATTAAATATCATTCGGGTGTAATCTATCGCACAAGGATGGCAGTTCCAGATTCAACGAGTTGGCAACTTGAGTAAATCTCGAATCTGGCAATGTTGAAATTTGAGATAGAGATAAATTTCGTAGTCGCATGCCTTGTTTCTACCAGAAACTGGCATGTTTAATAATAAAACAAAAATGAGAGGGAGAGAATATGGATAAATTATTCATAATTGATGCGGGTATTTTTTCCGGCATTACCAATTTCGTAAGCGACCGCGCCTTTGAGGCGATGGGAGCGATATTGCTCATAGCGGTAGCCATGTTCACGAAAAAATATATCTTGCCGCTTTTGGTTACCGCCCAGGCAAAGCAGACGGCCAAACATATTTTGATTATCGCTGATGATGTGACCGATTATTTCGCTGAAAAGTTTCCTGGTGCCCATTGGTCAATCTGGTTGGACAGAGCGGTTGATAAGATAATCGAGATCACCGGTGTTAACCATAGTGTGGCAACCCGGGCCGCAAAAGCCTCGATTCATAGGAAAAAAGACCACCTGTGTAATCAGCCATTACCTACGGAAAAGAAGATTGAGGGGAGAAGCTGAACCAGTTTGATTTAAGGGAGGACATCATGTCCTCCCTTTTTTGAAGAATACATGACTGTATCTTATTTGTTATTTTAGCCAATGACGATTTGGTTAATTTCTTGATATAGTTTTTATTATTCTTTTAATGACTACTACTTTAAAATAAATTTAAAATATAGATTAGTTATGATGCGCGGGAAATATGAAATAACCTATCGTGTTTAAATCTTTGTAAGTTGAAAAAATTTAAAATGTTACAATTATACTATTGACTTTCACAAACTTATTTTATTAACTTTACAAATGTATGAAAAATGTCTTTTTTTGGGTTGGCAAGTGAAATTTGTCACAAATTCATGTTTTGTAATCAGAGCCCAAAAAGCAGGAAAAGATGGTTTTGACCAGATAACCATAATTAAAGTCACCCGGTAAAATTGCCGGTAGAAAAGGAGAGAATATGGCATCACTAAAAGAGAAACTTGCCCAGCAAATACCAGGGCTTCGAGAGGAAATCAAAAACTTTCTGGCCGAACACGGGGACAAGGAGATCTCGTCTGTAAAAATTTCCCAGGCTTATGGTGGTATGCGTGGTGTAAGAGCAATGGTGTGTGATACTTCCGAGGTGCCACCTGATAAGGGACTCTTAATCAGGGGAATTCCAATTGGCGAGTTAACCGAGAAATATCCTGAGGAGATATTCTATTTATTGTGCACCGGTGAACTTCCCGCTAAAGATGACCTTGCTGACCTGCAGAAAGAATTTTCTGATCGCTGTGAGGTTCCGGGCTATGTATGGAAAGTTTTGGAGGCAATGCCAAGTGAATCCCATCCGATGTGTATGTTTAACACTGCCATACTGGTAATGGAAAATGAGTCTGTATTCCGTAAGCGTTACGATGAGGGGATGAAAAAGACTGAATACTGGGAACCGATGCTTGAAGATTGCTTGAACCTTCTGGCAAAACTACCCAACATTGCCGCTGGTGTTTATCGTATGCGTTTTGGTAAGGGAAAACGTATTGAACCAAAGAAAGATCTCGACTGGGGAGCTAACTACGCTTATATGCTGGGTGTCGACGACCCAGACGGCAATTTTGCCAAGATGATGCGCTTGTATCTGGTGCTTCATTCTGACCATGAGGGCGGTAATGTCTCGGCTCATACTTCGCATTGTGTAGCAAGTGCCCTTTCCGATGCTTATTATGCTGTCAGTGCTGGTTTGAACGGACTGGCTGGACCTCTTCACGGGCTTGCCAACCAGGAATGTCTCAAATGGGTGATAGAGGTTCATAAGAAATTCAAGGGTGTTCCTACCGATGAGCAACTAAAACAGTTTGCCTGGGATACTTTAAACTCTGGCAAGGTCATTCCAGGTTACGGTCATGCTGTTTTGCGTGTCACCGACCCACGCTATACTGCTTTCAGAGCATTCGGCCAGAAACATATGGCTGACGACCCGATTTTCCAGATCGTCGATAAGGTTTATACTATCGTTCCTGGAGTTTTAAAGGAACATGGCAAAGCCAAGAATCCATGGCCAAATGTCGATGCTGGAAGCGGAGCCTTGCTATATCATTACGGTCTAAAAGAGTTCTCGTATTACACCGTGCTGTTCTCGGTTTCAAGGGCAATGGGTATGTGTTCGCAGATGATAGTTAGCCGGGCTATGGGATATCCTATCGAACGGCCTAAATCATCCACCACCAAGTGGCTTAAAGCCCAGGTAGGTGCCTGATTTTAATTAGGTTTTTAGGGAACCGTGTATGTTGTGTTAAAGGCTTATATTACCTATCATTGTAAGGAGTGCAGATAGACGACGAAGCAATTTCTTAAACTTTTATAAAAAACTCTGTGTTTCCCTATAACTACATCTGATAGCCGGTCCTTTAACGGAGACCGGCTACTTTTTTATACTTACCTCCTGGCAGAATTTTTTCATTGACAAAATTATTCGCAAATTTTATTTTTTTATTTAGAGATGAGGTTTTTAGTCTAACATCTTAAAGCAAGTTTGAATTTTAAAAATTAGCTCGTATTAAGTAACCTTAACCTTATTAACATGGAGGTATTATGCGTTACAACAACAGGTTTTTAAGAAACCTGGTGGCGGTTTGTTTTATTGCTATATTCACAAGCATAGTCGCTGTCGGTACCGTAAAAGCGGGCAACTTGAAAATTGAAGGAGGCTCGCCTGGAATAATAACTTCAGTTCCCCGGACAATGACCTATCAGGGGATACTGAAAGACTCCGAGGGAAATCCCATCAACGAGGACTTACCTGTAGTATTTAAAATTTATAGTATTGATTCGGGAGACATTCCGCTGTGGGAGGAAATTCAGGATGTAGAATTTGTCGATGGCTACTTTACCGTTGAATTAGGGACGGCAAATCCGTTAAATCTGCCTTTTGATGAGGATTACTGGCTTGAGCTCGTGGTCGGGGGCGATATTCTATCCCCACGGCAAAAATTGAATATGTCTGCTTATTCTGCCCGCACCGATACCAGTGATTATGCCTTTTCTGGCGGTGGCTGGGTTGACGATGGAACTGTTGTTAGACTGGAGAACAGTAACGACTACGTTGGCATTGGTACGGCAAGTCCTACGAATAAAGTGCACATTGTCGGTTCTGATTCTGCTCCGTTGCTCAACGTAGAAAAGATTGGACCTGGCAGGGGAGTTCAAGTTAGTACAAGTAGTGCCTGTGCCCTGTGGGTAGAGAATTCTGGAAACCATGGATTGCGGGTGACCAATGCTAATGGAGATGGGATACATGTGGAAAATGCAGGTAACTGGGCAGGTTACTTCAACGGCACGGGATATTTTCGCGATAATGTTGGTATAGGAGCTTTAAACCCTCAGGAGAAATTGGAGCTTGCCGGTAATCTACGTTTTACAGAGGAGGATTTGACCAGAAGTATATATGTCGAAAAGTCCGATGGAATAAACGAACCGGGACACGATCTTGAAATATATGCGGGCGAATACAGTGATGCCGGTGGATTGGAAACGAAAGATGGCGGTGATTTGATTCTCCATGGTGGTAAAGGATACGGATTTGCTGGTGGGGATGTTTATATCTATGGCGGTGGTAGTGATATTACTTTTTCACCTATCGGCGATGTAATAATAGCCCATAATGGTGAAGCTTCTGGCGGTGATGTCGGAATTGGAGTTGATGCACCAACGGAAAAACTCGACGTTGAGGGGACCATCAGATTAAGGGGTATATCCTTTACGATGTCAGATCTGGCTAATGTTGTTGTGGATAACAATGGAGTCTTATGGAAAGAATCTGTTCCTGTCGGGGGAACAAAGGAAAACGTGAAAAATCTTGAGATTAATCCACAAAAGGTTCTTAGCCTGCAACCAGTAAAGTTCAACTGGCAGAAAACCGGCGATGAGGATGTCGGTTTAGTTGCAGAAGATGTGGAGAAAACATTTCCAGAACTAGTATCACATGATAATAATGGCAAACCCGCCTTTGTCAAGTATGATAAACTTGTCCTTTACCTGTTGGAGTTAACCAAAGCACAACAACAACAAATATCACTGCTTGAAAGTAGAATTGTTGAACTTGAAAATAATATACGGTAAGGGGGTGACAGGTGAACATATATAAGATTTTAATAGTGATACTATCAACAGCCTTAGTGGTAGTTGCTCAGGAATACACGATCGATCGCTATGTCATCGCCTCCGGTGGAGGGTTTTCAGAGTCTGATAATTATCGGGTTGATGGTACAATCGGCCAGCCGATAGTGGGGATATCGTCATCGGAGAATTACGTAATCGAGGCTGGTTTCTGGATGGGTGCGGGTGTTTCGTCCGGTTGCGATTTTACCCCCGGCGATGCCAATGGTGATGGCAGTGTTATGGGCAATGATGTCACCTACAGCGTGCGCTATTTCAAAGGGATTGGTTCTCCTCCTCCTGATAGTTGCCAGTATCAAGGTGGTTGGCTATACTCAGGTGGTGATGCCAACGGTAACTGCGTATATGCTGGTTCTGATGTGACTTTCCTGGTTGGATATTTCAAAGGTTACAATCCTGAAATCCTGTATTGTCCAGAGACACCACCGATAAATGAACCGGTTTTGTTAGCAGGGGGCAAAGAGGATACACCGCTGATTACTACCAAAAAGGGTGGTGATAAATAAAATAGATAGTTGGCACCGTAATGTGCTTAGGGAACTATGATTCCCGATGTATTATATTTTGTAGGGACAGAGCACCGTTCTGTCCCAGGGGATAAAAAAAATCATCAATTTCGTACAGAATAATATTCTGTCTCTACAATCATTATTTTCTTCTTGACAAAACAATTTTTAAATTATAAATACCATCTTTTAGGAATGTTGGTCGAATAAGAAAATAAATTAATTGCCCCTATTGGGGCTTTTTTTTAAGGATAGTATGCCTGATACGAAGATAATGGACGCTAAAGGGATAGCCCGGTCGATTGATCGCATTGCCTATGAGGTTCTTGAACACAATCGTGGTGCTAAGGATATGGTCATTATCGGCATCCGTACGCGTGGTGCGATAATAGCTGAACGTTTAGCCGGAGCCATAGAGCGAATCGAGAAAGTGGCCTTGCCGGTGGGTGCGATAGATATTACCATGTATCGTGATGATGTCTGGATAAGGCTTGATCAGCCGGTCATTCAAAAGACAGACCTTATGTTCTCGATCGATGATAAAATAGTAATTTTAGTTGATGATGTGCTTTATACTGGTAGGACTGTTCGAGCGGCTTTGAATGAGCTATCGGATTATGGGCGTCCCCGCTGTATTCAGTTGGCGGTTTTGGTTGACCGCGGTCATCGGGAGTTGCCGATACGTGCCGATTACGTGGCAAT
>NATP01000033.1 GCA_002085375.1 candidate division Zixibacteria bacterium 4484_95 | reverse complement strand
AGGTTCCAGCTGATACCGGGTGGCATTAAGAATGAATTTTCGGGAGATATCAGGGGTAACTTCTAATATGTAGCTTGAGTGTTAGCTAATTACCCTGCCGAATAAAATGGGCTGTTAGTTTTTTATGAATAAGGAAATTGAACTGATATTTTCACCGATTACATCCAAGATAAAGCAGTATGATGTGCTTTTAAAACGGATTCTTACTTCCGATTCAGAACTGATTGGCCAAGTATCCGATTACCTGTTTTCACGTTCAGGCAAATTGCTCAGACCGGGACTGATCTTTTTATCGGCAGGTCGAACAGATGATATTCGAGTTGTATATGCAGCACTTGCTATTGAGCTAATTCACGTGGCAACTCTTCTGCATGATGATGTCATCGACCAATCGACTAAAAGGCGTGGTCTAGAAACAGTCAACTATCGCTGGAATAATATGGTATCGGTGTTGATGGGTGACTATCTATTTGCCAAAGCATTCGGGTTGTTGGTTGAATCAGGATTGCAAAGTCTTTTGAAAAACTTCTCTGTAGCAACCCAGCGGGTTTCGGTTGGAGAGTTAAATCAGGTTTATAACACCGGCAATTTCGATTTAGCTGAGGAAGATTACCTAAAGGTTATTGCCGATAAGACCGCTTCACTTTTTGCCTGTGCTGGTGAGGCTGGCATTATATGTAATAGTGGCGATGAAAGTAAACAAAGGGCGATGCGTGAATACGGTGAAAACCTCGGTATCGCTTTTCAAATCACCGATGACCTCCTGGATTTGGTAGGTGAAACTACTAAAACCGGCAAACAGTTGGGTTCGGATATCCGCGAGGGATGGGTCACTCTGCCTTTAATTTATACTTTAAAAAATGGCGGCAAACCATATAGGGACCGAGTCGTAAAACTATATAAGGAGAAATTTGATAAGAGCGAGTTTGAATGGATGGTTGATTTAATCCGCCAAAACGGTGGTATTGACTATGCAAGCCAAAGAGCCCGGAATTATGTAAGAAAGGCTAAGAAGGCAGTGGCTGACATAAAAGGGATTGATTATAAGGAGAACTTAATCAAACTAGCCGACTTTGCTGTTTATCGAGAAAATTAATACAATGTTAATAACTGCTGTAGTTGTTTGCTTCGGTGAGTTATAACATGTTTTCTATAAATTTCCATAGTAACTATATAATATTTTATGTCATTATTGGGTTGTCAGCATTGGCTATTTCGTGGTGGAGCTATCGGAATCTCTCTCCCCATATCTCTAAACTGAAAAAATATCTCTTGATGATTCTGCGAATTATCGCTGTAACCCTGATTGGATTGTTGCTTTTAGAACCCCTGTTGACAGTTTTTTCAGAGAGGACGACCGGTAATAAGCTTGGGGTTGTAGTGGATTTATCCTCGAGTATGATGACAGAGGAAAAAAGTGGTAGAAGGTATCAAATAGCATCTTCTGCTATCGGTGATTATATGCCAAGGAGAATTCCGTTAAATTATTATGGTTTTTCTGATTCATTAGTAAGGCTTGAGAGTTTTCCGGATTCGTTTAGTTTTATAGGTAAGGCAACCAATATCGCTACTGCATTAATCAGACCTCTGGATAATGATGAGATTGGTGCCCTGCTTATCGTTACCGACGGAGCCGGTAACATCGGCCCGGATCCGATAAAATCGGCTTCTACGGTAAAAGTGCCTGTTTATAGCCTTGTAGTGGGTAGCAGAATTAACCGGAAGGATATTTTTATAAACAAGATTGATTACCCACCGGTGGGTTACACTAATACCGGATTACCTATAGAGGTTGAGTTTGGAGCCAACGGTTACGATGGCCAGACTGTCATCATGGAGATCCGCGATAATAAAAGCACACTTGATTCAAAACGTGTTGTTCTTCCCCCTGATGGAGCGTATTCGATTGCTGAATTTAGGATTTCTGTGGCAGAAGAGGGAGTTAAAGATCTTAAGGCAATTATTTCCAGCATCGAGGATGAGACAACCAAAGACAACAACACTCGTGTTTTTACAATCAAATTTCTCAAAGATAAAATGAATGTTCTGATTTTATCCTCGTCACTCAATTGGGAATATACTTTTTTAAAGAAAGTTTTAGAAAAAGACAGTCATTTTGCGGTTAAGACTGCCATTGCCAACCGACATGGTGGATTTCAACAACTATTGTGGGATGGAATAGACCTTGTGATAGTAATGGATTTGAACTCAAATGCTTTAGGTTCCCAGATCAATAGATTGGTAGCTGCGATGGAAACTGGCACTGGGTTTTTGTACCTGGCTGGAATTAATAGCCGTGGTGTTCAACTAAGGTCATGGGAGAAGTATTTACCTGTTAAACTTGGCCCGCGCGTGGATATCGAATTTGGGGAATATTTTCCAAAACCGACGATGCAGCCACGAGTTGGAGCGATACTGGATATCGAGGGCATGAGCTGGGAACAGCTTCCTCCTCTGAAATATGTAATCGCTCCTCTTGAACTTAACAAGGATGCTTTGATAATGATGGAGGTCATTACCGATGCAGGTGAGCATTGGCCGGTTGTTACCGCTGGGAAGTATAAAACAGGAAAGACCATAGCCATTACCGGTTTCCCCTGGTGGCCCAGATACTTCAGAGCTGGTATCGATATGGTTGACTTAAAGAGGATCGAGAAGTTTTGGAGCAATCTGGTCCGCTGGCTGGTGATAAGAGAGGACCTTGAGAAGTTCAACCTTAGCACTGATAAACCGGTCTATAAACTGGGTGAACCGGTAGGATTTAATGCGACTGTTTTTGATGATAATTATAATCTTGTAAGCGGTGCCCGAATCAGTGTTATGGTTATAGATTCTTCGAAAACGGAGCGTGAACTGCTTTTATCCGGGCTGGAACCGGGTAAGTATACAGGCGATTTTGGCTCGCCAGCACCAGGGAAATATGAGTTTAAGGCTATTGCCCTTATTGATGGTGATACGATTGCCAGTGCTAACGGCAGTTTTTTAGTGGAGGCTTTAAGCCTGGAGATGGAGAATCCCTCGGCAAATTGTGCTATTATGGAAAAAATAGCGGAAATTACCGGTGGAAAAAGTTATACTCCTGATAATTTTTCGGAGTTCTCGCAAAACCTCAGGTTAAAAACAAAGAGAAGCGAGGTGTTTTCCGAGTATCGCCTTACCGGTAACCTTTATGTCCTGCTTTTGATAATATTGCTGTTTACGGCCGAGTGGGGAATACGAAAATTCAACCAGCTGGCATAAGAACCTTCAGTTCACGTTTTGCTACGGATTGATTGAGTAATGAATTTTAAATAAATCGTTTTCCCTTGATGGTAGCATGATTACCAATAGGAGAAACGAGACGTTTAGACTATAAAGGAATTCCGCTATAGGGAAAGGGATCTTACATGTATAAGAAATATCGTCTTTATCATTCGTTTAACTCATTAGTAAACCGACCTAATGATGAATAAGTATTTTTGATTAAAGTATAATTGTAAAAATATTGTTGAATTCGAAAAAAATATATTAAATTAGCATTCTAAAAAATAGGATAAGACAAGGATGGCTAAAAGGTTAGCAGAAGCTATTATCAGATTTGCTAATTCATTAAAAACTCAGTATAACGATCTTTCAATGTTTTCAAAAGTATTTATTATTCTTTTATTGGCAATATTCGTATATATATATAGTTACAGCTTGGATATGTGATGATGCTTATATAACTTTCAGAACTGTTGATAACTTTGTTAAAGGTTATGGCATAAGGTGGAATATCGACGAACGGGTTCAAGCTTATACTGTGACAAGACGGACTTGACTTGACAGTTGTATAAAAATGTGGTCATCTACCTCTGAGAAAAAACCTCTCAGAGGTAGATGGTGTCAAATTAAGTCTTGTTTAGTACAATTAAGGTTTTTATGGTTTTGACTATTTACCTATATAAATAACGGTTTAGGTAGGACAGGCATTTTTGCCTGTCATGTCAGACATGAATGTCTGACCTACCAAGAAACTCAACAATTTTTATATAACGCTTTATATTCTCTAAATCACTTTATTCATAAGCCGATAAGTTAAACAGGGTTTTCTGCCCGTTTATCATTATGGATATTGCCACTTTAGGAGGATTAATTGTCGGGGTGGGGGCTGTAATTGTTGCTTTCGTGCTTGAAGGTGGGCACCTGTCTGCCTTGTTTCACGGGCCGGCAATGATAATTGTGATATTTGGCACTTTAGGGGCGGCAACGGTTACCACCTCATATAGAATTTTTGGTAATATCCCCAAGCTTTTGAATATTGCCTTTTTTAGCAGGGCGGTCGATTCTATAAACCTGATTGATCAAATAGTCAGGTTAGCCGAGAAAGCCCGACGTGAGGGAATACTTGGTCTTGAACGAGATTTAGAAAATCTGAAAAACCCTTTTTTCCACAAGGCAGTGCAACTTGTTGTCGATGGCACTGAAGTTACAATGCTTAGAAATATCCTTGAGACTGAAATGGCTTATATAAACCAGCGCCACAAAACCGGCATATTGTTTTTCCAAAAGTTGGGGGGATTTTCTCCGACGATGGGTATAATAGGCACAGTGCTGGGTTTAATTCATGCCCTTTCTCAAGTAGATGAGGCAAGTAAAATAGCAGGTGCTATTGCAGGTGCTTTTATTGCAACGTTGTGGGGGATTGCTATGGCCAACCTCTGCTATTTGCCGATAAGCGACAAGTTACGTTTCCGCCATCAACAGGAAACCAAGACGTTAGAACTAGTGCTTGAGGGAATGATATCGATACAGTCCGGTGAAAATCCCAGAGTTATCCGAAACAAACTTCTTTCGTTTGTTAATCCCAATCAACGAAATGAAAAATAAGTGAGGAGAAGTTGCTTTACCGAAGAAGAGACGGTGATGATGACGATGAGGATCTTCAGCGGTGGCTTTTGACTTACGCCGACCTGATAACTTTGCTATTAGCATTTTTTATAGTGATGTATTCCATGTCGAGAGTTGATGCTGGTAAATTTAAAATGGTTACAGAGGCTTTAAGCTCCGTTTTGAGGGGTACTGCTGAGTTTACGGCAGGACCAGCAGGGGAGGTTTCATCGGAATTATTCATAAATCGATGTTTGGAAAAAGGTGATTTGCTTATCCTTAAAAAACAGATTGATGAAATCTCACGGCAACTTGGACTTGGTATGCAGTTAAGTACCGAACTTCAAACACGGGGATTGGTAATTCATATAAGCGAGACAGCCTTTTTTGATCTAGGTAAGGCGGATTTGAAATATAAGGCGAAAAATATATTAGACCTTATTTCAATACAGCTTTTAAAAGTTCCAAACCATATAAGGGTTGAAGGGCATACCGATAATCTTCCTATAAATACACCCAAATTCCCCTCCAATTGGGAACTTTCCACGACAAGGGCTACCGTGTGTTTAAGGTATTTGATCGAAAAACATAATTTTCCACCAGAGCGAATTTCAGCTTTGGGTTATGCTAAATACCGTCCTATCGCTTCGAATAATACTGAACAAGGTCGAGCTAAAAACCGTCGTGTAGATATCGTGGTTTTAGCGCTTGAAGACAGTTTCAAAGAACCAGAGAACTTGTCAGGTGAATCTGTTGAGTTAAAATAGAAAAATTGCTGATTTGTTCATTTCAAGAATTTTTTTATTTTTCAGGTGGAAAATATTTCCGTTTTAAATGAAACACTTTTTGCGACCTTGCCTTCTGAATCATTGTAACTTTCAGTTTGATACCATGTTATGATAATCAAAGTAATATTGTTTTGATGGCACGAGGCTTGCTTTAAGAATATCTGGGTAGGAGTATGATTTTAAAAAGCCAGTTGATAGACAAGGCGGGTATTCCATTTTTTAAGAAGTTTCTACACATGACATCCGCCGCCCAGAAACTTACTGCAGCAAATATCGCTAATGTATCAACACCCGGGTATCGCAGTAAATCGATCAATTTTAAAAAGGAAATGTTATCGGCGTTAAGGAAACAGAAAATTTCTCTTAATGTTACAAGCGATCGACATATTCCTACTTTAGGTAGGCCTAATAAAATCAAGGTGATTACTGATAAGGATAATTCCAATAAATCTGGTTTAAACAATGTTGATATTGAGAAAGAGGTGTCATCCCTAGCGGAAAATCAAATACTTTATACTTTTGGTACAAAGATGTTAACTCGCAAGTTCAATACTCTAAAGATGGTTATCAGGGGCAGGAGGTAAAGATGAATGGTATATTTTCTATAATTGATATGGCTGCATCTGGTCTTTCCGCCCAGAGAAAAAAGATAAATGCAATTGCCCAGAATATAGCCAACGTTGAAACTACCAAGACTCCTGAGGGTACGCCATATAAACGCCGGCAGGTTGTTTTCGCCGAGGATTCGAAAAAGGCGAGTTTTATTGATACATTTAAAGAATCGGTAAAAGCTCTATCACGAACACATATAAAGCATCTTCCCAATTCCTCAGCGGTAAGCGGTAAAACAAGTAAAGTTCCCTTTGTATCGGCTGAGGAGAAGGTAATTGAACCGGTTGCATTTAAAATGGTTTATGACCCTACTCATCCAGATGCTGATGAAAACGGGTATGTGGAAATGCCTGATATTGATATTATTGCAGAGATGGTAGAGATGATGGTTGCATCGAGGGCTTACGAAGCTAACGTAACTGTGGCTCGGTCAGCAAAAGAAATGGCTATGGATGCACTCGATATTTAATTTCGGTTTAAGGAGTATTTTATGAGGATTGACTCGTTAGGACTTTATACAAACAAAGGATTGATAAAGGACAAAATTCAATCCCAAACTGTGGATAAAGCAAAATCTGTAAAAGTCTGGAAACCGACCCGGCTTAAACCAGATCCTGATAGAATGGATGATATAGTACCATCGGCCCTTTTCTCTTCTGCGGAAAGCAACCAGATAAGAAAATTATTCGGTAATTTTGATGTTTCAGTTTTGACAAAACAGTATCAAAAAGAGATCAGTTCCAGAGGCCCGGGCAAGGATATTCTCCCGGGTAGCTTTATTGATGTCGTAGTTTAGTATGACGAAGATTTTACCCGGATATTCAAGACAGATTATACCCGATTTTTCCTCACTTGCTAAAAACAAGCAAGAGGATGAAAAGACTTTAAGTTTTCCTGAGGTATTAAAGGAGATGGTGAATAATACTAACGATCTCCAACATAAAGCTGCTGAAATAGCAGAGAAATTCGTCGTTGGTGAGATATCAGATATACATGAGGTGATGGTAGCTGCTGAAGAAGCCGGGGTTGCTTTGGAGCTGGTCATGGAGATAAGGAATAAATTGATTGAAGCGTATCAGGAATTGATGCGTATGCAGGTTTAATTATGTTAAAAGAATATCTTAATAAGTTGATAGATGTCATTTTCCCTTGGTGGAAAGGTTTGACTTCTTCCAAGAAGGCTACCTTTATAGGCTTTACTGGATTAACATTGGTAATTATGATATTTCTTTTTGGGCAGATTATGAAGACTCAGTACCAGGTGTTATATCGTAATCTTGATGCTGCAGAGTCAGGGGAGGTTATTGACCATTTAAAAGAAGCTAAGATACCATATCGACTTTCCCAGGGAGGAACGGCTATTCTTGTGCCGGGAAGAAAAATCCAACAGGTTCGGCTTGAATTAGCCTCGGCCGGTTTGCCCCGAAGTGGTTCTGTTGGCTATGAGATATTTGACCAGACAAACCTGGGTATGACGGATTTTTTGCAGAAAGTAAACTACCGCCGAGCTCTGGAAGGAGAATTGACAAAAACTATCTCACGTCTAAAAGAAGTGAAATCGGCTCGTGTACATCTCGTGATCCCCCAACCCAGATTATTTAAAGAGGATAAAAAAGAACCGTCTGCCTCGGTTGTTTTATATCTGAATCGTAATATACCCTTGGCCCAAAGGCAGGTTGAAGGCATAATTTATCTTGTGGCGTCATCCGTGGAGGGACTTTCACCTGAGAACATAACTATCCTGGATTCTTCGGGAAGATTGTTGTCAAATCGCCGTGGAGCCAATGGGTTGGCTGTTTTATCTTCAAATCAGCTTGAGGTCAAAAAGAGTATTGAAGGTTATCTTCAGGATAAAGCACAATCGATGCTTGATGGAGTTCTGGGGGTTAATCGTTCGGTTGTTCGTGTAAATGCGGATTTGAATTTCGACCAGCTTGAGCGCACAACCGAGTTTTACGACCCGGATAATATTTCGACCAGGTCGGAGGAAATTAGTGAGGAGAAACAATCCGAATCTGAAGGTGCTGATAAAGAAAACAAAAGGGATGTTACAAATACGAAGAAGACTACTGTTAGGAATTATGAGGTCAATAAAACAATTGAACATCTGGTGAATCAGGTCGGCAATATTACCAGGCTTAATGTGTCGGTTTCGATTGATGGCACTTACAAGATGGTAGAGGGTCCTGATGGTAAGGTTGTACGCCAGTTTGTTTCCAGGCCCCAAGAAGAGATCGATAAACTTTTAGCACTGGTTAAAGGAGCGGTCGGATTTTCAGAAAAGAGAAATGATGTAATCGAGGTCGTCAATATACCTTTTGAGACATTTCAGAATGTTTGGGAAGAAGACCAAAGGTTAAAACGTGAGGAGATGATAAAATATTGGATGAAGATTGGTTTACGGATTCTTCTTCTTATTGCGGTGGTATTGATTCTTTTGAAATTGCGTAAGAAATATGCTGATTGGAGTAAAAGATACCAGGCGCGTAGGCGTTTTCTGGATGCTCAGGCTGAGGTCCAGAGAAAAGCTGCTGAAATCATTCCCAAAGTATCGAAGGAACCAAAGCTGATTGACCATGTTCGCAAGATCGCCGATGATAATCCTGAGGAGATGGCCAAAGTTATAAAAACGATGATGGCGGAGTGATATGGCTCAACAACATAGTATAGATGAAATAACAGGTGCTCAGAAAGCAGCTATACTGGTAGTAGGTTTGGGAACTGATGTCTCTTCAAAGGTCTTAAAAGAGCTGGCTGAACCCGAAATTGAAAAACTCACGATCCAGGTAGCAAACCTCAAGGATATTCCCCCTTCACTTGAAGAGCAGGTTTTAAAAGAGGTTTCAGAATTGATAATGGCCCAGAAATATATAAACCAGGGTGGTGCAGAGTATGCCCGTGATATCCTGGAATCGGCATTCGGCAAATCAAGAGCAATGGAGATACTTAAAAGACTAGAGGGATCGTTAAAGGCTACTGGTTTTGCAATGGTAAAAGATATAGATCCCAAACAGCTGATTAATTTCATTCAGAATGAACATCCACAAACAATTTCTCTCATTCTAACTCAGCTTTCGCACCAACAAGCTTCACAAATACTTTCGGATTTACCACCTGAACTCCAAGCGGAGGTTTCTTTGAGAATTGCCACAATGGAGAAAATTTCACCTACGATAATCAATGAACTTGAGGGCGTATTGGAGGGCCAATTCGAGGAGGCGGGCAGCCGCGATTTATCCCTCTCTGGCGGGACCAAGATGGTCGCTGAAATTTTAAACCTTATGGATTCCTCTACCGAAAAGGCAATTATGGAATCGATAGAGAACGAAAATCCCGAGCTTGCTGCTGAAATCAAAAACCTGATGTTTATATTTGAGGATATTCTTCTTTTAGATGACCGTTCTATTCAAAGGGTGTTAAAAGAGGTGGAGACAAAAGAGCTGGCAATTGCTTTAAAAGCTGCCTCGGAAGAGATTAAGACAAAGATATTTTCAAATGTCTCCGAGCGTGTAGCTGAAATGATCAGAGAAGAGATTGAGTTCATGGGGCCAATGAGGCTTTCTGATGTGGAAGCTGCCCAGCAGAAAATTGTTGAAACAGTAAGGCGTCTTCAGGATGAGGGCCAGATTATTATCGCCGGCCGTGGAGGAAAAGAAGAACTTGTTGTATGATAAAATAATAAGGAAATATAAGTATATAGACGAAGATAATGCTACTGTTGGTAAGATAGGTAAGATTTTTAAAGAAGGTAAATTTAAAGAACCCGATTTCCCCTTTTTTAAGTTGCCTAAAAAAATAAACTTAAAAAAAAATAGTCCCTCTCAGGAAGTTACCTCTATTAAGAAAAATGTTAAACATAAAAACGTAAATCATACATCTTCTAAAATCCTCACCAATGGAAAGTCGTCAAAAAACATTGATAGGAATAAAGTGATTGTTGATTCACAGGGAGGTGTTGTTTCAGAATCTTTTAAAGCTCGATTGGAATCTGAGAAGCAAAAATCATACAATCAGGGTTTCCAAGAGGGAAGGCTTAAAGGATTCGCTGAAGGGACTGCAAGAGCAGAGCAGATAAGCCAGGTTTTTAGCAATGTTATTGATGAACTGAATAAAAAAAGTGATATCTTCTTTGAGGAAATTGAAAAGTGGATGTTAGACCTTAGCGTCCATTTGGCTGAGAAAATTGTTAGCGAAGCGGCTTCAAGAATGCCGGATGTCGTAAAAGCTAATGTGGATAAATGTCTTGACTTATTGGCCGGTTCCGGTGAGGTGGCTGTGAAGATAAATCCTGCTGATTATGAAATAGTTAAGGGTTATTTGAATAAATTGGAGAATAGATATGAGGGTAAATTCTCATTCTTGCTCAAACCAGATAAAAATATCACCGGTGGTGGTTGTTTGATTGAAATGAATGGCTCGGTAATTGATGGTCGGATTGAGACTCAACTGGCCAAGATAAAACAACAAATGATGATGCTTTCCTGATGCTCAAGCTTAAGGAAAAAGTAGAAAAGATCAAGAACATAGTAAATTCCGTTCAGACCGTTGACCAGAGCGGAGTGGTAAGTCGTGTTATAGGGACAGTTATTGAGGCTACGGGTCCCGCTTTGAAGGTTGGTGACCAGGTTTCAATAGCTACACCTAATGGTTTTGTAGCAGGTGAGGTGGTCGGTTTTAAAGATGGAAGGATATACCTGATGCCTTTGGGTGAGATGATAGGTATAGGTCCTGGGGCAGTTGTCTTGGCTGGTGGAAATACCCTGATTGCCAGGGTGGGACCGGAGTTATTGGGTAGAGTTCTGGATGGTCTGGGTAACCCCATCGATGATGGCCCGCCGTTACTGTGCAGGGAAACCCGCCCGTTTATCGGCTCTTCACCGGCGCCACTGGAAAGGAAAAGAATTACCCAACCGCTTTATACCGGTATAAGAGCAATTGATTGCTTTTTAACCTGCGGACTCGGGCAAAGAATAGGTATTTTTGCTGGTTCTGGTGTAGGCAAGAGCATTCTTCTGGGAATGATAGCTAAATTATCATCTGCCGATGTCAATATTATTGGACTAGTGGGTGAACGTGGCCGAGAAGTGCGTGAGTTTTTAGAGAAAGAATTAGGTCCTGAAGGTTTGAAGAAATCGGTGGTTGTGGCTGTAACATCTGATCGTTCGCCACTATTGCGAATAAAAGGACTAATGCTGGCTACTACTATTGCTGAATATTTCAGAGACCAGGGTAAAAACGTGGCCTTGATGATAGATTCATTAACAAGGGTGGCAATGGGGCAACGTGAAATAGGCTTGTCGATAGGAGAACCCGCAACAACCAGAGGTTATACACCCTCGGTATTCGCATTATTTCCAAAACTGCTGGAGAGAGCGGGCCAGTCAAAAAAAGGAAGCATCACAGGATTTTATACTGTGCTGGTCGAGGCCGACGACTTCTCTGAACCGATAAGCGATGCCACCAGAGCTATTCTCGATGGGCATATTGTCCTTTCGAGAAACCTTGCCTCTAAATATCATTATCCGGCAATTGATATTTTAGAATCTATCAGCAGGTTAATGTCTGATGTCGTATCGCCAGAGCACATGGATATCGCCGGTAAGTGCCGTGAAATAATGGCGGTTTATCGTGATGCGGAAGATTTGGTCAATATCGGGGCCTATGTAAAAGGTTCATCTCAAAAAATCGACTTTGCGTTGGAGAAAATCGATGCTTTAAATAATTTTTTAAGGCAAAAGGTCGATGAGAAAGCAGATTATAATCAATCGTTAGAGGTATTAAAACAAATCCTGGCTAAGCCTGTCAAAGATGAAAAAGTTTAATTTCAGGCTGGAAAAGATTAAAAGATATAAAGAACAACTGGAACAGGATAAAAAGAGAAAACTGGCAACCCAACAAATCCGCTGTCAGAAAGAGAAAAACAAACTCGCCTCTTTAACATCTAAGCATGATAAGTACTTTTCGTTATACGGCGTTAGAAAGCCCGGCCGGATAAATATCAATCAATTAATCCTGTCTAAGAGATATATAGATAAGCTTTCCGGTGATATGAAAAATCAGGCCAAGATTGTGTCATCGGCTCAGAAAAATGTAGCAGGTGCTCAAAAGGCTTTACTTGAAGCTTCTCGCGAAAAAAAGAAGTATGAAAAACTTAAAAAAAGAAAATTGCAAAGTTATACGGAAGAATCTAATCGTCTGGAGAATAAAGAGCTTGATGAATTCAGCTCACGAAGAGACAAAGTCAAGTTTGGTGATGTTCAACATTTTTAATGGTATTTCCGAGAACTCAATATAATTATAAGACATAGCCTGTATTGTTCGTAAGCTTTTTAATTTTTGGAGATAACCTGGATATCTTGACCAGAATTTGTTCCTGACAGAAGTAGGGGTGCTACATTACCGACAATTAAATTTTTTAATACTCCGTTTATCAATAAAAAAAACCCCCTCCCGATTCGGGGGAGGGGGTTAAGAAGTTCAGGCTCTATTATTGGTTCTTAGGTACTACGGCTTTGTTGCCACGGATAATTGCAGTAGGACCACCACCACCAGCAGGCGGGGTTTCAGGGCAGTACAGGATCTCAGGGTTTTGTCCCTTGAAGTACGCAACCAGGAAGGTTACGTCGGAACCTGAATATGAGCAACTACCGTTGGCATCGCCAGCAGAGTACAACCAACCACCTTGATACGGGCAGCTGTCTGGAGGAGGATCACCAAGGCCTTTGAAGTAACGGACGCTGTAGGTAACATCGTTACCCGCAGGACTGCCGTCACCATTGGCGTCGCCAGGCACGTAATCACAACCCACTTCACCAACCACGAATGTTACAGGAACAGTCGGGTTCGGATTGTTCGGGTCGTTTGTTGTGAAGTTAATTGAGCCTGTGTAGGTGCCTTCCTCTAAATCAGTGGCATCCATAGTAGCGGTTATATCAATCGGCGGATCGCCATAGGGGATTGAACCGGTTGAAATATCAATGGACAACCATGGCAGCTGGAACGACGGCAGTATGCATAACGACAGGTCTAGGCCGTTGGAGTTATCGTCGAGAAGCTGAACCAGCGCTGAACCATCCCACTGATAAGCCAGTGCGTCACCGTCATAAGAGCTTGCCCACAGGAATACGCAGTCTTGCGGGTCGCTGATACCCTGGATGGAAACCCATCCGGCAGCAAAGTCTAATGGCGGATTGATTGGACCGGAATACCAGTTCATCTCGTAAACGCCGGCATAGAGTAAGCCTGTCGGTACCGGTGTTATCGATGTAGTATAAGTAGCTACAACAGCACCGGGGAGTCCAGCATCATCTTCATAGAAGATGACCTCGAAAACCGCCGGATCTTCGAAGCACTCAGACCATGGCGGTAAACCAAGATCGAGACCCCAGAAACCGATTCCTTCGATTGGAGCGGTCAGATCCCAGAAGTTCTCATAGCACAGATAATCTGGATCAGTGCCAATATCACTTGTATGGAATGACCAGTAATCGGCATCCGGTAGGTTGGGCGACTGGCTGAACATTGAGCCTTCCGGACACTGTGGCGGAGGCGGAGGCATTTCGCCTTCGGTAATCTCAATTGTATAATTACCAGCATCGCCACCATAACCGTCAACAATAATGTAGTAGTCATGTCCGGCATAGCAGACCATACCGATCAACTCAGAATCAAACAGGAATGGATCGGAGCAGGCATCATCGTTGCAGGCGTAATACGGGCTCTCGCAGACATCCTCATAGACAAACAGCTTCGTGTCATAATCGGTTGTACCAAGACAGAGCGTAATATCTATAGGTATATCCTCAGTGGGTGTGAACACATACACGACATCCGGTGAGGTAGATGAATACGGGCATACCTCCTCGTAGTCGTCAGTGTAGCCCACGATAGTTCCATCGTCGGTATATGGCAGACCTGTGACAACAGTTGCATTGGCACAATCATCGCCACCCTGCAGGATGATATTGGGATCAGGAACATTCGGTTCACCGGTATACGGAGCTTTATCTTCCGGTGTATTGGCGAATTTAGCGTCGGGGCTGTTTGAGCCTTCGCCGATTGTCCAGTTTGGCGCCTGACCACCTGTGGCAGGTCCAACAGGTTCAGATGTCCGCAGAATCGGATTATCTATTGT
>NATP01000134.1 GCA_002085375.1 candidate division Zixibacteria bacterium 4484_95 | reverse complement strand
ATAATAAAATGTATATGTCAATATATACAGCTACATTATCATATCGGTAAAAGATGTTATTCTTTTCTAACTTGTAGGGGCGATAATAAAATGTATATGTCAATATATACAGCTACATTATCATATCGGTAAAAGATGTTATTCTTTTCTAACTTGTAGGGGCGTATTGCAATACGCCTCTATAAGAGTTTAGTCAGCAGGTCGTGTTACCTGAGCGGGCAAGCCGACCAACGGGAGAAACCTGACAATTTGAATTTAGAGCTGTTGTGATTTTTATTTTACTCAGACCCCGACCTACGGCCTCTTCTTTCTGTAAAAACAACAGGGGTTTTGACTTACAAACTTTTATCATCAGTAGGGGACAGACAAGAATGTCTGTCCTACTTCTTTTCCTTTTCTTTTTTATCCTCTGAACCGTCATCTAAACCATAAGAACTGCGAATCTTCTTTTCAATAGCGTTGGCAAGCTTGGCGTTTTCCTCGAGATATTTTTTGGAGTTTTCCCGTCCCTGGCCAAGTCTGTCATCGTCATAGGAGAACCATGTTCCGGCTTTTTCGACAACTCCGGCCTTAACACCGATATCGATAAGCTCGCCGGTACGGGAGATACCCTTTCCATAGACTATATCAAATTCTGTCTCTTTAAAAGGTGGTGCTACCTTATTTTTAACTACCCTTACACGGGTTCGGGAGCCGGTAACGTTCTGACCCTCTTTAATGGTGGCGATCTTTCTTATGTCCAGTCGCACTGATGAGTAAAACTTAAGCGCTTTACCACCGGTAGTGGTCTCCGGGTTACCAAACATTACACCAATTCTCATCCTTATCTGGTTGATAAACAGCACGCATGTTTTCGATTTAGATATAGCTCCTGATAGCTTCCGCAATGCCTGCGACATCAACCGTGCCTGCAAACCCATATGGGCATCTCCCATTTCTCCCTCAATCTCAGCCCGTGGAACCAAAGCCGCTACTGAATCGACAACGATTATATCAACAGCGCCCGAGCGAACCAGCGTTTCGGTTATTTCCAGCGCCTGCTCCCCCGTATCGGGCTGGGAGATAAGCAGGTCATCTATATTGACTCCCAAGGCCTTGGCGTAAATGGCATCTAAAGCGTGTTCGGCATCTATGAATGCTGCAATTCCTTCCAACTTCTGAGTTTCGGCAATGGCATGTAAAGCAAGGGTAGTCTTACCCGAAGCCTCAGGGCCAAATATTTCAATAACTCTCCCCCTGGGCAAGCCACCGATACCCAGAGCAATATCCAGCCCCAAAGAACCGGTTGAAATGGTGGGAATTTTCTTAGGGGATACACCATCCCCTAGACGCATTATCGAACCCTTGCCGAACTGCCTCTCTATCTGGGTAATGGCGCTATCAAGCGATTTTCTCTTCTGGGGAACCAGCTCTGCCATATTCCACTCCTTTAAAAGTTAAAAATCATCCAGAATTTCTAAAATAATAAAATATTTTTAAACCAAAAGCAATTACAATCATATTTGTATCCTGAACAAATATAGGCCATATTCAAGAAAACGATTGTAATATCAGATTATTCTTATATTTTATACATTTTAAAAAGATATTTTTTAAATGCAGATTTGAAAACCAGAAAACTATCAGAGAAACAGGGAAATGATGTTCAAGCACATTAAAGATTATTTTAAAAACAATATCTCGATAGATAATAAAAGGGAGGTAAAGGACAAATCTCGTAACATACAAATTGCCACCTGTGCCCTTTTAATCGAGATGGCAAACATTGATGATGAGTTCAACCAGGCTGAAAAAGAAAGAATAATCGAAATCATTAAAAATGCCTATTATCTGACTGATAAAGAGATCGACCAGCTCATAGATTTGGCGCAAAAGGAACTTGAGAATCGAATCGATCTCTGGGGTTTTACCAATCTAATCAACCAGAATTACTCGGCTCAGCAGAAAAAAGAAGTTATCGAGACGATCTGGAAAGTAGTGTATGCTGACGGTCGTTTATCCGCCCATGAGGATTATCTTGTGCATAAGCTGTACAAAATGCTGGACCTTACACATAATGAACTGATCGAGGCCAAGATGAAGGTGCTTGGAAAAAAAGATGAGAACAACTGACTTAGATTTAAAAATAAACCGCCAGAGATACAATAGCTTTACAATTGAGTTAAGATATCTAAAACACTGATAGTTTGGAAACTGTGTAACAAATACAGAAATATTGGATTATTATCAAAAAACATATCAGCGCTGGTATAACCTGTTTTCTAAAGTCTATGATCCATTTATGAGGCTATTTTGTTTCCTTTTCAACGGGGGTTTTGGTGGCAAGCAAAGATTCCATGAGCTAATAATAAAATGGATCGACCCTCAACCAGGAGATAAAATCATAGATATCTGTTGTGGAACGGCGACGCTGGTAATGATGTTATATGAAAAGCAAAACGGAATAGGTGAAATAACTGGCATCGAGATATCATTTGCACAACTAAGGATTGCTCGAAAAAAACAGAAGCACGAGAGACCGTTTATCATTCAGGGTGACGCGCGTTATGCCCCTTTTGCTGATAACTATTTCAACAAGAGCGTTATCTGTGGAGCTCTCCATGAAATGCCACAAGAAGTGCGTTCGACAGTACTATCTGAAGCTTACAGGATAACTATGCCCGGGGGGAAAATTACGATCCTGGAGCATAACAAACCAAATAAAAAATGGAAAGCATGGTTGTTCGATTTAATGGAACGGGTTAATCCAGAATACGCTACTTACAAAAGCCTTCTGAAAAGTGGGTTGATAAATGAAATCGAACAAGCAAATTTTAAAATTATTAAAACCGATACAATTTTCCGGGAATTTTTTCAAATCGTCTTAGCCAAAAAATAGGATTTTCATCCATTCAGTTATGAAGATACGGCTTGTCAACGAGATATACTTTACTGTTGGTTTCAATACTTTTATTTTAAAATTTTCGTCCTTTTTCTTCCCATTTTGGCAAATCTCTTTTCGGCATAATTGGCAAGCTGTTCTGGAGTAGTAAAAGTTAAATCAGGTTCGTATTCAGAATCGAATTCACAGTTTTCATCAGAATAGTCTCGGCAAGCCTGGAAACGATTTTCGTATATAAGGCAACGGTTATCATCATCGAGATAACGGCACTTGCTAAAAACACACAGAAACCATTTTTTCTCATCCACATATATCACCGTATTCTCGTGGGCTAAAAACCAGCCATAATTATCGAAATCAAGTTTGCTTTTCGGGGCGGGCAAATCCACCATATAATAACGACAGCATTTGCCGGAACATCGATCGCATTTATCAGAAATCCTTGAAACCTTGCTATTATAAGAATTACTTTTACTCACAAAAAAATATCCTTCTATATATGTTCAGTCAAACCGGTTTTAAAATACAATCGAGACCCTCCCTGATCTTAGTAACAGTAGCTAACTCATCCCTGGCTTTCATTTGCTTTCGTAAACAAGAAAACCCTCGATTTTCTCCCCGAATAAATAAATCCTCCTTTTTCTACGTCTTCAATAAATTTTTTCTCCGAACCCTTAGTTTTCTCAAATGTTAGCAATCCTCCAGCTTTCAAGATGCGATATATTTCAGAAAGAACATCTCTCAGCCCTCCGGCGACGTAACGAAGGCCAAATATGAAGGCGAGGTCAACACATTGGTCTGGCAAACCTGTATCGGAGGCATTCCTCAGGATAGGCTTTACATTTTTAATTCCCTCTTTATTGATTTTATCCTTGATTTTCTCTATCGCAAGAGGCTGAACATCCACAGCATAAATATACCCCTCATCTCCCACTATTTTAGCCGCGGGTATCGTAAAAAATCCTGGACCACACCCCACCTCCAGCACCTTCTGACCGGATTTCAGCCCGGCTGATTTTAAAAGCTTGTATGGATTTTTAAAAATCGGCAGAAGCGGGTTATCATGCATGATGGATATTATCCAGAAAGTAAACTTCGACTGATGATGCTTTTCTTTTATTTTATTGTTCATTTTCTCTACCTCTTTCCATTTGTATATCGCATATATCTCTAAGATGCTGTCCGTATCTCACCAGTTGTTATTTTCCAGCCACTTTCCAATTTCTTATTAACATAACCAGTCCGTATATACCTGCCATAAGAAGTGTCAAATCCACATAGAATCCGAAGAATAAAGGTGCACCAAAACCAGCAAAAAATGCCCACCACAAAAGTAAGATAAAAAGCAAAGTAAACGGTATCCTATCTTTACTTAACGTAATCATCGATGTTGAAAGCAGTGCTATAGTAAAAATTGTCATTGGACATGGTGCCACTGGCAATGGTCCCTTCGGATATGGATGACCAATAAGCCAACCCACCAATGTATATAATACAAGCGCCCATACGGTAAGAGATAATACAAAATATTTATGACATTTTTCCTCTGGAAGCTGAAACCTTATCTTATCCCTAAAAATATCCACGGTGAACAGAATTCCCGCAGCCAGCATCGGTATTCCACCAGGAATAGCTGAATTTTTCATATACATAAAGAAAAATACAGCGCCATTCCAAATGAAAATGAATGCCAAACATATCTTCATGAGGACATTTATCTTATCACTTGGCCTGGTGAATAAAAAATAAGTGCAAATAATCAATGCAAGCCATGATATTATTGATACTGGAAACCAGGTTGTGTTATACACATTAAAACACTCATAAAATGCTTCAACAGATGTCATACCAAAACTCCTTATGTTTTCAATATGGGCAACCTCTCATAAAGATAATCCGGTGCCTTTCTACTCAAATTCCCGCATTACAGTAAACCTTTTTCTCGCTATTAAGAAACATCAATCTAAGATAGATACTTACCTTTGACCCTTCGTGGTAGTTTGTTCATTGAAATCTTTGGCGTTAAACAAGCCCCCTCATCTTTTTCAGGGTTTTTACAAATATCCGGTAACTTGCTTCATCGAAAAGGACAAACCCCACTTTTTTCAAATGCGTTGAGCTTTTTAAAAACGACATTGCCTCTGCTATCATCAGCTCGGCACATTTATCGATTGGAAATCCGCCCACACCGGTACCGAGGGCTGGAAAATCGATTGACTTCAATCGTGACTTTTCGGCCTGTTCAAGGCTGCTTCTGGTAGCCATTATAATGAGCTCTTCATTAGTGAGGAGGTCCTGGCCCATCACAGCAGCATGAATGACATATTTAGCCTTCAATTTACCAGCACCTGTTATAACGGCCCGCCCCACCTGAATAGGCCCTTTCTTCATCGCCTCATCCTCGATGGATTTTCCACCTTTCCTTTTGATAGCACCAGCGACACCTGCCCCCATCCAGAGATGGTTATTGGCAGCGTTCACTATCGCTTCCACCTCAGAATCTGTTATATCTCCCTGACGGCAATAGATAAATTTACCATTAAACTCTAACCCGTTAGATATCTCAACCATTCCCAGTTCCCTCAATCCTTGAATCATTAAAATCAAACGATTCTATTTTTAATAAACGCTGAACCGGTTTTTTTATGAAATAAACAACTAAAAACGCCGCATGGTTCGAGGGAAAGCCATATAACCCACCACAACCGGCAATCAGCCGCAAATCATCAAAGATATGGCAGGGCCTCAAACGACAGAATAACTTCTTGAGTATGTAGTGAGTTGATGGATCAGTTATGGTAAAACATACAACCACCAGTAAAACCGCCAACCTACCTCTTGAACCACCTTTTATAAACAAAATAATCATTATAACTATCATTAAGATCCACACGAGCCTCGATTCGGAAAGAGTGGTAAAAAAAATATCGAAAACCGGGTTGGCTAAATCTTGGTTAAAAAAATAAAGAATTGCAAGATCAAGGCTGTTTAACACCGATTTTCTCCTTAGCCAGCAAAAATGATAGTATCACAGGGGATTCTTTTCAACATATTTTATATCAGGAAAGTTCTATCAAAGAATAATACATTTTACGTTAGCACGGGGCTATTAATAACTGCGATTATCGTAAGAGCACTAAAGGCTATTCAAAGCTCGTTCTATTATTCAGCAAATACTCTACTTTATCTCGGTTCTGTTCTCCATAGCTTTACTTAACGTGGTCTTATCGGCGTATTCCAAAAAGCCTCCCACCGGTACCCCTCTGGCAATTCGAGAAAGCTTGACCTTGAGAGGTTTTAATATCTCGACAAGGTAGGCGGCGGTGGCTTCTCCCTCTGTATTGGGGTTGGTAGCAAGTATAATCTCCCTTACGCCCCTGGAGATTCTTTTTTTCAGCGATGCAATATTTATATCCTCTGGACCCACACCATCAAGGGGAGAAAGGGCCCCCCCCA
>NATP01000002.1 GCA_002085375.1 candidate division Zixibacteria bacterium 4484_95 | reverse complement strand
ATGGCTCCGATTATCACTCCATGTAATAGATAATGAATATTCCATCCTGAAATACCTATGAAAAATCCAATTATAGCACGGTTTAAGATTATTGAAGCAGCAATGGCTGGTGTAATTTGCATATCAGTAAAAAACTTACCGCCTAACCAGCATAAAATACCACAGACAATTCCTAAAACAGTGGCAATTAAAACTCGTTTTAGATAAGCCATTTTTCTCCTCCTTATGATGTTGGGAATCCTTTCCCGACATTTTTATCCCACAGTAATGTTTTCCTGACGGTGCTAACAATTATTTACCCTTTAACATTTGCCAGGGGTGTCAAATGGGCAACTTTTTTGGATATCCCAAGATTATGGACCGCATTAACAACGGTATCGACATTTTTATATGCAAAGCCTGCCTCTTCAGCTAATCCCCTCATCGAGGCGGCTCTCACGATAATCCCCTGTTTTTCCATCTGGTCTCTAAGCTGTTGGCCTCGTATCTTCCTGGTAGCGGCGGCTCGTGACATAACTCGTCCCGCTCCATGCATGGTGCTGGCAAAGGTGAGCCTTTTAGCCATAGCAGTGCCTACCAGGATATACGAGCCTGTCTGCATCGACCCACCAACTAAAACGGGTTGCCCAACCTGACGGTATTTTTCGGGAAGTTCGGTGTTTCCCGGGCCAAAAGCGCGTGTAGCGCCCTTGCGGTGAACAATAACCTTCTCCCTTCCACGGTCGGTATCATGGGTTTCAATCTTGGCAATATTGTGAGCCACATCATAAACGAGATTCATACCCAATTCTTCAGCCGATTTTCCAAACACACGTGAGAAACCTTCTCTCACCTGGTGGGTGATAACCTGCCGGTTGACAAAAGCGGAATTAGCAGCACAGGCCATCGCCTCGTAATAAGCCTTGCCCTCAGGTGAATCAAACGGAGCACAGGCAAGCTCCCTGTCGTTGGTATGGATACCATATTTTTTCATAGCCGGCCCGAAACTTTGCAGGTAGTCAGTTCCTATCTGGTGGCCAAACCCGCGTGAGCCACAATGCACCATTACCGTTATCTGGCCAGGTCTATCTATACCAAATACAGAGGCAACAGATCTATCACATTGCTCATCAAAATCAACTTTCTGTATTTCAAGGTAATGATTCCCGGAACCAAGAGTTCCCACCTGGTCTAAACCGCGTTTTTTAGCTCTGTCCGAAACGCTATCAGGATTTGCCCCCGGGATAACTCCTCCCTGCTCGGTGCATTCAAGGTCGCTTTTCCAGGCATAACCTTTTTTCAAACACCACGGTGTACCCTCACTTACCAACCGCTCAAACTCGGGTCTGGAAAGTTTGACAAATCCCTTAGAACCAACACCACTTGGCACCAGACGGAATAAAATATCGATCAACTCCCGAAGCTTAGGTTTAACTTCATCCTCGGTAAGGCTTGTCCTTATCAGCCGAACGCCGCAGTTGATATCAAAGCCAATGCCACCAGGAGAAATAACCCCTCCATCAAGGCTGAATGCGGCAACCCCACCAATAGGAAACCCGTAACCGCGGTGACCATCGGGCATACATAGAGCATATTTACGGATACCCGGTAGACAAGCAACGTTGGTGATCTGCTCTACAACTCCCTCATCAAGCTGATCTAATAGTTCTTTTGAGGTAATCAATCTGGCCGGGACCTTCATTCCGGGCTTAGTGCCTTTAGGAATCTCCCAAGTATAATCATCGATCTTTATCTTTTCCATGACTTACAAATCCAATATTACCCGTGTATGGTAACCTTTATCGTTATGTTTTATTTCCAACTTATGATATGTCACAGCCTTTACATCGGTCTTCAACTCATGTTTATCCCTGTCGATAGGTTCACCTCTTGATATGCAATGTAAGATTTTTCTCTCTTTAATTTCAATAACAAAATCGCAGAAAAAATACTTGCTGGTATCTTTAAGAAAAATAAGTTCTGATAAAAAAGAAAACAACAAGTCTTCAACAGATTCGGCTTTAATATTAAACTGCATCTCCCGAGAAGGTTCCACCTTGGAAATATCGGTCATAACCTCGAACATCACTTTCCCGCAAACGGTAAACAAATCCTCGAGAGTATCTCCATAAGCCTCAAACTCGAAATCAGCAAAAGCCCCCTCCTCTATTATCCTGAAATGTCCCATACAAATCCTACAAAGTGCTAATATTATTAGAAACCAAAGAAAACACTGTGACATCTTTAGCGCCAGCTTTGTAAAGCGCCTTTGTCGATTCCCAGCTAGTAGCACCTGTTGTAACTATATCATCAACCAAAAGCAAAGAACACCCTTTCAGTCTTTCACCATTATCAACCGCAAAAGCATCTTTAACATTTTGCCACCTTTCATTCGCCCCAAGTTTTGACTGCGGTTTCGTTTCTTTTACTTTTCGAAGAAGTTTAGGCTCTATCGGGATATTCAATCTTTGCGAAACCACATCAGCGATTATATCCGTCTGATTGAAACCCCTTTTTATTTTATCCTTTTTTAACATAGGCACCGGGATGATAAAATCCAACTTTAAATTATATATCCTTTCATTAAGAGCGTCAAGCGCTATTTCGGTTATATGCCGACCAATCTTATATTGTCCATCGAATTTGAAGCGATGAATAATTTCCCGAACTACATCATTATAATTTCCCCAGTAAAAAAGTTGCGGCACCGGTAAGGGTTTATCGTTATTGCAAGTGCATTCTCTGGTGGCAAAGTATCTGCAGAAAAGACATACGGGCCCATCACCAGAGAAAGTTTTTCGAAGGTCATTATCACAATCGCTGCAGAGCGGCAGGCGAGGATTTTCGAGAGTTACTCCACAACCCGGGCAATCGGGTACTGATATAAAGGCTAATAAATCCTCTAAAAAGTATTCAACCCTCTGAAATAGATTGTTCAGAAGCTTTTTCATTATTTCTTTTCAAATAGAAAAACCATATAATAGAAATAATTAACAAGCAAATGCATAAAAACTGATTCCGAGTGAAGTTGATGTTGGCAATTGAGGCAAATATCATTGAATCTTCATAGTATCTTAAAAAATCAATAAAAAATCTCCAAAGACTGTAGAGGGCAACAGTCAGCCAGAAAGTATAACCGTTGAAATTTCTTTTCCTCTCCAGCAATAATAATAGACCGAACATGATAAAACCTGCTATCGAGGAAAAAAGCTGGGTCGGCCAGATAGGAGTATCGGGGAAGACCCAACCTGCCATCGACCTAGGGGGGAATATCATACCACAAAAGGCATCGGTTGGTTTGCCGAAACAACAACCGTTTAAAAAACAGCCAATCCTGGTAATACCCAATCCCAGAAAAAACGATGGTGCCATTGCATCAAGAAAAGGCCAGGGGTTTATCCTTTTGATAATGAAAAACATCAAGGCCGAGATAATCGCCAGCGTGATACCTCCCATCATCGACAATCCGGCAAGACCTATTCCTCCGGATTGGAACGGATTTATCACATCAAGCCAGTGTCCGGTAAACTCCTCAGTGTGGTAAACAACATAAAATAAACGCGAACCTATAATGCTCGAAACGAGAATTACCAAGCTAAGATCGACTATGATTTGGCTTTCTATTTTTAATTTCTCCGTTCTTTTAACAGCCAGCCAGACCCCAAAGAAGAACGAGAGCGCTAATGCCAAGCCATATGCTCTTATAGTAAAAGGACCCAGATGAAACAACTCTGGATACAAATTCAATACTCCTGCCAATCACGGTTAATGGCCAAAAGCAAACCAACTATCCCCCAGAAAAAAAGCATAGACGAACCGCCATAGCTGATAAACGGAAGAGGTAAACCTGTAACGGGCATAAGCCCGACTGTCATGCCGATGTTAACCAGCATCTGAAATGCAATGGCGGTGGTTAAACCACATGCCACATAGCTATAAAATGTATTCCTCACTTTAAGGGCAATTATAAAACCGCGGAAAATAACTATGGCAAACAATAATATTACCGCTATACTACCAATAAAACCTATTTCCTCGCCAATAACCGAATATATAAAATCTGTATGCTGGGCTGGTAAGTAATCGAGCTTTGTTTGGGTACTCTGCATAAGGCCCCTGCCCCAGAATCCTCCTGAACCGATGGCAATTTTCGACTGCATAACCTGGTAACCTGCTCCGGCCGGGTCCTGACCCGGATCGAGAAAGGTCAGTATTCTCAGGCGTTGATATTCATGAAGACGATTCCACAATACAGGCGTAGCCATGCCCAAAAACAAGTTCACGACAAAGAAGATAATGCCGGGAAAAAGTTTTGGTCGGGATAAGTACAAAAGTAATAGAAAAGACAAGAAAAAAAGCGCCCATGACAACCAATGAAAAGCGGTAATTATACTTATCACCGGCGAAACAACCAATATAATCCTCGAAAGGGGCATACCGGTCCAGACGAGCAGAACAAGGAAAATGGCTATACCAACAAGTGAACTTCCAAGGTCAGGTTGTTTAATCACTAAGGCTGTGGGAATTGAAACGAGCAGAAGACCGATGAATATAGTCGAGAACTTGTGCAACTTGGCTGGCCTATAGGCAAGAAAACGTGACATAGCTATACATAACGCTAACTTGGTAAACTCTACAGGTTGAAATGCAAAACCACCAAGGTGGAACCAGCGCGCTGCCCCTTCCCGATTAGTGACCAATACCAACACCAGAAGTATTATAGCCACCAAATAATAAACATAAGCCATGGCTTCATGTACTTTTAAAGGGATGAAATAAAAAGTTGCGGCTAATACTATGCCAAGCCCAATCCATAACAATTGTCGCTGATAGTAAAAGTGCTCGGAAGGGTCAGTTGAATGGCTGGTAGCGCTATAAATAAATATTATACCTATAAGGGACAAAGCCAGAACACAAAAAACAATCACATAATCGAAATTCGATTTGTTCATTCTTTAAGATATTTGTTTTGTTTTTCCTTTAAAATAAAATTCAATCAATTTCTTGGCCAAAGGCGCTGCCACAGAACTACCATGCCCAGCGTTTTCTACCAATACAGCTATCGATATCTCAGTTTTCTCAACCGGCGCAAAACAGACAAACCAAGAATGATCTTCTCCATGCGGATTTTGAGCGGTGCCAGTTTTACCTCCAACTGTAATGCCGGGAATTTTCACCCCCCGGGCAGTTCCACTTGTCTCGTCAACCACACCGGTTAAAGCACTTATTAAAAACTGGCGTTGTTGGTCCGAAAGGGGCAATCTTCCAACCTGCCTAGGTTCAATAACTATATCACCCACATCAACGCTCTTAATCTCCCTAACAATTTGAGGCTTATATATGATTCCACCGTTGGCAATTGCTGCATAAAGATAGGCCATCTGCAGAGGAGTAACCAGAATCTCACCCTGGCCAATAGCCAGATTGTTAATTAAGTATTTAGTCCACCCACCTACTCCATACCTTTCATTAAAATATTTTTTCGATGGTGATATTCCCGCTTTCTCACCGGGGAGATCAATACCCGTCAGCTGACCGAACCTGCATTTTGGCATGAATTGTTCCCAGAGCTCCATACCACAGGCAAGGCCAAGTTGGTAAAAATATATATCACATGATTGAACTATTGCCTCATACAGAGTAAGTCGACCATGTCCACCGACTTTCCAGCATTTGAAGATACGATTACCAAATCTTTTCTGTCCTCTACACGGGTCGAATTGTTTCTCCTGGTCAACCTTATCAAAATATAATGCCATAGCCGACGTGAAAATCTTCATAGTTGAACCGGGAGGATATATCCCCTGGATGGCTCTGTTCAAAAGCGGAAAAGTAGTATCAGCCATAATCTCTGACCATTTTATAGGAGACACAACCCCCGAAAACAGATTTGCATCAAAACTTGGACTGGAAGCTAAGGTCAACACCCCACCGGTATTGACATCAAGCACCACTATTGCACCATTGCCTTCCTGACTTAGAATTCGCTCTGCAAATTTCTGCAACTCCCAATCGATATTAAGTACAAGAGTTGCCCCCTTAATAGGAGGTGAATCCTCTTTATCAGGATACTTTCCCAAAACTCTCCCCTGAGCTGTTACCTCAAGATACATCAATCCGTTACGACCTCTTAAATAGGCATCATAATATTTCTCCAATCCTTTTTTCCCAACAATATCTCCTTTGGCGCAATCTGTTCTTCCTTTTAATTCCTTTTCAGATATCTCACCCACATAACCATAGATATGACTTCCAAAACCGCTGTCGGGATAAAGTCTAGTAGGTTCAGCCTGAAATACAATCCCGGGAATATCCAACGAATGCTCCTCCAGTGCACTTACAGTTTTAAAATCTACGTCCCTTTTAAGACGGATGGGCTGAAATCTGCCTTTCCAGCCGGCTGAAATGATACCTTTAAGGTAACCAATATCCATATCCAGCATACCAGTCAATTTGGCGGCGGCCTCATCAATATCCAGGACATCATGTGGAACCAAATAGACCGAATACGATGGTCTATTCTGAACGATTATCTCACCATAACGGTCAACTATTATACCTCTTGAAGCCTTAATGGGGACAATACGCACGCTATTATCCATAGAAGCCTTACGATAATAAGGGGCTGAAAACACCTGAAGCAAAAAGAGTTTGAACACTATCAAGAAACAGCATAAAGCCCAAATAGACAAGATAATCCTTGAGTTTAACTTGCGGTTAGTGGTTAAACCAGCCATTAAAACAAGTTCCTCAACACATAACGATATCTAAGAAAACAAAAAACAATGGCACCCACCAATGTCGTATAAGCAGCTGTAAGAAAAGCGCTTGAAAATATAAAGGATGGATTTCTAAAAAACATTTCAAATCCCGTAAAAAATATAAACACAATATTATAAATAAGCGCCACAATTAACAATGTTAAAATTCTAACTGGCAATGGCTCCATTATCAGTTTATCTTTTATATTGCCAACCAAAAAACCAGTTGCAGACAGTAAAAAGCTAATCCAACCAAGTTCTATAGGTTTAAGCACACCTGTTAATAAACCTGCTCCAAGCCCAAAAAACATCCCGGTATGAGAACCTTTAACCAATGCTACCCAAACCGTTAAAATCACAGCCATATCGACATAAGCATTGCCTATACATATTCTCGGTGTGATAATCATCTGGAAAAATACTATAAATATAAAACCGAATATATATTGGATAGTTGTCATTTTATTGACCATAAATCACCACAAACACTTCTTCAAGAGAATTAAAATCGACTGCCGGTTTAACCAATACATCCTTAAAAAGTTTTCCCTCTCTGTTTTGTGAAAAAATAACTACTCCCACCATAAGCCCAGAAGGAAATATACCACCCAAGCCGGAGGATATCACGGTATCACCCACAGCTACTTTACTTTCGATAGGAACATCACCCATCTCCAGAAGTTTTCCTCCTTGCCAGCGAGCAATCCCCATAGCCCTGGTTTTCTGGTCGATCACAGAAACTTTACAGTTATGGTCAGTCAACAACTGTACTATTGATGTTTTTTTAGAAACAGTGATAGTCTTACCGACAATCCCATCAGCAGTGACTACCGGCATATTTACGTTTATTCCTTTGGCCAGGCCGGCATTGATCTCGATAGATCTTGAATGAGGTGTGGGTTTAAGCCCAATCACTTTTGCCGGTACAAGCCTGTAAGGAATCCGGAGGTCGAAATCAAGCATTCGTCTAAGACGATTATTCTCATAATGGTCTTCAACATAACTGGAGGCCTGAATAGAATACTGGATGAGTCTCTGGTTCAATTCGATGTTATTTATCTTGGCTCTGGCCACATCGGTTAAGAAATCATCAAACATAGTAAATGGTAAATAAACAACAGAAATAAAGAAGCTTGAAATCGATAATCTGAACGCTGTGGGTAATAACATCAATATAAAACAGAAAACAAAAACAGCAATCACAGGTAATGACTGTCTATCTTTTATGAAATTTATAATTGCGCTAAGCATTTATTCGTCGGAATCAAGCACCTCGATTAAGTCTTCTTTATACTTTGCCTTTAGAAGCTTGTTTCTGTTTTTTTCGTTTTTCATCAAAAAAGAAAGTTTAGCCATTACATTAAGGTGTGCTCCAATAGCGTCCTCGGGAGCAGCAATTAGGAAAAACAGATGTACAGGTTTGCGGTCCATCGCCTCAAAATCGACACCTTCATTCTTTCGTCCAAAAGCTATGACAACACCCCGCACAGACTTGGTCTTGGCATGGGGAAATGCGACATTGTAACCTACACCGGTTGTCACCAATTTTTCCCTTTCAAGAACAGCTTTTAAAAGCTCTTCTTTATTTTTCACCATTTCAGAATTAGCAGCTAGATCAACCAATTCTTTTATTATTCCCTCTTTGGTTTGCTCTTTTAAATCAAATGAAATCAGGTCATCCTCAATGAATCGAGAAAGCTTGATCATATATCCTCCCTTAAAACTCTTCAGCCTCATCAATTAACATTACCGGGATATCTCCATCCTCGATCCTGTATTTCAGCCTGCAGGTATGGCATAAAAGAACATTATTGTCTTTGTCATACTCCAGGTCACCCTTGCATTTAGGGCAGGCCAATATCTCCAGCAGTTTTTCATTTAACATATCTAAACATCACCTTAACTCGTTATATATACCAATAACCCTGTATTTCTCAAGTCTTTTATTGCAAAGTTGTTCAGAAGAATATCCTTCCAATTCTACCAAAGCCTCAAGTAATTCCTTTTTTAATATCTGAGCTGTCTTTTGATGGTCAAGGTGAGCCCCGCCAGGAGGCTCAGGAATTATCTTATCGATGATATTCAATCTGGCTAAATCCTCTGCTATAGGTTTTAATGCCTCTGCTGCTTGTTTTTTGTTCGCCTCAATCTTTGCCGGGTTGTCGATATTTTCAGTTTTCCATAATATTGCGGCACAGCCCTCTGGAGAAATAACTGAATACCAGGAGTTTTCAAGCATAAAAACTTTATCCCCAAGCCCAATGCCTAATGCACCTCCTGAAGCGCCCTCGCCAATGATAACCACTATAATAGGCACCTCAATTGTTGCCATTTCCCGAAGGTTGTGGGCAATCGCTTCCGCCTGCCCCCTCTCTTCTGCGCCAATTCCGGGATAAGCCCCCGGAGTATCCACAAAGATAATTATCGGTAAGTCGAATTTTTCTGCCAGCTTCATCAACCTTAATGCCTTGCGGTAACCCTCGGGATGACACATACCGAAGTTCCGAAACTGCCTTATCTTGGTGTCTCGACCCTTTTGTTGGCCGATTATCATTATGTTAGCCCCATCAAGCTTTCCAAAACCACCCACTATCGCCTTATCATCTGCAAAATATCTGTCACCGTGAAGCTCAATGAAATCGGTGAACATCAGCTTAATTAAGTCAAGGCTGTATGGTCTTAAAGGATGGCGGGCAAGTTGAATTCTCTGCCATCTCGATAATTTTGTGTAAATATCTTTGAGTAAACGATCGCGCTTTTTTTCCAATAATTGGATCTCTTTCGAAAGCTCAAGGTTTTCGGAGTCAGCAAGGTTTTTCATCTCTTTTATCTTGCGGTCGAGCTCGATAATGGGCTTTTCAAAATCAAGATATTTATATTCAATCATTTTCCACCCGCCTTTCCCCGTTTCAGATATCTGGAAATGACGATGGCTGTTAATATAATGAATGCAAATTGTAATACAAATAAATTATTACGGTTGCCAGCGGTAATGGCAAAGGTGATCAGAGCAAATTGAATGCTAACCAGATAAAAAATCCAAACCGTTACTTCTCGAGAGATTCCAATATCAAGCAAGATATGAAAAATATGTCGTTGGTCGGCAATATAAATTTTCTGTCTGGTAAAAAGCCGTCTGAGAAATGTGGTCACGACCTCGATAATAGGCACTCCAAGAGCTAAAATCGGGATGAACATAACCACCGTAGCAAAACTTTTTGGCCAGAAAAGAGAGATTACAGCAAAAATATAACCCAAAAATAACGACCCTGAATCACCCATAAAGATCGACGCGGGAAAGTAATTGTATTTTAAGAAAGCTATGGTTACCCCGATTATCCCAGCCGCTAAAAGCGAGGGTAAAGGCAAAGCCATGATTTTACTCAAGATGAGGAAGCTTATAGCGATAATAGCACCCACGCCCGTGGCCAACCCATCAATACCATCAATTAAATTGACCGTATTGGTGATAGCAACCAACCATATGAGAGTAAGTGGAATTCCCCACCAGCCAACTTCGACAAGACGATAGAAAGGGATATTAACCACATCCAGCCTAACACCGAAAGCAATCACTACCAGACAGGCTATTATCTCCCAAGCAAGCTTGGTAATTGGCCTTACACCTTTTATGTCATCAACCACACCAAGTATGAAAATAATCAAACCACCAATATATATCCCAACGAGAGGCTTGACATTTGATTGCCAGAGGTCGGGTAAAAGTAAAAATCCTGGTATAAGTCCCAGCGAGTAAGCAAAAAACATCGCTACCCCACCAAGGCGTGGTATCGGTTCTGTATGTATCTTACGTGGCCCCGGCATATCGAATAACTTATGGTCAACACAATACCTTTTGACTATGGGTACAAAGACATAACAGAGATATCCACTTAGGATGCTGATTACTACATATACCGGTATCTCGATCATATCTTCTTTCTAATTCTAAGCACCATGAATGTCAACGAAATTAAAAAGCCAAATGCCAATAATAACGTTAATACAAAATTCTTTACATGGTTTCGGGGAAAATGTTTTTTAAAATATTTTAACATCGAGATGTGATGATGATACATAGACCTGACCCGAGATTTCGAGGAACTTGCTCCCAGGCTATGCCGAATTTTTAGCGATGGCATATACCAGATATCTATATCTCGGGCACCAAGGCGCAAACATAGGTCAATGTCTTCAAGATACAAAAAAAAACGTTCATCAAAACCACCCACAGAATTGAAAACCTTCTTAGCCAAAAATAGTGCAGTAGCCGATACCGCCTGAACCTTTGTTGGCATTTCGGGCTGTATATATCCCGCCTTATCTACCCTTGTTAGACCCAGCATATACAAAGGAGACCTTCTAGAGAACAGTATATTTTTATAATCGGGAAATGTTCTGGCTGATGGTTGAAACCGGCCATCAGGATAAACCAGAAGCGGTGATATCACTCCATTTTTTTTTTGCTCAAACTCGTATAGGACCTCAAGAGTCTCTGGCGGACAAACACAATCAGGATTGAGTATAAATAGATATTCACCCTTTGCTTTTGAAGATAAATAGTTTACCGCCGGAGCAAATCCCTCATTTTTCTGTGATGAATATACAACAACATCATTATATTGTTTTACCAAATCAAGAGTTGAATCTTTTGAGTTATTGTCTCTTATCAATATTTCAAAATCTTTAAGACTTTGCCTTTTCAGAGAATCGATACAATCAATAATGGTATGGGCGTTGTTGAAAGTAACTATCAAAACAGAAATCTTGTGCTTGTATAAGTTTCCATCTAAGTCAGAATACGACATTATCTCACACAAGAGTTCAACCGATGAATTGCTGATAATACTCAGTTTTACTTTTGTAAGCTTGTTTCATATAATTATTGTCAGCGGAACAAAAGCCAATAATACGCCTTTAAAATACGGTTTACTACTATGCGATAACAATTATACTATCAGACCAGTTCATTGATTGGCACCCCCAATTATACTATTATAGACATCAATATGCCGTTTTATTATAGCTTCAACCGAAAACCTTTTGTGAACATCCTCGTAAGCTGTTTCAATCAAGTGCTTGCGTAAGTCATTGTCAGTTAGAATCTTTTTTATGGCTGCGACCAAGCCATCAACATCTTTTTCAGGTAAAAGTATTCCGTTATAGCCATCAATTACAGCCTCGCGTATTCCACCATTGTCAAATGCTATTACAGGTAGCTTAAAGTGCATGGCCTCCAAAATAACAAGACCCAGCCCTTCTTTTTCACCCTGGTCATCTGTAATTGAAGGCAACACAAATACGTCAGCGTTCTTATATTCTTTCTCAAGCTCTTGGTTGTTTAAATAAAGCTCCAGGCGAAAATTCAATCCTTTAGCCTTCTCACGAATAGCTTGTTCTAAGGGCCCCTTGCCAACAATCACGAGTTTAATATCCATTCCCTGTTCAACCAGCTTATGGATAGCATCTATAAGATATATATGACCCTTGCGGGGAACCAACCTTCCTACGCTTAGAACAGTTGGTTGCACGGGTAAATCACCTCCACTCTAGGAGCAATATCAACAACATGCTCTTTTACTGACTGCGATACAGCAATCACAAGTTTTGCCCTTTTAAAAACCATTTTAGCAACGGCACGTAAGATCCTGTTTTTCTTAACAAGAAAAGCGTCACTATGAATAGTCACTATATGTGGAATACCTGTTAATCTGGAGGTTATATGCCCCACTAGGCCATTAGGCACAAACCATTGGCTATGAATAAGATCAGGTTTTTCTCTTTTCACGATAATCAGGCTTTTTAAAACATTCGAGATCAAGTAACAGAAAGCCAAAAACTGGTAATGTAGTCTAAATCCTCTTACCTTCGCAAAAAGGTGTCCCGTATATGATAGCTTTTCCCAGGATTTAAACGAATATCCGAAATACTCCAGTTTCACTCCGTTTCTTTCAGAGGATGGATTCCTGTACCTGGGAGCCAACACTATCATATGAAAATGCTTTGCTAGATTCTCAACTAACACACCTACAAATGGACCAATTGCACGTGGGAAATCCGGAATTGGATAATTATGCGTGATAACTAAAACTTTTCTTTTCTCACCTGGCATAATTCTATGTCTCTAATTAACATTCACTGCACCGATAAAGAAAAAAACAACACGATTTTGGTGAATAGCATACACCTTTTTTAATTCCTTCTATTTCAATATCGTCTCGATTGTATAATCATCAGCATGGGCTCTATCTTTTTGGACTATCATTTCCCCAAGTAACCCAATGGAAATGAATTGAACCCCAAAAATGACCATAAGGATTGATAGGGTGAATAGGGGCATGTAGTTGCCTACGTTTATACCAAAAAAGAACTTTTGAATGTATAATAACAATACAATAGTTCCACCAATCAAAGTAGAAATTAAACCAATTGTACCAAAAAAATATAGTGGACTCATTGTAAATCGGGTCAAAAACAATATGGTAAGGAAATCCAGAAACCCCTTTAGAAATTTTGACACACCATACTTACTCTGGCCGTATTGTCGTGGTAAGTTTCTCACTTTTACCTCTTCTATTCTATACCCCCTATTTCTAGCTATTAACGGTAAATATCGATATAATTCACCATATATTTTATCCGCTAGATTTTTAGCTACATGCTTACGATAACCTTTAAAAGGACAATTCATATCATGAATCTTCATACGAGTTAACAAAGGGGTAACTTTATTAAAAAGCCATGATGGTATCGACTTGCTTTTAGGTCCTCTCCCCTCGTATTTCCATCCCACAACAAGATCGTTCCCTTCTTTAATTTTACCCAGCAGGAGCGGGATATCTTCCGGATCATCTTGTAAATCTCCATCCATAGTAATAATGACATCTCCAATGGCAAATCTGAAACCAGCGGCATAAGCAGCTGATTTCCCAAAATTAGTTGAAAAGCGTATTACACGGACCCTATTATCCTGAGCGTGTAATCGGGATAATTCGTTGAAGGTGTTATCTCTACTTCCATCATCGATATAAACGATTTCGTAGTTCTTGCCAAGCTTATCCAAAACATTCTTTAGTTTCGGATAAAGCAAGGGAACATTACTTTCTTCGTCATATACCGGTATAATTACGGATATATCACAAGATCTTTCTTCGACCACATTGTCCCTTTTTACTACAATTCCATCAATTACCCTATTCCATGTGGTATCAGGGTCTAACTAGCCAAACAGACTTTGCTTGGCGTAACTTTGCTCAACTTTCAATACATGAAACCACAAAGAATTATTATATCTTATTACTGATTTTATGTCAATATCTTTCAGAACATTCCCGAACACCTTTACTCCCATTTTCAATGGTTAACATCCCACCAGTTATTGTCCAGTTAAAACTTGCTTTTTTTTAATATCCTTAAACCTCAAATGTTCCTTTTTCAAATAATACAACCCGATTATAGTTACCGGGAAAAACTGGCATGACCATAAGACCACCGAGTAAGATAAGGCCACCGATTTGGATATCTCCTGGTTGAACATCCCCAATGAACTTATAAGGTTAAAAGCGATAATGCAAGCGGCATGAAAAGTGCCAACATAACCCGGCGAGGAGGGTAACGATACAGCCAAAACCGAAACGAACAGAAGTATAAAAGCAGCCCAGATTTCCGGATACAGGCCAAATGCAATAAATATCAAATAACCTGTCAGACCGGTGAAAATCCAGAGAAAAATTGAAATCAATAGAATGATGATTATTGATGATGGAGTGGTTAACACAGATAAACCAATTGCAAATTTCCTCAGGATAGATTCAACCTTTGTCGAGAGTTTTACGGAGAATCTTGCTAACGGCTTGCAGATTAATCTAACTCCTAAGTCAGTTTTCATCTTTAGAAGATAAAGAAAAACCATAATCAAACAGATAAATATAAATATAAAAAACCCGGCTTTCTTAAGCTCTTCAGGATAATCTATAAAAAAAAAGCTTAACCAGAATACTATTAACAACCCAATACTGTCAAAAACCCTTTCTGCAACAACAGTGGCAAATACCGATGATTTACTCAACTGATGTTTCTTGCTTAGCGATATTGCTCTTACTAGCTCGCCAATACGAGCGGGTAGAAGGTTATTGGCCATAAAACCTATCATCACAGATGAGAACAACGTGTGAATTTTCAATAACCTTACAGGTTTTAAAAGCCACCGCCAGCGAATAGCCCTTATCCACATAGCAAATAACCCTCCCAACATTGTGGGTATGGTCCAAATATATGAAGCCCCTGAAAAGGCGTTTGCCACCTCCTCATAATCAACCCTACTTAGTATATAAATCACAAGTATAAGGCTTATAAAAAGACCTATAAAGACATTCCAACGAACCTTTTTCATTTTCCAGAGAGAATAAGCTCCATTAGATTCTCGGTTTTATCGGTGGTTTTGTCCCAGGAAAATTTGGAAGCATGTACCAAAGCACCTTTCTCAAGTTGTGACCTGTAGTCATTATCAGTTAATATTTTTAATACTTTCTCGACAAACTCATTCACATTTCCATATTCAAATAATAGGCCTGATTTCCCTTCATCGACTGAATCGCGAAGGCCTGGCACCCGAGAGGCCAAAACAGTTGTACCACAAGCATTCGCCTCAATATTGGTTAAACCCCAGCCCTCTTTATAAGATGGATAAACCAAAAGGTGTGACCTCCTGTAATATTCAATCTTGGTCTCCTGCGACACAAATCCCTCAAGTTCGATGAAGTCAGTAAGCCGTTTTCTCTTTACGTACTCTTTAAGAACTGGTAAATGGTCACCAGTCCCGATTATAACCAATTTCGCCTCTGGTAAACGCTGTAATATACCAGGCATGGCATCAATCGCTGTCTCAATCGATTTATATTTTTTTATGCGCCCAACATATAAAATAGTAGGCCTTTCAAACTTTGTCACGTTGCTGTCGAAATTATAAACATCCTTGTCGATACCATTATGAACAACATGAACATGGCTCTTGGATATACCCTTACTAATTATCTCCTGAGCTGTCGATTCCGAAACAACCATTAGATGATTTTTTTTATAAAATAAAGGAACGGGCTTTTCTGATAAGTAGATATATATACCCAAAAATAAGTTTATCTCTCGAAAAATCGAACCACCAAAAAGATGGTGGAATATCACCAATACTGGTAACTTATGGTAAAGAGGAGTGTAAAATGGTACTTTGTTTACATCCTCAAATATTAAATCATACTTATTTTTTTTGATTAAACTTCTTAAAACCAGAGGAACAACATAATTAAAAAAAGTTCTCGAACCATGCCTAATTATATTTACCCCTTCTACATTTTCCTCTCTTTTACCACCCGGAAAATTACAGCATAAAAGGTCGATTTTGTGTCCCCGTTTAACAAGTCTCCTTAAAATCTCCTCAAGGTGTATCTCAGCTCCACCTGATGCAGGATGTTTCAAATCCTGCCAGTTAACGGCGAGAATACGAGCCACTTTAATTCTCCCGGCGGTCTTCCAGCGCTTTTAAAAGATTTTCAAGCTCAGCAAGTGCAGCAGGGTTATCTTTATGAAGCTGACGCCACATTTCCGCAAGGCTATCAACAGCACGGTAATTATTAACTTGATTTTCCACTATCATTAAGTTGTTGAATGCCATCCTCGACTTTGGGTTATAATGAAGTGCTTTATACAAAAGAGGTTTGCTTTCCTCCCATTTTTGTTTAAGTATAAGTTCCCTGGCCGCATTTATATAAATCTTCTCAATATCACCAGATTTAAAACCCTCTACTACACTATCTATACTATCGGTATATCCAGCTAAAACATATAGCCCAGCAAGATAAGCTCTTGACCGCCACTCATTAGGATAAATTTCTACTCCCTTACGAGCAGCTTTAATTGCTTTTTCTATCTGTCCTGCGTTCCTTAATGTATCAGCTAGCTGTAAAAATCCCGACACATAATTCGCTATAAGCCGATTATCGTTTTCACCTTTGTATACGGTGGGATCGTTAAGTCCTCGGAACTTACACTCCTCCATATAACGCTTCCACATCAAATCAAGGTTGATTCTATTCTTCCCCTTGGTAGGAACCACCCTATAAGCCATGCCCTCCATTATCATATAATCATCAAGACCAAGTTTGTTGGCAGTTGAAACGGTCACAGCAAAATATATTGGAATCTTCCATTTATTAGTCTGAATTATATGACGAATCATCTGGTCTTGGACCTTCCATACTTTCTCCTTGTCGGGAAGCCATATCGGTCGGAGGTTTTCTATTTCCTCATAAGAATAACTGATCGGTACACCCATCTGGTCCTTCAGCTGGTGAATATACCAGGGAGTATTCAAAAGACTCAAATTGACAACCTTTACATCCGTACGAATTTTCTCCACCTCCTGGAGATACCACAATGGGAAAGTATCGTTATCACCATTGGTAAAAACTACACCGTCTTTATCAACTGAAATAAGAATGTTATAGGCGTAATCCCAAGGGATGAAATTCTTGGAACGGTCATGAACAAAATAATTTGCCATAAGAGTATGAATTGGAAAAAATAAAGTAACCACCAAAGCTAATATAAAAAGGCCCTTTCGCACAGGTTTTCCCTTAATCCATGCAGAGAGATCACTTAAGAGACCGGTTAAACCCACACCTATAAATAATGCAAAAAACATAAAGCCCGGAGTGAAAAAGTAATCTCTGTTGCGGACTTCGAGGATAGCTCCACGGGTCCCATCTGAAAAATTCAAATACAACACCAATCCCAATGATGAGATTAAAAATAAAAGCAACATCCATACACCGTTTATTCTATCCCGCCGAATAGCTTCATAAATTCCCCATATCCCTATAGCAAAAAATAAAAATGCTGCCCATAGTTTTGAATATTGCTCTCTGAAATAACCCCAAAACCCCATATGCGGATGAACTCCAAACTGGTTGGACCAAGAACCGCGGCGATGAAACATTCGGGTAATCATCGATTCCTGGCCATATTGTTTACGCTCCAAAAGCGACTTAAATCTCTGCCAGTCACTGGGGTTATTCTCGTTAATTGCCGGTTTTAGCTGAGCTCTGATTGGAAGATAAAGGTGAGTGGAATAACCTATAACCGTTGCTAAGGTCAAGGCAAAAACTAACCTTAGCATATAAGGACTCCTTTTGGCGGTAAATACAAGTATTCCCGATACGACAAGAAGGACAGCCACACCATACAGAAAAATATCCAGAAAACTCATTATCATCATCAATATTATCCAAACTAACCAGAATCGCCAATCGGTTAACAAAGATCTGTCTTTGATTGCCATATAAAGAACCAAAACGGGCACCACTAAAAAGGTGGTCATATGGATTCCAATTCCTAAAAATGCTAGATATGTTATCGCCACAATATACTTGCCGGAACCAGGCTGGCCAATCCTGTTGGACCATATCAATAATATATAGCAAAGAATCAGTATCAGCATCATCGACAGCCCATAGACTTCGGCCTCAATAGCATTATCCCAGAATGTCGATGAAAAACCCAACACCAAACTACCTGAAAAACCGCCTACTGATAGAGCCAGCTTTCTCCACAAACTCAATTTTTCATCCTTAAATCCTATAATGAGACGTATTATCAGCCAGTAAGCGACAAAGACAGCTATGGCTGATGAGATGACACTGATGATATTAACCTTCACAGCATCATTGAAAGGCAATGGTAAAAGAGTAAAGAACCTTCCAATAAGGACATATAGCGGTGTCCCCGGCGGATGCGGAATACCCAATATATTTGCACAGGCTATAAACTCACCACAATCCCAGAAAGACAATGTTGGAGCTTTGGTGAGATAATAAATAACAAGGCTAAAAAGTCCAGCGACAATGCCAAATACCAAAAAAATCTTGTCTTTGTAAAGTTTCATCAGCGTTCCTTCTTAATCACCTCATAAAAAATTGTAGTTCCGAAATGTTTGAACACAGGTAAACGGTCGAAAAATTTCGACAACGATACATCAAGTTTCCATTTTTTAAATATTCTAAATGGAGGCAGTCTGAATGTCAATATCGTCCACCTCTTGAACGTATAACCATGTTTAAAAGCTCTTTTCAGGGCTTTGACATCAAGCTGCCACTCCTCCGGAGAAAAACAACCAATCATTTTTTTTACTTTTTCCACTCCGAACAGTTTCATGAAAAGGCGTCGTCCATAGTGGTAAAAAAAGTTAAGACTCATCCGATGTGGTTCTTGAATAAATATCCTACCGCCCGGTTTCAATACTCTTCCCACCTCAGTTAAAGAAGCATACTGGTCAGGTAGATGATGGAGAATGCCCAGACATATTACCAGGTCACACATCCCCGATTTAAACGGCAGAACCTGAGCATCGGCAACTACCCGTCCGCAATCAGGATCGTTGCGTTTTAAAAGCGAATAGGTGATATCGGAAAGGACAAGATAATTATCCTTTTTAAATAAATCTGTATGCTCGGAAACGCCACAGCCGAGTTCAAAAATAACAGCGTTTTTAATACTTAACGATGAAAGGCAATCATCTATCTTTTTTTTCAAATACCTGGTATACGGTCGGGACATCAATTCATCATAGGCGGCTGTTTCATCAAAAACTTCGACCTCTTCTTCTATTCTCGTTTTCATAATCAAAACATAGACCCGCTATACGGGTCACCATTAACGCTAAATTTAGGAAATAACCGTTTCAAGTCAACTTTAAACTTGCCTATCATCATTGAATACAGCATCAAGAATACCATTTACAAATCTTCCCGAATCGGCAGAACCATATTTTTTAGCCAGCTCGATAGCCTCATCTATCGCTACTTTAACCGGTACATCGGGAAGATATTTTATCTCACCAATACCGAGTCTTAAAATATTTTTATCGACAATTGCCAGACGGTTAATAGCCCAGTTTTTTACATGCTTTTCGAGAATACTATTGATTGCGTCGATATTCTCATTGATAACATTAAACAGCTTTTTGGCAAAATCAAAACCATCGGCGTTTAACTTGTGTAAGGAAGCACAATATCTTAAATTTTCCTCTATATTATCCTTATTACCGATTTCAATCGAGTATAAAAGATCCAAGACGGTACAACGCGCCTTATGCCTCTGGCCCATAAATTAAATCTCTCTGAACAAATTGACCATCTCTATTGCCGTCAAGGCTGCTGCAAATCCCCTGTTGCCTGACTTTGATCCAGAACGTTCAATCGCCTGCTCTAATGTATCAGCTGTGACTATACCAAATATTACCGGCAGTTCGTTCTCAAGAGATATCCTGGCAATCCCTTTAGCAACCTCGCTTGAGACATACTCGTAATGTGGCGTCTGACCGCGAATAATAACACCCAAGCAGATTACAGCATCATATTTTTTACCCCTGGCAAGTTTTGAAGCGGCATAAGGTATCTCAAACGAACCCGGCACCCTGATGATATCAATATCTTTCTCAGAGGCACCATGGCGTTTAAGGCAATCAAGAGTGCCCTCGAGAAGCTTGGTTGTGAAAAACTCGTTAAATCGGGAGACGACAAGGGCAAACTTGAATCCCGACGCATTTAAATTTCCTGCTATCTCCATCTCATTCCCCTTCGTTTAAAATATTACAGGAGGTGATTTCTATTAAATGACCCAATTTATCGCGTTTGGTTTCGAGGTAGCGGGCGTTGAATTTATTGGGTGGGATATTCATGGGCACCCGACTGGTAACTTTCAATCCATAACCGCTGAGACCAACCACTTTCTTGGGATTATTTGTTATAAGCCTTATAGTTGACAATCCCATATCAACTAATATCTGGGCGCCGATTCCATAATCACGCAGATCCGGGTCAAATCCCAGCTCTATATTGGCCTCAACCGTATCCTTACCTTTGTCCTGAAGCTTATAGGCTTTTATCTTGTTAGCCAAACCGATACCTCTTCCCTCCTGACGCATATATAAAACCACTCCCAACCCCTCTTTTTCCACCATTCTCAACGATTCGGCCAGCTGGTCCCCACAATCACATCGACAGGAACCGAAAACATCACCAGTCAGGCAAGATGAGTGCACCCTTACAAGCACGTTATTTTTGCCTGCCACCTCGCCTTTCTCTATTACTAAGTGGTGATGGTCATCAATCGCACTTTCGTAAAGGTGCAATTTGAAACTACCAAATTTCGTAGGAAACCGGACAGTTTCAACCCTCTTAACAAACTTTTCATGGTGGCGGCGATATGCAATCAGGTCCTTCACCGTTACTATCTTCATATCATATTTTTTTGCAAGTTCCATAAGACGTGGTACCCTTGCCATCGATCCATCATCATCAAGTATCTCGCATAGAACACCATACGGTTTAAGGCCTGCTAAGCGACATAAATCCACAGTAGCCTCGGTATGACCGGCACGGGTAAGCACTCCTCCATCTCTTGCCTGAAGAGGGAATATATGACCTGGCCGGCCCAAATCCTCCGGCTTGGTTTTATCATCAGCTAAAGCTTTTATGGTGGCCGCCCGGTCAAATGCCGATATGCCTGTAGTCGTTCCTATCAGGTAATCAACCGAAACGGTAAACCGTGTCCCCATCTTGGCGGTATTGACCGTCACCATTTGATCCAATCTCAACTGTTCCAATCTCTCATTGGGTAGTGGGACGCACAATAGTCCCCGGGCATATTTGCTTATGAAATTTATCGCATCCGGAGTAACCTTTTGGGCGGCCATTATCATATCGCCCTCGTTTTCGCGGTCTTCATCATCACAGACGATGACGATTTTACCCTGCTTTATATCCTCAATGGCTTCTGAAACTTCATCAAAATCAGTCATTTTTTCACCCTTAAAACCCATGTCTTTTTAAAAAATCCATGGTTATTCCTTTGCCATCTTTTTTCATAAATTTCTCAATATATTTACCAATTTGATCAAACTCCAAGTTAACAACATCCCCTATATTTCGAAATTTTAAATTTGTCCGTTCAATGGTTTCGGGGATAAGTGAAATCGTGAAACATTCCGTTTCGACATCAAAAACGGTCAAACTGATGCCATCAATAGCCACAGAGCCTTTCTCAACCAAGTAGCAGTTGTATTCCGGTTTGAAAACAATACGCATTAAGATGCTCCCACCACTGGGCTTAATATCCGTTATCCGACCGGTATCATCGATATGGCCGGTCACAAGATGACCACCAAGGGGATCGTTTAAGGAAAGCGGAAGTTCAAGGTTAACCCTATCTCCAGCTTGAAGAAACTTAAAGTTGGTGCGGGAAATGGTTTCCGAAGTAGCCTGAACCTCAAACCAGCTACCTGAATCACTTGAAACAGGTGAGATTTTAATCGCACTCTGACAGGCCCCGTTTATATTGATACTTCCACCCACTTTTAACAACTTCGAAGACTTGGGCGACTCAATTTGAATCAACAGACTGTCACCCTTCTTCTGCGCAAACCTCACAATACCTATTTCCTGTATTATACCCGTAAACATTCAGTTCAAATCTCCGAAAACCACAAAGTCAGAACCCATTTTCTTGTACTCAACGTTTTTTAATTTCAAGGCTTGACTGATATCTTTTATATGTAAATCAGTTACAGCCTCAACTCCCCGACCAATCAAAATCGGGGCAACGATAACAATAATCCTATCAACCATGTTTTGTTTCAAGAAACTTGTTATCACCATCGCTCCACCCTCAACAAGAAGAGACATGATATCTCTATCAGAAAGTTTCCTTAAAAGGGTTTCAAGATTCAATCCTTTCGATCTTTTGGGTAACAATATTTTCTCCACATCAAAATCAATCCTAGCCTTGCGGGATGTTGCAAGTATCGTAGGCGCGTTTTTATCGGTAAAGAGCTTGAGGTTCTTTTTAACTTGCCCCGATTCTGAAAGGATTATTCTAACTGGATTTCTGCCTTTAACCAGCCTGACAGTAAGCTGTGGGTTATTCCTGTTGGCGGTGTTAGCGCCGACCAATATCGCATCGTTTTGAGCGCGCAAACAGTGAGCAAATTTCAGCGATTGCTGAGATGATATCCATTGCGAGGAGCCGTTCTGGGTGGCGATACGACCATCAAGACTCTGGGCAAATTTTACTGTTACAAAAGGCAATTTAGTTGTTATAAATTTATTATAAGCTACATTTATTTTTTTACATTCTTCTTTTATGACACCGGTTACAACCTCAATTCCGGCTTTTTTCAATGCTTGCACACCACGACCGTTGATTTTTGGGTTCGGGTCAATAGTTCCAATGATTACTTTTCTTACTTTGGCTTTGATGATTTCCTCGGTGCATGGTGGCGTTCGCCCATAGGTAGAACAGGGTTCAAGGGTTACATACATAGTCGCTCCCGATGCTTCAACCCCGGCTTTTCTGAGCACCAGAACTTCTGCATGGGGTTGACCGGCTTTATGGTGGTAATCTTTGGCGATTATATGTCCATTTTTATACAACAGGCAACCCACAACCGGATTGGGTGAGGTTTCTCCCAAACCTTTCACAGCAAGCCTTAACGCCATCGCCATCAATTTTTCATCACGGGTTCTATATATCATAAAAAAAACCCTGCCGTCGGGGTAAAGGTATTTTAATATTTAGAAATCCATCTTCTCCCATCCGGACTTTCACCGTCGGCCCCTGAATTCCACAGGCTCAGTCTGATCAGACTCGCGGGCTTTAACCGCCGGTCAAGGATTTACACCTTGCCCCGAAGACAACACCAATATAATTATTTAAAAAATTAAGTCAAGCGGTTAAAATAAAATAATTTTCAGCACTATACGACCAGATAAAACCTTTACATTTTAAATAAAGATTTTTATCTTATAAAAAAAGAATCAGGAGATATATGCTCCCGAAATTAAAAAATATATTGTTAGTTTCTATCCTTTGTGGCTTTGGTTTTATTGCATCTAAATCGTTTGCCCAGGACACTGCCTGGCAACAGGTGCTTAACGGCTGGGTGGATGATGTTTACTACGAGAATCTATTTTTAGGTGGCTCTTTTTACACAAAAATTTCCTTAGCTGATATTGATAACGACGGTGACCTCGATATGTTCTATGGTGGTGGCGATTGTGGAACATTGGTATATTTCGAAAATACTGGAACCGCTCAAGTACCAATATTTACACTGCGTTATGATGAGTCCACAGGACGAAGAAGTCCCAGGACACGTCCGTGTAATATACATAATGCACCCGATTGCTTCGCCTGTTTGCAATGATAATTTTAATAATTCTATTGGAATAAATATGCTTATATTTACCTTTACCGATTAGCTGATTTTTATATAATTTAATAACAAGGTGGTTATTTATAGCCATGAAAGGAAATATCCATATCGGCACATCGGGGTTTTCATACGAGCACTGGAAAGAGCGCTTCTATCCTGATGATGTCAAAAGCAAAGAGTGGCTTGAGTATTATTGTCGTTTTTTTGATACAGTGGAGTTGAATTCTACATTCTACCATTTGCCCTCAGAAAAGGTTGTCCAATCGTGGCACAAAAGGACACCAAAAGATTTCACCTATGCGGTTAAAGCCAGCCGATATATAACTCATAGGTTGAAACTCGTGGATATCAAAGAGCCGCTTAAAATATTTTACCGGAGAGCGTCTCTTTTCAAATCAAAATTGGGACCGATACTTTTTCAACTACCGCCTTCGTTGAAGCTCAACCTAGAAAGACTTGAGAGCTTTTGTAAATTTTTAAAAAAGGGTCATCGCCATGTCATTGAATTTCGCCATGAAAGCTGGCATGATGATGATGTTATAATACTATTAAGAAAGCATAACATCTGCGCATGTTTCGTCAGCATGCCCGGCCTAGAAAGTATCGAAGAGGTGACCTCGGACTTCGTGTATGTTAGATTTCACGGCGCCGCCCAGCTTTACGCCTCAAAATATACCGACAAACAGCTAACAGTTTGGGCAATGCTTTTTAGAGAATATCTGAATCAAAATCTCGATGTCTATGCTTATTTCAATAATGATTACAATGCTTATGCTATAGAAAATGCGCTTAAATTAAAAGAGATGTTATCGTAAGGGTTTACCTCATAACGATAAAATTTCGTCATTACTCAATAACCAGTCACCAAGATCCTATACACATCCGAATGAATGACCAAGTTCAAATAATTATACCACTTTTATTGAAAAATAAATACCCTTATCTATGATAAGGCAAACCTTTTGCAATACTGATACCGCGGTATATCTGCTCAAGAAAGACTATAACTGAAAGTTGATGAGCAAACGTCATATCCGAAAGGGACAATCGCATATCGGCAAATTTCAATATCTGCTCTGAAATACCTATTGTACCCCCTATTATAAAATGCAAAGTAATATCAGATCGTGAAAAATAATCCTCCAGGAATCTGGCAAAATCCTTAGACCTGAATTTTTTCCCCTTTCTGTCTAAAATGATCAGAAAATCGTTGGGTTTTACCGCCTCAATTATACGTTCGCCCTCTCGCCTTAAGACCTCAACCTCGTTTTTTCCCTCAACAAGTTTTTCGTCCTTGAGGAATTTTATCTCAAGATCGCAGTACTTACTTATCAATTTCTGGTAATGTTCAGCCCACTTTTTAGCAAATTCGTTGTGAAGCTTGCCTATTACTGTTAATCTAATTTTATTCATTTTCCAACCAGGTTAAGATATACTTTTCTGTTTCTCGGCCCATCAAACTCACAAAAGAAAACCGCCTGCCATGTACCCAAAACAATTCCCCCATCTCGAACTATAATATTTATCGAATTACCAATAAGGCTACTTTTTATATGCGCGTCCGAGTTGCCTTCCATATGTGTATAACGTCCGGAATACGGAATAAGTTCCGCCAGGTGATTTAAAATATCGTTTTTAACCGAGGGGTCTGCTCCCTCGTTGATCGTAATACCTGCAGTGGTATGAGGAACATACAGAAACGCCAGACCGGAAAAACCGTCAGGAATATGTTTCGAGACCTCCGAAGTGATATCGAGCATCTGGTTTCTCGAGGTTGTCTTTATTTTAATTTCTATCATTTTTTCACAAACGCTTCGGCAAACTTCCGTGGTTCAAATACCTCAATATCTCTAGTGTTTTCACCTAGGCCCACGTATTTTACCGGTAACTCATATTTATCCGATATAGCAACAACAGCCCCACCTTTGGAGGTGCCATCCAGTTTTGCTAAAATCAACCCCGTCAATCCAACTGTCCTATTGAACAGTTCTACCTGTGAAAAGCTGTTCTGCCCGATAGAGGCATCAAGAACCAACCATACTTCATGCGGTGCCCCAGCCATCGCTTTGTTGGCAACTCGCTTAATTTTTTTCAATTCCTCCATGAGATTAACACGTGTCTGAAGTCTCCCAGCGGTATCGATAAGGACATAATCAGCTCCCTTGGCAACTCCTGCTTTAATTGCATCAAAAGCTACGGCAGCGGGATCGGCTCCGGTGACCGATTTAATAAACTGAGCACCAACTTTTTCAGCCCACAAACCCAGTTGTTCAGTGGCAGCGGCTCTGAATGTATCAGCAGCTGCCAAAATAACATCTTTGCCTTCGTTTATAAACCTAGCTGCCAGCTTACCAATCGATGTTGTTTTCCCCGAACCATTGACACCAACAAACATAATCACACTTGGCTTAGGTTCCCTACTGACATCTTTAGGGCTGACTACATTTACTCGCTTATATATTTCCTCTTTTAAAACCTCAAACGGATTGTCGTCTCTATTTTCTTTTAAGACATTGATAATACTGGCCGTCGGACCCGGACCAACATCAGCAAGAATGAGATTCTCTTCAAGTATTTCAAGAAATTCCTCATCGATTTTTTTATTGAATAGACCGCCTATTCTGCCAAAAATACCATTCCTTGTCTTGGCTAAGCCCTCAACAAATCGGTTCATCATATTTATTATTCACCACCATCACCGTTAAATTTCACCGAGACTATTCTCGATATGCCCGGTGTTTCCATCGTAACACCATACAGGATACCAGCGGCCTCCATTGTTCTTTTATTATGAGTTATAACTATAAACTGAGTTGACTGGGTGAATTTTCTTATAAGCTTTATGAATCGACCAATATTGGCATCATCAAGAGGGGCATCGATCTCATCAAGGATGCAGAATGGGCTTGGTTTAACCATGTAAATCGCAAACAACAAAGAGATAGCTGTCAAAGCTCTTTCGCCACCGGAAAGCTGATTGAGAGAAACAAGCTTCTTACCCTTAGGCCGGGCCGTTATCTCAATAGGTGAATTAAGTAAATCATCCGGGTCGGCTAATCTAACCTCGGCGGTTCCACCCTCGAATAATGTCTCGAATACTTTCTGGAAATTCTCTTTTATAAGCTCAAACGTATCGGAAAACTTCTCTCTGGCGGTCTGGTTTATCTTCCTTATAGCAGCATTAAGTGACGATTTAGCTTCTTTTAAATCAGCATATTGTGACTCTAAAAAATCAAGTCGATCTTTCTCGTTATTATACTCCTCATCTGCCAGCATATTAATCGGACCAACCTTTTCAATAATATTCTTCAGTCGTTCTATCTCCGAATTTATCAGGGATTCATCATATTCTTTATCTTTAGCGCCTGTTGCCCAAACACCATATTCGCTAAAAATACCCTCTTCGACCGTCTTAAGAGAATTCTTCAAATCTGCGAGTTTAAGCTCCTCTTGATGTATCTTCTCATTAATTTCACTACTCTTTTTACGAAGGGATTTCAACACCCCCTCAGATTCATCACGTTGTTGTGCCAATGCACCCCTTTTGTTGTTAAGATCGATCTTGTTATCCTCAACCGTATCCTTTGCCCGGGAAACTTCAATCAATTTCGACTTTATCTCATCTTTACGGCTCTCAAGTTCATGCCATTTGCTATGTTCCGTGTCAATCATCTCTGATTTATAGTCAACCATCTTTGTAGCCTCATCTATCAACTCTGAAATACGCTTCATGTCTTCCCCAAGCTTTTGTAAAAGACCGGATATCTCAACCGATTTAAGCCGTAACTTGCTCAATTCCGATGAAGCGTTCTCATAATCATTAACATGCTTTTTTTGATCGTCTGATAATTGGCTAATCTGTTGATTGAGCTTCTGTAAACGGGACTCACTGTCTGTTATTCGACTTTTGATTTCATCTTTTTGACACTCAAAGTTTTTTAATTGCTTATCCGTATCCGCACTGTCAGATGATAATTGCTCAAGACGGTTAACACACTCTTGAAATTCAAATTCTAATTTTGTCAACTCCCTGAATAAGTTTTCACGTTTAAATAATAGTGTCTTTTTTTGTTCATCAAGAACCAATTTTCCCTTACGGTGCTCGGTCAATGATGACTGGCTTTGCTGAAGGCTCCGTTCAAGATAATCCTGCTTTTTCTTGAGAGATCCAAGCAAATCTTTCAGACCAGAAAGTTCATCCATCTTGCCAATTAAAGTAATATCCGATTTTCCACCTGCAATTATGCCGAAAGGGTTATAGTAGTTACCGTCAAGGTCCACCGCCTCACTACTGTAATCATCGGGAATCTTTCCTGATTCAAAAACCGAGATGTTCGCAAAAATTCTTTCCATCACTGGCTTTAGATAATCTAAACAATCTATTAGCTCAGCCACATTAGAGATATAACCCTCGGCTTTTATTGGTTTGACACTAACATTTGCGTGATCCACATTATCAAGAATCAAAAATCCAACTCGCCCTAACGAATTGGACTTCAGATAATCGATACATCTGTAAACGTCATCACGGGTATGGCAAACCACGAGTTGCCCATATTTGTTCAAAGCGGACTCAACCGCCAAGTGATATTGTTTATCCACCTTTAACAGGTTTGTTAAAGTATCAACCAAACCCTCAGGTTTATCCGCCCATGCAAATAGATCTTTGATGCCCGAACCGTAACCCTCGTAGTGAATAACCATCTGTGATAACAAATCAATCTTTGCCTCGACTGCTGATTTTTCCGCGTTGCAGAGCGATATCTTCTTTTTGATGTCATCAATCTGGGAAAGAAGCCCGATTTGCTCTTGATTATTCTCCCCTAACCTCCTATCGATTCTAATAACATCTGCCTTACACTCTTCTATTTTTGCCCTATGCAATCTCAGTTCTTCCTGCAACTTTTCCTTTTTAACCCGATAATCCCAAATGGATTTATCCATACTCCTTTTCAGGTTGGTTAAACGTTCAAGCGAATTTAATATTGAATCATGCTTGATTGTATCAGCAGTAATCTCGTTTTCAAGTTTGTGCCGGCTCTCTTTTAAGGACTCCAGGGAAGCCTCAAACTTATCAAGTTTTTCCCTGAGAAAAATAACACGAGATTCTGCCCTAATCGTCTCCTGGTCCAGACTCTTTAAACCAGTGGATTTTTCGTTGTGTTGCTTTTCAATCTGGCTTTGCTGGGTTTCCAGTGATTTTATCCGTTGTTTTAAGTTTTCTATCTCCCTATTCCATAAATTGACATTTTCACGGCCTGATGAAAGACGAGTTTGAATGCTTGTAATTTCATTCTCAAAACGTATACCCTGTTCGGAAAGTTCTGCTGTTTTAGAGGCCTTATCAGAAATTTCATCACTTAACCGGGTCGTTTCTAACTTCAAATGTTCAATAGTTGCTTCCTCTTTATCAATGTCTGTCTTAATGGCTTGCTGATCGGTTCGAAAAACGTTTATTCTATCAGAACATGCTTTTATCTTTTGTTCTAGATCGAATAGCTTAGCGGAAGCACGTTTGATTTCAAGGTTTCTCAATTCCTCCTTGATGTTTTTATACCTTTTAGCTTTCGATGCCTGCCGTCTTAATGAGCGTACATTCTTCGAGATTTCATTTATGATATCGCTAAGCCTAATTAAGTCGGCCTCTGTATTCTCCAGCTTTTTCAGGGTTTCCTTTTTTCGGTTTTTGTATCTGGTTATACCAGCAGCCTCCTCAAACATATACCTGCGTTCTTCAGCATTGTCAGATAGCACAGAATCGATCATGCTGGGTTGGAAAAGGCTGTAAGCGTGTGCCCCCATCCCAGTATCGGCAAACAGGTCGACTATGTCCCTCAAACGGCACGCTGTTTTATTGATTAAATATTCCGATTCGCCAGAACGGTAGAGACGACGTGAAACAACGAGTTCATCATACTCAAGCGGTAAAACACCTCGGTTATTTTTGATTGTAAGGCTAACCTCAGCCATGTCCGCAGGTCTTTGCTGGCCGGATCCGTTAAAGATTACCTCCTCCATTTTAGAACCGCGCAGAAGAGAAGAACGTTGTTCACCAAGAACCCATCTTATGGAATCAAGTATGTTTGTCTTACCACAACCATTAGGACCAACTATAGCCATTATCCCGTTATCAAAACTGAGCTCGGTTCTGTTGGGAAATGACTTAAATCCGTGCAATTCAAGTTTTGATAGGAGCAATCTCCTCTCCTTCATTCTTAAAATTGTAAAGTACCTTTATAAATTGATTGTAAGATTCCTTGGTCGACACTTTATCGCTATCAATATCAATCTCCAAATTATAGTAAGGTAATCCCAAACCCTTGGCAAAACCGATACGCACCGGTGCTTTTGTCATTATGCAAACACTCGAATTGAAAAAATTAGGATTGAAATCCAAATCAATACATACCGATATACCCTGAGCCGCAACTCTATTAATAAAAGACCTCTTGGGAAGATAAAAAGAATTTATATCGCTCGAATAAGGCTTAATAATCGTAAATCTCTTGATATAATTGTGGGAACGGGGATCGATATTCGATGTCAGCAGTACGTTGATGTAATCATCAACTGAAGACAAGAAATTTATCGGTTGGGTCTTCACCGTTAAACGGTGATATACCCTGGTCAATCTCTCTGCAAACTTGTTTACTCTCACATTAATCCTCTATTTATCCACATCGGAAATAACTAAGTCCGAAAACTTGATACGTCTCCTATCTTTCAAATACCTCTCGTTATCCAGCTTCTGATTATTATAAATAATTTCCAAACAATTGCTCTTACCCATTGCCAGCTCAAACGGTTTAAATGACTCTCGACTGATTTTCTTTCCGGGTGAAAGGATACCCGTATAAAGAGTATCATCGCCAGCCGTTAGCATAAGCCAGACGGTATCAGTAGCTATCAATTCAAGAGTATGAAAAGAATCGCTGAAAATGAAATCCGAAGGAATGTCCAGTCTTGTAGAATGTCTTCTACCATCCCCTTTAGCAATATTTTTATCTGACATAATGGAAAGATTTACACCTTCACTATGGGTTTTGTCACCGGACATCGAGGGATGTAAGAGTATTATTACTAAAGCGACAAGCATAGCCATTAATAAAATAACCAACCAACGATAATCAAATTTTACATTCTCAGGCTTAACCGTTCTATCCTTTTTTTCATAATCAGTTTTATCAATTAACGAATACAGCTCTTTATAGTTCACACCTAAAACCTCGGCAATACTTTTTACAAAAGGTTTTAGGTAAACCTGTCCAGGTAGAAGGTCCCATCGGCCGTCCTCTAACGCCTCAATATACTTCACCAAAATTTTGGTCCGAGAGTAAAGCTGTTCCCGGCTGAGTCCTTGCTTTTCTCTGAGTTCGCGAAGTTTTTCTCCTAAACTTTCAGGCAATCTTCATGCTCCTTCAGCATCTTTTTAAAAAGCTCCTTGGGAAAACCTATTACCGTATCAAGTTTACCTTCTATCTTTTTAACAAGAAACGACCCCATTCCCTGGATACCATAAGCTCCAGCCTTATCCATAGGCTCACCACTTTCTATATATTTTAAAATTGATTTCTCAGTCAAGTAGTTAAAATGAACAATTGTTTTATCAAAATCAGAATCCTCCTTTCCGCAAACAGAACAGATCATACTTAAACCCGTATAAACCGTATGAACATTTCCCGAAAGTTTCTCAAGAATAACTTTTGCTTCTAATTCTGATGATGGCTTATTTAAAAATTCATCGCCAAGCACCACTACAGTATCAGCTCCGATAACCAGCGCTTTATCTACCAAAACAGACCTTGCCTTAACCAGAGCCAACCGGCGAACATAATCCTGAGGTGATTCAGCTGGTAACCTTATTTCATCAACATCTGGAGACACCACTTCAAATTTATACCCTTCCTCCATAAGAAGTTTAAACCGTCGTGGTGAACTTGACGCAAGTATTATTTTCAATTTTCCAGAATTAAAGTGACAGGACCATCGTTTATAAGCTCAACAGCCATTTTAGCTCCGAACCGTCCTGTCTGAACATTTAATCCATGCCCTGTTAGCAACTCACAGAATTGCATATAAAGTCTTTCGGCATCGGCCGGCGGCATAGCCCCATCAAAAGATGGCCTTCTCCCCTTTGAGACATCAGCACAAAGAGTGAATTGCGAAACAACCAATACTTCGCCACCGATATCCTTGATTGAAAGATTCATCTTACCATTTTCATCCTCAAAAACCCTCAATCCGGCACATTTATCCGCCAGGTAATTTGCTTGCTTTAAAGTATCGTCTTTCTGAGCACCAACCAGAACTAAAAACCCTCGACCGATTTGTCCGATCGTCTCATCATCGTTCTAAATATCAACGCCATGGGCTTTATTGATATTAAGGAGAGGTTTTATTTTTAAACTTCGACAGGATATCTTTGCCTGATTCTATTGATTCAATCATGAATTGGGCATCATCTACCAGGTCTGAATCGGGATATTTCTCTATTAACCGATTAAAATAACTCAAAGCATCTTCTTTCTCGTTGAGATTCTCCATCTTTATATACCCGATCATAAATAGTGCTTTATCGAGTTTAGGACTATCCGGGTAATCATCTATTATCCTCTGATAAATGTCAACCGCTTGCCCATAATTTTGAACCATCTGAGCTTTGTTGGCTTGTTCAAAAAGAGTTTCTTCATTAATGACCTGCGTTTCTTTAGAGCAACCTAAAAAAACAATAGTAAGAATACACAAAACCAACCAAAACGATTTGTAAACCATAACCTTTCCAAAATTATTATTTCTTTACTTAAAAATCAAGACCTTAATTCCAATTCCACTATTATTTCAAAAAAAGTATATTAACTATAAGTTGTTCAATCACTTAAAGCAAATCCGAAATAATAATGATTACACTTTTTCCTTTACATCCGATTCTATCTTTTCAAATGTCAACTTACCGTCTGTAAGACTTATACCGACAATATCGTCAGGCTTAAAAGCACCTTTTAATATCAATTCTGCCATAGGTTGTGAAATCAACTTTTTAACTGTACGTTTTAA
>NATP01000133.1 GCA_002085375.1 candidate division Zixibacteria bacterium 4484_95 | reverse complement strand
GAATACAAGCACATAGTGAGGACCTCCGGGCTGAGGTCAATAATGATACTCTGGTGGAGGATATAAAAACCGGCTGGAGGCAGGCAAAACTGGAAGTACATGACAGTCTTCTTTGTGAATTTGCCGAAAAATTGACTTTAAGACTCTCCACGATAAATAACAACGATATAACCAGGCTCAAGCAGGCCGGCTTTTCCGATAGGGCAATTAATGATGCCGTTCAGGTGATAGCTTACTTTAACTATATCACCAGGATCGCTGATGGCCTGTGTGTTGATACACAACCGGATTCACAGAATATTTTTAATACACTTGCTCTGATGAATTGCCTGCATTAATATGAATAATAAGGAGGAACGATGCAATTTGAGTTGAAAAAAATTGATCTTTTCAGCGCCATTAAAATCTCATTTATCGTAAATGCTGTGCTGGGTCTTGCCATAGGTTTATTCGCCGGTGCAATACTTGCATTTTTTATGGGTTTTATCAACCAGATGATGCCTTACGAACAGACATTCCCCCTGACTCCCCAGTTTGGTTTCCTGGGTGGTTTTTTCTTGAGCTTGTTCTACGCAGTATTTCTTTCCGTGATCAATGGTGTAATCATCACCGGTATAGTAGTATTACTTTATAATTTAATAGCCGGTTGGGTCGGAGGAATAAAATTGAATATGCTTACCATCTCCACTATTGAGACTAAACAACCTACTGTGCTATCTCAATCGTCAAACGCAGGAGACCAATCTAAGGATGTCTGATTCCAACCGAGTCTCCGAAGTCCGTGTGCGGATAGCCCCTTCGCCCTCCGGGTTTCTTCATATTGGAACAGCCAGGGCTGCTCTTTTCAACTGGCTTTTTGCCCGTCATCACGGCGGAAAGTTCCTTCTGCGTATCGAGGATACCGACATACAGCGTTCGTCCACGGAAATGGTAAAAACCATTATCGATAGCTTAAAATGGCTTGGTCTGGAACCCGATGAACCACCTGTTTACCAATCCCAACGCCTTAATATATACAAAAAATATATCGATAAACTTCTCTCATCAGGTAAGGCTTACCGTTGCTGGTGCGATCCGGAAATGCTAAAACAGAAACAAAAACAAGCAATGGCTGAAAAAAGACAATCCCGCTACGATCGAACATGTTATCACCTTTCCGAAAAGGAAAAAGAGAAAAACATAAAATCCGGCAAACCGGCTGCTGTCCGCCTTTATGTCCCCGAGGGAGAAACCGCATTTGACGATCTCATATCCGGCAATCTAAGACGCAACCATAAAGAAATCGATGATTTTATCATCGCTCGATCGGATGGCAGACCAGTATATAATATGGCGGTAGTTGTTGATGACTATGAGATGGGTATCACCCATGTCATTCGCGGCAACGACCATATATTCAACACCTTCAATCAGATTCTACTTTACGACAATCTCGGTCTGGCCAAACCGCAATTTGCCCATTTGCCGTTGATTCTGGGAACCGATAGGTCGAAAATATCCAAGCGAGACGGTGCGGTTGCCGTCACCGATTACGCCAAAATGGGATATTTAAAAGAGGCGGTTGTAAACTTCATAGCTCTATTGGGCTGGTCACCCGGTGATGATAGAGAGATTATGACCATCGAGGAACTCATCGAATCTTTTAATCTTGATAGAGTTCATCCCACAAACGCCATTTTTGATATTAATAAACTTAACTGGATGAATGGCGAATACATACGCAAAACCGAGGATTATGTTTTAATTGACCTTTTAAGACCATTTTTAGTTGAATCGGGACTGGTAACTCAACTATTCATCAACACTCGCTGGGACTACATGATGAAATTTGTTGGGCTTTTAAAGGGGCGCTGTCGGCTTTTAACCGATTTTATATCCCAGGGATTTTATTTCTTCACCGATGAATTCGACTACGATGAGAAAGGCGTTAAAAAACATTTTGTTTCCATTGAGGTGGCCGAAAATCTGGAGAAGTGGCTTTGCGTATTAAAAAACATTGAGTCGTTTAATGTTGAATCCTTGGAAAACGCTTTAAGGAAATTGGCCGAAAAATTGGAAATAAAAGCTTCTCTTTTAATTCATCCTACACGTTTAGCTCTTACCGGCACGACGAAAGGCCCCTCGCTTTTCGAGGTTATGGAACTTTTAGGTAAAGAAAAATGCTTGTTAAGAATAGAAAAAGCCATAGAGTATATCCGAACAAAGTATAAATGATATACTTTTCAATGATGGCAATAAAACTATGAAAAACTCAAACAAATTCCTTGACTTTGTTAAAAATATTTTTATATATAAAACGAGTGTCTTTTGAAGGCTAGCTGCAGCATATATCCCCCCTTAGAGTTGCACTACCTATCAAAAGACATTCTATTATGGGGTATCGTCCAATGGCAGGACAGCAGACTCTGGATCTGCTTATCGGGGTTCGAATCCCTGTACCCCAGCTTTTATTTTTTTGGCCTTAAGTCTAATCAATACATTGGAAGAAGTAACCCCTGGAGAAGTCCAACTTTTACAATCTTTTATCCTTAACGACCATAATGCGCGTTCCTACAACAATTTTTTGTCTTTACTGAAATCGATATTCAATAAAGCAGTTGAATGGGATGTTATTAAGCAGAATCCGATCAAATAATGCAAACCTTTGAAAGTGCCAAAAAGGGCAGTTTCTTATGCACCCTCTGGAGGAGAAAACAATGCTTGAATTCCATTCCGGAACTAAGGAATAATCTGGCAGGATACTTTCAGCCTTACAATATAAGCCCTTATGGATTCTGATTCTATTTTAAAAAGTTTCCTTCAGATGCCTTTCACATAAGGTAGCATATATCCCACCGACTATGATTTCGGATTTCTTATATTTTTAGATATAGCTCGCTGAATAGCGACCACAGCCATATCGGAGGTAGTTAAATTATCATCGGCTATTCGTCGCTCCTTGATTCCGGTGTGGCTGATTATCCATTCATCAGAAGTATCTATGATCTTCTCCAGATCGGCGTTAGTCATTCGACGAGATGGAGCATATGATCCTGTTCCGATTATTCTGGCCTTTAGCCCTGATCCCATAAGTTAATCTCCTGAAATCTAAGTTATTGCTTAAAGTTTTCTGCTTCTCATTACTTCCACCAATATCCAGCCTTTGAAATGATTATTAAGGCAATCCCGATTACTCCAAAGATATACCCTATAGCTTTTATTCTCTCCTTATTCACATAATCCATTAAATTCAAACGTTTAATAACGACCCCTGGCATGATGGAAACTATAACGCCTGCCAGTAATATTATAAACCCGCTAATTATCAATATAATATTCATACCAGGATGACGTGATTCCTCCTTTTAAAAACTCACCCAATATTTACAACGTAACGCTACAAAAAAATCCTTATATAAAATAGATTATCTCACTTCCATTAAGCCTGCCATTTGCGACTAATTAGGCCAACCATTCATCCTATTATATTTAAAAAAGAGGATATTGAAGCCTGCGCATAGAAACCGAGTAAGTCTCCGGGTCCTTCTTTTATGATATAGAGCGAGAAATTGAAGATCCATCTCCAAAGGTGACCTGTCCTGGTATCCGACATGTTTGAACATTGTTCCCTCTCACATCAAACGCTTTGTCATACTGACGACATTGCAATGGACTCGAAGTATTTTCTTATCTGTTCCAATATGTCATTCAGCTTAATTGTCATTCTCGACCTAGACGGGCCCTGAATCGAGTTCCGGATAAAAATCATATCGCCTGTCAGCGTGTAACATCATAAAGACTTTCTCTATTCGCTTTTAGGAATACCCCGGATTCATTGCGCTTATTTGTGTCATTATCTTTGTAGAAGCGGTTAATTTCTTCCATGACAATTTTTAAGATATCTGGTGGCGGTCTAGATGCCTTCAGATTAATATCCTCTAACTTGTATTTTTTGGTGTAAAAGGGATATATCTCATAGACATTATCGTCAATGATGAATGCATGATTGACATAGTTTCCGATGACAAAGGGACGCAACTCAGTTTGCTTCTCAAACAAGTTTCTCCCATTGCTGTAGTCCCCAATGTCGTTCGTACAGCCGAAGATTTCTTGAAGAAGGGTCGGCACGACGTCAATATGGGATGTCCTATACTCAATCTGCTGCGGCTCCCTATCTGGTATATACAGGACCAGCGGAACCATGGTTTGATATTTAGTGAAATTACCTCCATGCCCCCAGTAATTAGCTCTATTATCGTTTAACTCGTCAGAATGATCGGTCGTGATGATGATTACTGTATTCGCCATGTCTCCAAGCGAATCTATCTGTTTAATGATTTCACCTATAAGCCGATCAACATAGTGAGTTGAGTTCATGTAATCATTCCGATAATATACAGGGTCTGTGTTATCCTTAGCAAACATTATATTGATATCTTCGGCAGGAAGGAAAATGGAATCCTCTTTGGGATATCTATAAGGAAAGTGGTTAGACTTATAAAAAGCAAACGCCATGTATGGATTCCGACTGCAGTGTTGTTTTCGTATGAAAGAGAGTAATTGTTCGGTCATATCCTTATCCTGTTCCACACTATTCTTTCCGGCAAATGACTCGTGTATTTCGATACCACGAAAAATAGTATCTTTGATCTTGTGCCGCTTAAATTGTGACTTGGCGTAAATACCAAAAATATACTTGTTATCTTTTAGTGCATCGATGAATACCGGATTATAGATGAAGTCACTATTAGCCTTTACCGCCGTCCAGTAAGTTGGATGAAGACTGTAAAATAAGCCAAAGATACCAGCGACTGTTGAGTTACCCGAACTGAAATGGTTAAGAAAGACAGATGATTTCTGAGAGAGAGAAAAGATATTCGGAGTTACATTCTCGTTCATCATATCAAAACGCCAGCTTTCTAAAAAAATAATGACGATGTTCGGAAGCTTCCTGTTTGAAGACGGACTGTACTTCATTTCGCTTAGTGGATAATTCAATAAACTCTGTGATTCTTTCGCTATACTTACTGATTCAGACTCACTGATAGGAAAAAGTTTCCCATACTTGACAGCATCTCTATGTGAAATAATCGGGATGTAGAGTGGCAGATGAGGTGTAAGACTGGTGATTTGGTTGACGTTTCTCTCATAGGCAAAGACATGGATAACCTGGCTGACGCCAAAAGTCAGGATCGTAAGTAACCAGAAGGTCGCAACAAGAAACCTGGGCTTTTTGATTCTCCAAGCGATAACGAAAATACCCACCTCAGCTCCGATAATTCCAAACAAGGCCATAATTATGTTACGGATTGTAGAAACCTGTAGTCCAAAAGCTTTAAAATCATATAATATCCATTCGAGCCAGAAGAGATCAATATGAATCTTAGCTATGTTATAAACAAAATGATCTATCAGCAGGTAGTGAACGAATATTGTAATTACTGCACCAAGGGGGATGAACAACAGCTTTTTAAAAGGAAAAAATATCAGGAGCAATAGCGAGGCAACTATCAATAGCGGTAAGATATAATATCCTAAAACAACGCATGAAAAATAAAACCATGTCACTGGAGTAAAGTTGACATGTCTCATATTCAGTAGAAAGATCAAGTAGATCGGTGGTACGTTGAGTACCAATATCATGATAAGGTATCGATATAAATCAGATATTTTATTGGGCCATCCCATTGCACTGTATGAGCAATCTACTGGCGGTTTTCGTCTGATAGCAACTTGATTTGACGCCATACAGCCAGTTTTGCTTCCTTTTCAACGCATATGTAGAGTTTCTTCATTTCACATCCCATCAAACGCTTTTCTCAGCAGGGGAATAACAACAACAGAGCTGTGAGCAGAAAAGCCTTCATAGCAGATTCAAATTGGATCCCACATGCTTTCGAACGAATCCGATCCATTAAGGTCTTATCCCGGAGTTTTTTCTTCCTGATCCATATTACGCGAGCCTCACGCGGCTAAGACTATTCAGGTTTTCTCTCGCGCTTGGAGTAAGCCTATGGCTACTACCCAGAATGGCAAGAATAGGCAGACTCGTCACCAGCGACTTTTGTCGGAGAAAATAAGTCCTATGGCAATAATTGATACCGCTCCAAGTACTAGGGTCCCAATCTCCTTTCTCTTCTGGCATTCGCGCGGTCCTACATTGATTGCCGGTTTACATTGATTTATCATTAACCACACCACTTTTGCTCAGGGGTTTAATCGCTGAAATTACAACGTCCAATAAAAAATACATCCGGATAAATCTGCCAAACTCTTCCCTAATCTCAATCCAGTTAGGCACTGACTTTCTAGAAAGCTCCAAGGTTCCGCTCTAGCAGTCTTTCCTTTTTTAGGAATAACCGACTTCCGTTAAGCCCCATACCATTGAAGATATGGGGCATAATACGTTAGCATCTTATTTAGAAACCGGAAAATAATACCTTATACCAGCACCGAAAGTGAAAAATCCCTGATTTTCGAAATCGTTGCCAAACTTGTCCTCGTCTTTCATGAAAACAAAATGATAATCCAACCCCCCATAGAAAGCCAGTTCCGGGGCAGACGAGACAGGGAATCCTTCCAATCCTGCTCCGAAGTTTATGCCAAGGCTGGATTTTTTGAATTCTTCACCATTCGGTAAAACGATAGCATCGCCGGTTAAGCCATCATCGGTTATTTTCCAGGGATAGAATCCGAGTCCCAAAGAAGCGAAGGGATTAATCTTCGAGTCCACCGGCATTATCGAACCGAAATTGAAAACACCCTTCAAATAGGCTGATGGGAAATTCAGAACTGGTTCGAGATTAGGCGCCCTTTTTTCCTCTTTGACCTTCATCCAGCTGTAGTTAAATCCGGCCCGGACAGTCACCTCCTTTACGACCGTGTAACCCAGATCCAAACCGAAATAAGGTCCCAGGTCAACTATGTCTTTAAGGTCGTCCTGAGTGTCGTAGGCACCGTTTAGCGGTAATATGCCGCCGAACCTGCCGCCAGCAGAAACGTTGTTTGAGAAATCCAAGGCGTACGCACTACCTGTCATAACAAGTGCCACCCCGAGCATTAGCACTAAAAACAACCGTTTCATAAAAGTACCTCCTTGTTATGCCATAAACGGCGGTTTAGATTTTTGTGGGCATTAATCTCCTACAGGTGCCTCATTTACATAAATATCATCAAGCCGATAGATCATAGCCTAATCTCCCTGAGCCAAGGTTATTGTAAAATGTTTTTGCTTTTGATCACTTTCACAAATATTTACTCCTTGAAATAATTATCAGGACAATCCCGATTACTCCGAAGACAAATCCTAAAACCTTTATCTTTCCTTCACTCACATAATCTGCTAGGTTCAAGTACTTGATGGAAGTTCCCGGCAAGATTGAGACAACAAATCCAGCCAGAAATATTATTACGCCGATGATACCCAGTATGTTACTCATGCAGGTATATCCATACTATTTATCGTTTTAACTATTTCTATCCTGCCATTCTTTTTCGCTCAGGAAGCAAGTATTTCTCTTCCCAGATAGGACAGGAAATATGACCAACCTTATCTCCATATTCAGCCAGTCCTTCCCCATAAGCATGATCCTCTAATGCCTTAGCGCCGTTTTCGTCAATAGGCAGAGCATGAACTTTGTCAATAATGGCTCGCATTTCTCGATGATGGTCTCGAATTGGACATGGCACGAGTAAGTTTCCTCTTTCACAGTTTGGTTTATCGTAAAAGTATTTGCGCTGCCAATTTCTGACATCCTTGAACAGCGAAGAGAAAACAACCGTATTCAAATCACCTCCGCTGGCATAGACATCCTTGATGTTGTGCACCGAAAAAGGATTGAAGGCGCAAGGAGCAACTGCTCCATTCCAGTCAATATAAAAGTATCCACCACCATATCCGCCTCCTGCAGAGATACACCCGTTAGACACCACACCTGAATTCCAGAAGTCGGCAACGAATAGTTTCCGTTCCCGAACCAGTTTCCAGGTGCGTTCATACATGCTAAGACGTTGTTCCGGGGTAACCATCATTTCCAGGGTATAACTGCGACCGATAGGCATATACTGGAAGAGCCACTGATACAATGCACCTTGTTGTTCGAAGAAGAAATCGATAAACTCGTCAT
>NATP01000132.1 GCA_002085375.1 candidate division Zixibacteria bacterium 4484_95 | reverse complement strand
CCAACAATCCGCCACATGGTCTGGAATGTATCGGTGCTGCCGGTAAAATGAATGCCGGCTAGGTTTTCGTTTTTAAGTATCAACTCGCCAATATCGCTTCCCCGGGCGGTGACCATGTTGATAACACCATCAGGGAGGCCTGCCTCCTTGAGGCTCTTCATAATGAAATGAGCGGTGTAAACTACACTTGAGGCTGGTTTCCAGACGACGGTATTGCCCATAATAGCTGGCGATGTCGGTAGATTGCCGGCAATAGAGACGAAATTAAAGGGGGTTACGGCAAAAACAAACCCCTCAAGCGGCCGATAATCGACCCGGTTCCATATAGCAGGCTGGTTATCGGGTTGAATATCGTAAATCTGTTGGGCATAATAGACGTTGAAGCGGAAGAAATCGACGAGCTCGCAGACGGCATCGATCTCTGCCTGGAATATATTTTTGCTGTGGGCCAGCATACAGGCAGCGTTGAATTCGTATCGGTAAGGTCCGGAGATAAGGTCGGCGGCTTTTAAGAAGATTGAAGCCCTGTCCTCCCAGGCCATTTTTTCCCAGGAGGGCTTAGCCCTCAAGGCCGCTGATACAGCCGCCTCGACCTCGCTTTTACCACCTTTATTATAGTGTCCAAGAACATGCTTATGGTCGTGAGGTGCCCTCATTTTTACTTTAGTGGGAGTCTCAACCTCCTTGCCGCCAATTAGCATTGGCACCTCGATCTGCGTATTCTTCAGTTTTTGAAGAGCCTGCTCGATTTTCGCTCTCTCGGGAGTGCCGGGAGCATACGAGTAAACCGGTTCATTCTTTGGATATGGAACCCTGAAATTCCCCATTTTTTTCCTCCTGGTATCGAAAAATTTTTAAACCCATCTTCTTCACATATCTGTGTGTCAAAAACACAACTTAACAATAATATCAATAATATCAATGATAGCTGTATGGTCAAGCGATTAATGTAGGGTTTTGTTTAACACCCGGCTAAATTTCCATCAGGAAAAAGTTATATAAGAGCCCTTAATTTTTGCCATATTAATCAATCATAACTTATAAACCAATCATCAACGAGACGTGATGTGATATGAATAATCTCTCTGTCTTTTTCTTGCAAAGCGCCACGTTCAATCAATGTATTAATGGCCTTATGCAATATCACAAGTTTATCATGGACGGGTATTAAGGCTGGATAGTATTCGTTGTTGAAAAATATGCGGTAACGTTTCCTTATTTTATCATCCTTAAGCATCTTACCGATAGCATCTTCAAGCTCTTTACCCTCAAGATCGGCCAATGTCTGTTTAGGTGACATCATCAGTCTGGCGGTATTCTCAAGGCTGTGGTTGCATTTAAATTTCAACTGCCAGCATTCCATTATTCCCAGCGAATTAACAGCCAGGACATTGACACTGACAGTGTTATCTTCCCTGTTGGTTTTTACTCCTTCCATAAATGGCAGGTAGTAGTTATCGGTTATGCAGCCAAAGGCGCTGATACCGCCGGCAAATGGGTCGTCGAGAATGTCCTTGATGGAAAAATAGGGCTTTTGCTCGAAGCGGGCATCCTGGATGAGCATAAACTCTTCCTCGGTATAATGAAATCTATCATTCCATAACTGCTCGGGGCTTACATCTCCACGGGTTAGAGATGATTGACTTGTAAGCATACCTATTGCCTGACCACCACGCCATACCAAGGGGAGAACTCCTACCGCCCATTCAGCCGAACCGCCAATATCACCAATCATGGAATAAAGCCTGCGCCCGTCGGGGAAATGGATGTCCTCGAAACCGAGAATTATAGCCGGGAACAAATCCCCATCTTTGTCAAAAGGTGTGGTGATACCGGCATTGTTTAATATATCCATTGCCGGGTAATGCCTTTTGCGATCTAAAAAGAACGAACTTAGTTTATCAGGTCTTGAAAGGCCGTATGAGTGAGCGATTATCTCAGCGGCATCCAGAAGGTTAGTCTCCCGAGGATTGAACTCCTCGAAATAAGCTCCCCCCATCCAGCGTTGAACGTAGATATCCGGTAAATGCCGTTTTACATTGGATTCGGTCAGGAATAAGGCTGTCAGGCTGGAATGGATCCCTTTTATTGATTTGGTGGTGCCATCGATGACATCATTACCCATAGAAAGAAGGCTTACATTACGTGCCGTGGGAAGGCCGTATTGCTGGCGGTGTTCCTCTTTACCGAATAGTGCCCCCACAGCAATAGTAGGGTTACCACCCGCCTCTTTACCGGGTTTAATCCTCACACCCTCGGTGATAGTCGATTCAATCAGCACCTCCTCGCCCATAGGTAGGGTTTCGGTAGTAGTCTGTAAAACCTCGGCCATAACCTGGGCTGCAGTGCGGTCGTTGGCTCTTTTCAGCTCGTCTGTTAATTTTTTAGTTATTTTGTCTCTGGGGATTTTGTTTAAACTTCCACGGCCAATCAAACCTACCGAAATTGCCGATAGGGCAGCAGCCATGATAGCTGATTCACGAAGCTGTCGATTGCGAAGTATACCCAGGTTGGACTGGTTGTTTGCCATCTGGCAAAGGCTGATGATGTCACCTTCCTCAAGGGTCAGATCGTAATTTGAAAACACGGCGTTGTGGCGATGATTGAACTCTGAGATATGGTCTTTGGAAAAACTATATATTTTTTTAGCCCCGCTATATTTTATTCTCTTATCAGAAATATTAAACCTTAATTGATTTTCCATATCTATCGCCTCTTTAATATTGACCTGTTTTACCCTTTTTTGTAATTATCGAGCGTAGAAAATTCAACCTTAACTCCCGCAAATAAAAAATATAACTACAAATTTGGATATGGCAAGTTAAATAATTAAGTTAACGGACCAGGACCTCTCTTATAGCTTTACCCGGTTATTGCTTGGTGGTTATAACAATTTTTAACCTTTGAGAATAAGCTGACTTTTCCCGATGGAAAGAGCACGTACAGATTTGAAGGGATAGATGTAAGAGCAAAAAAGCAGTTATTTGTTCATATTAATGATGTATTGCAATGCGTCAGATTTTTTAGGCTACAAGATCATTTAAGCTTCTCTATCTCCGCAAGTAAGGCCTCGGCTATCTCAACCTCTTTCAACTTCTTAATGGTTTTGCCTTTTTTAGTCAGAAGAAGATACCCTTTGCCGCCGATGACGCCGATATCGGCATCTTTAGCCTCGCCCGGACCGTTGACCACACAGCCCATAACCGCCACTTTTATCGGCTTGTCAACCTGCTCCAGAGCTTTTTCCACCTTTGCTACAAGCGGTATTAAATCTATTTCAGTGCGCCCGCAAGTTGGACATGAGACGAGCTCAGGACCTTTACGGCGTAAATCCAATGCCCTCAAAATCTCCCAGGCGGATTTAATTTCCTCGGTGACATCGGCTGTAAGAGAGACACGTATTGTATCGCCGATACCCTGATATAAAAGAACGCCAAGAGCGACAGCCGATTTAATCGAGCCTCTCAATGCCGGACCGGCTTCGGTTACCCCAAGGTGAAGGGGGTAATCACATTTATCAGCTATCAAACGATACGCCTTGATAGTCTCCCAGGCGGTAGAGGCCTTAAGCGAGATGACGATATCATGAAAATCGCATTTCTCTAATATAACTATATGTCTTAGTGCGGACTCTACCAGTGCCTCCGGTTTTGGGCCGACATATTTATCAATCAAATCCAGCTCCAGGGAACCCTGGTTTACGCCAATCCTTATCGGGATGGATTTTTCCTTAGCCTTTTCAACTACCAGCCTGATACGGTCCTCCTTACCGATATTGCCGGGGTTGATCCTTAGTTTATCCACACCAGCATCAGCTGCTGCCAAAGCTAACCGGTAGTTAAAATGGATATCTGCTACCAAAGGCACCGGGCAACCGGCTTTAATCTCGGCCAAAGCATCAACGGCCTTTTCATCCGGAACCGCTACACGAACTATATCAGCACCGGCTTTTACCATGCTGTCTATCTGTGTCAGTGTCTCGGTAACTTTGTGGGTTTTCGTGGAACACATGCTTTGAACAGCGATGGGACTATTTCCCCCGATAGTAACATCACCTATTTTCACCAGACGGCTTTTCCTACGGGTTATCTTCATCACACCTCTATCAATTTTGCGGATATCCCTTTTATTTCAGCAAGTTCCATTATCTTTTTTAAAACCTCATCGACCAATGTTTCCGGCGTTGAAGCGCCGGAGGTAATACCGAGGTTTTCAATTCCTTCAATCCATTTCGGGTTAAGCTCTTCAGCTTTGTCTAACAGATGTGATTTGGTGCCCAGTTTTTCGGCGATCTGAACTAACCTCTGTGAGTTGGCTGAATTGTATGAGCCGATAACGAAAACAAGATCAACCAGAGATACCAGTTTTTTTATCGCCTCCTGACGTCGAATAGTGGCTTTGCAGATAGTGTTTTTTACCAGGCAATTATTAAATCGCTTCTTCATCTTATCAGCAGTAACAAGAAAATCATCGTATGACTGTGTACTCTGAGAAATAAAAGCCACCGGCTTATCGAAATCAGGCAAGGTGTCTACATCATTTGCTGAAGAGAGAAGATGTATATTATCGGGGGCAACTCCCTGAATTCCCTTGACCTCGTCATGGCCAGAATCGCCAAAAAGCACCACCACATAACCATCATCGGTTAAATTTTTAACGATTCTATGTATCAACTTAACCAGTGGGCAAGTTGTATCTATCACATTAAGGCCTTTTGCTTGTGCCTTTTTAATAACTTCCGGTGGAATACCATGAGCGGAGATTATCAGTGTACCCTCCTTGGCATCTTTAAGATCACGGATTTGGCCAAGCCCCCAGCTTTTCAGTCTTTTTATCACTGTTAAATTATGAACTATCTCATTTAGGATATTTATCGTGCCGCTGATTTCCTCCCTTGCTTTTTGAGTAAGGTGAATGGAGCGTTTAACGCCATTACAAAAGCCTCTATATTTGGCTAAATATATTTTCATATCATAACCGTATTAAAACCAGGTCAGGTTTATACGACACCTGCCTTTTTGGTAGAGCTCAACTTGAAAAACAGTTTGAACAAAGACAGGTTGTCGGAAAGTTCAGGGTGGAACGTAAAGCCTAATATGTTATGTTGTCTGACTCCGACAGGCTCACCTTTATACTCAGCGATAACCTCAACCTCTGTTCCGATATCAACAATTCGTGGTGCCCGGATGAAGACCATCTCCACTTTCTCCCCATCAGGAAGAAGCCTGCCTGTATCCGAGAATGAATTTATCTGGGAACCGTAAGCGTTTCTCATGACTGTGATATTTAACCGTCCCAGATTTTCTTCGATAGGATTTTGGCTTTTTAAGGCAAGAAGAATAATACCAGCGCATGTTCCCAGTATGGGGCCGTCGAATTGTTTTAATAAGTTCCAGAGGCCGTTCTCTTTTGCCAGTTTTTTCATTGTTGTCGATTCACCACCGGGGATTATAACTGAATCGACCTGTCTTAGTTCATCAGGAGTTTTCACATACAAATATCCACTACCGAGACTTTTTAAGATGTGGCCATAGACAGAATAATCGCCCTGTAATGAAAGTATTCCTGCAAGCATCTACATTATCGTGTCTGGAGCAATTGCTCCTCAGGGATAAGCTTGATGTCCAACCCTTTCATTGGCTCACCCAACCCCTT
>NATP01000131.1 GCA_002085375.1 candidate division Zixibacteria bacterium 4484_95 | reverse complement strand
TGCACCGATAATGCCGCCATGATTGCCGCCGCTGGAGCCTACCACCTCGAAAAAGGCAAGACCTCAGCACTTGACTTAAATGCAGTGCCCTATCTTCAACTATAATATCTGATAAAATTCTTAATTTATGTCAATTGTTAAGTAGTAATGGTTAATTTTCAGATTACTCACTGATGACAAGTTAAATCTCTTTCATGAAAACGGGTCAATTGTATTATTGATTATTTATTATTTTAATGATATTATTTTATTATGCAATTGTTTGGAAGGCATCCCGGACGAAGGTTAATATTATATTTTGCTTTCACCATCATCATCGGCACTATGCTTTTACTTATACCCGCCAGTACCAGTAATCGTTCTATTAAACTTATAGATGCTCTATTCACCGCAACATCAGCAGTTTGCGTGACAGGTTTAACCGTAATGGACACTGGCCAAGATTTTACGCTTTTTGGTCAATTGATAATACTGGTGCTTATTCAACTTGGAGGTCTTGGTATCATGACATTTACTACAGCCCTATTCGTGTCTCTGGGCGCACAGTTATCATTCAGGGAAAGATTAGGATTTAACCAGAGCCTTGGAGGTGGAATCCAGATTAATATCCGATCGCTTTTGAAGGCGATAATATTAATCACCTTCATCATTGAAGTAATTGGAACTATCCTGCTTTTTTTTAAATTCAGAAATGATTTTACCCCGGGGAAAGCCTTATTTGTGGCCATATTTCATTCAGTTTCAGCTTTCTGCAACGCCGGTTTTTCAACTTTCTCGACAAGCCTTGAAAACTTCAACAATGATTTATCTATGATATCAATCTTTTCATTTCTGATAATCGCTGGAGGTTTGGGCTTTGTCGTTATTCGAGAGTTATGTGATGGAATCAAGAATAAAAAATTCAGATTGTCCCTTCATACAAAGTTAGCTGTTTCAGTTACGGTGGTATTGTTGGTATTGGGCACCGGCGCATTTTTTATAGCCGAACAAAAATCATCTTTCTCAGAAATGCGTTTTACGCATGCTCTGGCAAATGCATTCTTCCAATCAGTAACCTGTCGCACAGCGGGTTTTTACACGACCTGCCAGAACAACTTGACCGAGGCGAGCTTACTTATTTCAATTGTATTAATGTTCATCGGAGCCTGTCCTGGGTCCACCGGCGGTGGCATAAAAACGACTAGCATTGCAGTCATCCTATTTTTGGCCTTCAGCAGATTTATGGGTAAAAGCTCGATTACCGTTTTTAAACGCTCAATAACCACAGACTCAATCATCAGGGCTTTGACCGTTTTTATTTTGGCAATTCTTGTAATCGCTATTGCCAGCACAGCTTTGATGTTTTTTGAGGAACAACCTCTGGCACATTATCAGAGCAAGGGATGGTTTGTGGAGAATCTATTTGAGATATTTTCAGCTTTTGGAACAGTGGGGTTATCTTTGGAGGTTACATCCAAGCTCCATGCAATCGGTAAGATAATTATAATCATTTGTATGTTCACCGGCAGAGTAGGTCTCCTCACTTTGGCATTTGCCCTTGCCAAACCCCCTAAAAAGGGCGAAATAGTGTATTCCGAAGAGTCGGTGATGATAGGTTAAGAGGAGGATTATGAAAGAGTTTGTCGTAATCGGCCTTGGCAACTTTGGAGCTACCGTAGCAAAACAACTTTATCAGTTGGGATGCAATATAACGGCTATTGATGTCAATAAAGCTCGAGTGCAAGACCTTCAGGAACATACCCACCAGGCTATCATTGCTGATGCCACTGACCGAAAATTTCTAGAAAACCTCGAGGTTAAAAACTTTGATTGTTTCGTCGTCTCCACGGGTGAAGATTCTCATGCCTCAATTTTAATTTCCCTATATCTCAAAGAGTTAGGAGCAAAGAAAATCGTTGTAAAGGCTAATTCGACTGACCACGTCAAGATACTTCTAAAAGTAGGAGCTACCGAGGCGTTAATACCAGAAGAAGAAATGGCCTTAAAACTTGCTCATTCACTTGCTTTCCCAAATGTGTTAGACTTTTTGCCTTTATCCGAGGAATATTCAATTGCCGAGCTGGTTCCGCCACCAAAATTCGCTGGCAAGTCACTAATAGACTTGGAATTAAGGTCAAAACACCATATCGAAGTTATTGCCATTAGGGATGTGCTGACTAGAAAACTTCAATTCATACCAAGCGCCGGTTACCAGATAAAAGACTCCGACATCCTGGTGGTCTTGGGTAAAGATGAGGATATTGAAGGAATTCGCGGTTAAAGTGGTTTATCCCCTTTAGTACATGTTTTGAATCAGAAACCGTTCTTAAGCCTTAACAGTTCAGATTCTATCGATGTAACTCCATAAAAAATAGCAAAGATATTGAGACTCTGTAAAAATTTTACATATATTTGGTTTCTTATTCATCTGATACAGGCTATGAAAAACTCTTCACCGCCTCATCAACAGAATCATAATTCTCGAAAGCCGTTATGAGTCTTGTAATTGTCAGAAGGGACTCTATCTTGTTTGTAACACAAGCTAATTTAAGCTCTCCGCCGTTGTTGCGCATTGTCGTAAGCCCAGAAATCAAAATACCAAGACCTCTTGAGTTCATCCACTCTACGTTGGAAAGATCTATAATCACTTTCTTCTTATTATGGCTAACCAGTTCGTGCAATTTATCATGGAAAATATCGGTATCCGGTCCCCCCATCATCTTTCCCTTTGGCTCCAGAATAGTAATACCATTTTCCTCCCGGCTGGATAGTTTCATTAAAACCTCCTGGTTTACATTTTCGTTAAATTAAAATTTTCAAATTCGTCTTTTTTAACCGGAAACTGCATTAACACAATTAAACATACGAACACTCAAGCAATTTATGTAAAATAATACAATCAGCCAACAAAATTCTCAACATATTTACCAAAAATAGCATCTTAAAAACCTCGTAAGGGCTTATAAAAATACAAATTAACCGTATAACATATAGTTTCCTGTATGATTATACGTGGTATGTATCTATAAGATTATGATGATTATATGGATATATCCAAATGTTGCCTTTACTAAGAAGTTTGCCAATACCAGCCTAAATGACACGATTTTCGAATATCATTATCCCGTTATCCCTATCGGCAACATAAACATAATCCTCGTCAGCCCAAAGTCCGTAGGCATAAGGAGTATCATAAGCTGCTATAAAAACAGGGTTATAAGGGTCGCTTATGTCTACAATCTTCAAGCCCTTTGAACCATCGGCAAGGTAGCAATAATTGCCCACAAGATGAACATCCTTGGTCCTGCCGGAGGTATTGAGGTTAGCTATAAGAACCGGATCTATTAAGTGAGGGTCCTTATGGTCAAAGGCGAGGATAGTATCAGGAAGGTTAAATATCTGGAGCCCACCACGGTCATCAGCCACATAGGCAAAACCCTCCTTAACCTGGACTGACAATGATATCGATGGTGTATCCTGGAAACCAACAAGGCGTGGCTCATCAATAAGCTTAACGGTTGTATCGGGGTTATCGAAAGTGTGGTTGTCGGAAATATTGATTATCCATAGACCGGCTTCTCCGACAGCAGCAAATATGAATTTACCCATGATCTGTTCATAGTAAGTGGAGTCACCATAATATTCAACAAACACCGACATACTATCGAAATACACACCATTTCCATCCGCTGGAAATTCAATTGCATTCGGAGCATACATATCGCCGGGACGGGGTATTACCTCATCATAAACGAACTGATAGAACTGCATTCTTCTTCTGCTGAGAGACGAAACTGTAAAAATGTAAACCGTATCCACAACATCATCGATATACAAGCCAGTGAGCTCTTCAAGGTTCTGGTCCAAACCGTAGTTGTAATTAAAAGGTGACTCTAAATTCACCACATCAAGAACCTGAACTTTACCATCCATATCCGCAACATAAGCATAATCATCATCCGGTACTTTCCATACCGCCTTGGCGAAATCATCACCATAAAGATCGATATTGCCAATTATCGCAGGATTGGTTGGATCCGCAACATCGATTAGGGTAAGATCAGATTGGCCATCAGCAACATAGGCAACGCCATTCTGGACAAGTATATCCTGGGCTGTTCCGGGAGTTTGTATCTGTGTCACAAGCTCTATAAATTCCGTCTTGTTATTTACATGAAATAACCAGACCATTGCCTCTGACCAGCTTCCCCAGATATCGTTATTATCTTTAGCTCTAACCCGCCAGTAATAAGAACCATTATCAAGTCCAGGACTATGGTAATAAAATGTATCACTAACGACAGTGTTAATAACCATATCGTAAAATGTCACATCATTTGCTACGTTAACCTGATATTCAATTGCATTAGTAAGGCTCTGCCAGTATAAAACCGGCATTTCTACGTAAGTTGAATCCAGACCATCCGGAGGAGAAATTAATGTCACATAATCGTCCGGGAATTCACCCATTCGAAAATGCCAGATCGTTGCCTCGGACCAGTCGCCCCAGAAGTTATCACTATTCTTTGCCCTTACCCGCCAGTAATAAGTGTTATTATCAAACACTTCACCATGCGAATAAAACGTATCGCTGACTGTAGAATCAATAAAAAGGCTCGTAAAAACGATATCGGTCGCTACCTGAATCTGGTATTCTACTGCGTTTCTTAAAGGTCTCCAATTGAAAACGGGGACGGAATCAAGAGGCGAAAGAGAATTTGGGGGAGAAACCAGTGTTACTTTACCCGGTTGTACCCCATAAATAACAATTTTTTCTTTGGTGCAGTTTTGAATGAAAAAAGAGATAATTATAACAATGATAATGGCAGTTATAAACCACATTTTCTCCTGAAATTTTAGGAACTTACAAATTGTATTCATCTTAGCTCCACCGTTATTTTTAGTTCATAATAACTAAAAGGGACTTGCATTCAACCCCTGCAAACCCCCAGTCATCTTCAACTTGGTTAATTCTTAACTACTCTTAAAAGCCTTAAAGGCTTCATCATATCATTTAATATTTAAATATATCCATTATATAATATGTGTCAAGAGAAAAGAGGTTATAGGCAGTCCGTCCACACGATGACTTAGATAAATAATTTACTCAGGTAAAAATCAATTATATACCAACATCTGCATAAAGCTGGTAGAAACCGGATAAATCAAGGCGGTCCTTAATCTCAAAAGTCAGTTCCATTATATCATCGGGTTTGAGCTTATCTGTTGACATAGCACAATATGATAAAAACAGGTTAGCCCAGTGGGCAAAAGCGGTCAAGGTCTCTTTGTCAGTGAGAGGGGTCGCTCCCTTAATAAATGATACGATTCCATTATTATCAACTGTGATACTGTTAAGAATGCTATATTTCTTGTTCAATTCATCCCTACTTTTACGTAGGTTTTTGGCTCCGGGCGACCCAGGATTATTACAATCTGCTCTTTATTATTATAAAGACGAGCCAAACCCTTCTCGAAAAAAAGGTCGAGCGACATGTTCTTACTAATCGACCGACCAAGGTTCAAAAGAGATAAAGCTATATTTTTCACATTTTCAGTGGTATATGATGTTGGCATAAGTTGAAAAGTCAGTGCCCGCGTTTTATCAACCACAATGGTGCCTATTACACCATTAACCATCCTTATGTTCTCAAGAATCTTATCCATTAGAGCTTGGCCATCTCAAGATCTTCTAAGAGCTTAGTTATATCAACATCATCTTTCAAATTCAACAAGTAGAATTTACCACCACATCCGGTAAGTAAAAATTTTCTATCTTCGATTGCCCCCACAATCTTTTTAAGCCTACCAAGACGAGTGTTTTGAGAAATAGCAACTAAAAGATTTCGTATCTTTTCCATATTTTCAATCACCGGACGTTGGAGCTTATGTTGTTGCAAGCGGATTTGAGAAAACTCCTTATCGATTTCGATTACATCGGCTACGCCAGGAATAACCCCAAGCCTGTCAGCCGGTGAAATCTTTATCTCAGAGACAGAGTTAATGAACTCCCTGGGCCTTGAGGCTATGAGCCTGGCAACTGAAATATGTTGTTTCTTTATTGTTGTCTCAATACTTGAGAACAATTCAGAGGATTCAACAAAACCATGTAATACTTTCTCAACTTTATGAACAATCTGACCATCAACAGCCACAGAGGTAACTATCTTGCCACCAGAACTTAGCTTATCTTCAACATCTTTTTTGCTTTTTGGAGCGGTTAAAAATTCTGTTTGCAAGATAAATGTTTTATCGTCAACCTTGACTGATGATGTCAAACCGGCTGGGGCTTTATGCATATTTCACCCTTTTTCTCATTTTAAATTATTATCGGCATCTACAAGGCATTATTTATTCTTATGAATATACCAATGTCAAAATGTTGGTCATTAATTTTGTCTTATGCCATATATCACATAATAGTTTATTGAACATAAAACGAAATGAGCTAAGAAACGATTAGATAATCATCATTTATGTTGCCTCCTCATATATAAGGCTATACTAATTGAGAGGCTTGTTAAATATTCCGTTGAGATTTTGTTTATAATGGCAAAAGGTGTCTCCAAAAAAGCTTAAAAAAGGAGGAGACACATCATGCTCACCAATACTACAAAGGGATAGTTAACTTTGGGAGATACCCTGTTTGCAAGCCTAAACCAAATTTCAACAGAATTTGATTGCATGCCGCATTGTCCAATTTCCCTTGACAATCCAATTTGAATAAATAAATTGGTTGGTAGAACAGCATTTTTGTGTTTGAAACATAACCGGTGAGTTCTGATATGATGAAAGCAAAATTCCCAAAAGCAATTTTTGGCTTTTGCTGGCTGTTTCTGCTGGTTTTTTGGGCTGTTTCTTATGCTGACTACCACTACGCTGACCATGACGGTTCAAATGAATATCCTTACACAAGCTGGGAGACAGCGGCAGATAGCATACAGAAAGCTATAGATGCCGCCGAATCAGGAGATACCGTTTATGTTGGCGCGGGTGTGTGGGATGATGCACCTTACGAATTATGGGAAGGTATTGCCTTAATTGGTATGGGTGTTGATTCTACTATATTAAGAAAAGAAGGAAGAGTAACTTATATTAGACCATACAATAATGCCTTAATCCAGGGATTTTATTTTTATAATCCTACTCCCATAGATACAAGTAGCGCAATACATCCTGATTACAGAGATACTGTTATAATTATTAAATATAACGAGTTTAAGAACCTTAGTGTTTCTATTCTCGGCGTGTTTACAGGCCAGATTGTTAATAATATATTCATAGATAACACTGTCGCAATTAGTTGCTGGATAGATCCCTGTAGTCTTATTGTTAAAAATAACACTTTCGTTGGCAATACCGAGGGATGCATAGTAGCGAATGATGGCCAGTGGTTTGTAACCAATAATCTTTTTCACCATAATCCAAGAGCTTCTGTAAGGCTTCTTACTTTAAATAATCATCATCTTGGTATAGATACTGCTTATGTAGCCAACAACCTTTTTTATGCAAACTATCAAGAGGATAACTGGTATCGTGATGAGTATTGTGCGGTGACCCTAGGAACATATTATGAAAACAACACATTTGTTGGACTACCAGGAATCGAAAGATATGTAGCAATCGGCATTTATTATGATGATACAACAAGAATAACAAGAAATTGTGTTATAACAGATTTTCTCTCTGCATTTTACATGGACGGTCAGGGAATCACTCAAAATCTTTATTATAATGATCTCTGGAATAATATATGGGACAATATCTTTGGATATGGTAATCTTAATTTAGTAGAAGGTAACATTCACGCTGATCCTATGTTTATTGATAGCAGCAATTATCACCTTCAGATGTTCTCGCCCTTAATCGATGCTGGTGATCCTGAGATACAGGATGTAGATGGTTCCCGATCTGATATAGGCTGTTATGGTGGACCGCGGGGTGAAAGTTACACATATATCGATTTACCGCCAAGAACTCCCGATAGCCTTGATGGCTATGTTGAGGAGGATTCAATTATTCTTAACTGGCGTTATAATACTGAAGCTGATTTCAACATCTATTATGTTTTCAGGGATACTATTCAGGGTTTCGAGCCATTACCTATTAATCTGATAGCATATCCAGAAACATCGCTTTATGTTGATATAGACTTCGATCGTGAGCATAATTATTATTACCGAATTGCCGCAATAGACAACCAGGATAACGTCTCAGATTACTCAGATGAGCTGGCGATTGTATTTACTTATGTTGACGGTTTCTTTGGTGATAACCTGCCCAGAGTCACAAAGATAAGCAACAATTATCCCAACCCATTTAATATACAAACCACTATAAGTTATTATCTGGCAAATGTAGGCTATCAGCCGGCAATGGTTCAATTATATATCTATAACTTAAAGGGACAGCTTGTGCGTAAGCTGGTTGATGAAAGTAAACATCCTGGAAAACATACGGCTATCTGGGATGGCACAGATGATTCAGGCAACGCTGTGTCATCAGGCATTTATTTTACCCGTTTGACTGTTGCGGGATTGGAGTTTGCTAAACCGAGAAAGATAATGTTAATCAAATAAAAACATGAGGGTGTTTTATGAAAAGGCTTTTAGCGCTCATATTTATTGTCAGTGTAAGCCTGCTATGCACACTTTTCGCTATTTCGCCTGATGAATTGCCATTCGGTGCAGAAAAACTCTACAACTATACAGATGCAGAAGCACAGAAGCTGGCCGAGGAAATGTGTTTTAACATCTTTATGCAATATGATTCTTCAATGACTTCTACAGGCATTGGGTATTTATATGATCATGGTATAGTAGGAGTAAGAGGGGGTATAATAAGATGGACGAACGATGGTGAGGCTGAAGCTCCTGTGAAATATTCTTTTTCCTGTTATGGTGAAGTCGATGTTGCTTTTCCTTATCCGAATGAGGAAGTGCGGATGGTTGCCTTTGGTGGGTATTATGACAGTACCGATGGAGACATGTGGATATCCCCTACTGGTTCAATAGACACTTTAAGCGGTCTTAATACGCGCATAAATAGATTTCAACAAGACACCCTTAATTTAATACATAAGGAGTTCGCAAAAAACTTTGTTCGTTTTCCCCATCAATATCCTGCTGGTTTTCCAGGGACAGGAAGAATACAATACCGAATTGACACTTACATGATGATTGATGAATTAGGTGATAGTACTGATACAGTAGCATATGTGTATTGTGAGCTTGGAATATGGGAAACTGTTGAACCACACATTGAACATATAGATACTATATATGCAAGTGAATTCAACAGCGTTGACAGCATTCATATTATTAACAGTTATTTTAGCTTTCCTGATTCTATTAATATTGACGATTCAACAGTTTGTGTTGATAGCATTAAATATAAGTATGTAACATTGAATATTGAAACTACCGATTCTTTTGAAGTGGCCATTGATAAAATTCTTATTTCAGATGAGTTTGGACGTGAGTTGTTAGAAGGAGATTACGATGATGATATTTTCAAAAAATTCAATGAATATGCTTCAGATTCATTAAAGCTTTTCGGTTGGTTTTTAAAGGATGAACCGGCCTGGGTGAACTTTAGACCTTTTGGTTACATTCATAACTTAATGGACTCGGTATATTCCTCCTGGATGCCGATGACTTTTTTCAACAATTATCAAACTTTAACCCATACATATCTCGACCTTGTAAACGTTGATTTTACATTAAATGATATATATCCATTTGGTAACGGTGATGTTTACGCTGGTGAAGATTTTCAGGCAAATTGGAATGGTCCTCTATATTGTCTTAACAAACATTTATCGTGGTGTAGAGTAAGAGTTGACCGTGATAGCGCTGAGCTTTGGCACACTCCTCAGGCTTTTGATGGAAAACATTGGCGTCGACCAACTCCCTCTGAATTTTCTTGTCAGACATTCATGGGTTTAACCTGGGGCGCCAGGGGGATTATCTATTGGTATTACGACCGATTTAATCAAACATATACAGGGATAAGAGATTTTAACGGCGTGGAAACCTTCCTTTACGATAAGATAAAAAACGATATAGGACCATATATTCAAGCATTTGATGAGTATTACATGCCTTTGGTATGGGATACAACTTACACATACAAAGCTGGTTTATACTCCCCTCCCACTGGCGCCTTGATTGACACTATATCTACATATACTCATCCTGACTCAGTGGAGATGAATCCTGATTCGGGCTGGTTTCATGTTGGTGAGTTCCATGATGATGGTGATACGTTGTATTTCATGCTTGTTAATCGTTCCTGCTCAATGGGGCCTGATGACCCGACCGAGGCACCCTCTATTACCGCCTTTGTGAGATTCGACCCATCAGCTATAGGTTCAGATTATGCATATATTATTGATATAGCCAAAGAGGTAAAACTTGACTCATCGGAAACTGATACTATTTGGATCGGTATTCCCGATACCACTTACTCCGCCAAGCTTGATGGCACCATCCCTTTCACCACAGTCCTCAAAGCCGGAGAGGGGAGGCTTTACAAG
>NATP01000130.1 GCA_002085375.1 candidate division Zixibacteria bacterium 4484_95 | reverse complement strand
TATTGCCCGGGGATAATCTCCTCAGAAAACAACAGGCTGTATGGGTCAAAGCCATTATCAGTTATTTCGCCATTGCCCTCAACGTCACCAAAATTGGTAACGGAGTCGATGACGGTGATCCCTTCCGGGGCTCTAAGAGTGCCAACTACATTAAAAGCATCCTGCCAAAGATTTTGTAATACAACGACGACCTCGATTGATTCTCCCGGATTAACAACACCATCGCCATCATCGGAAATGAGTGTTACATAGAAATCGATAAGCTGGATATTTGGATAGTATGCAGCTGCCAGGGCAGCATAAGCATCAATTCTGCCAGCACCCATCATGCCCTCATACTGGGGATTGAGCGTATCGATATTAACAGCAGAACTTTCCATCCTTAATTCAATTTCATCAGGACGCCATGACGGATTTTGAGCTTTAATCAAAGCCGCTAAGCCACAGGTAACAGGAGATGACATCGAAGTACCCGAAAGGCTCATATAAGTACCAGTAGCCCAGGTAGAGTAAATAGAAACGCCAGGTGCTGAAACATCAACCCAATTGCCATAGTTGGAAAACGATGCCAAATGGTCACTTTGATCGGTGGCGGCTACACCAAGAACATGGTTATAAGCAGAAGGGTAATTGACATATGGCGGGGTCCATGGATAATCGTTACCAGCAGCAGCTATGACTAAAACACCCATAGCATACACGTTGTTGATAATACTTTGCTCAGTGCCACTGTAACCCGGTGCACCCCAGGAGCAATTCACTATGTTAGCACCGTTATCAGCAGCATAAATCATTGCTGGATAGCCATGAGTAATATATCCTGGTGTATTAGTTGCTTTTACCGCCATTAATTTAGCGCTAAAACCAAGCCCTGCTCCTCCGATGCCGTTATCGGTAACCTCAGAAGCACAACCGGCAACATGAGTGCCATGTTCTGGTTGGTCCTCAGCGGGATCATTATCATTAAAACCAAAATCCCAACCTATAACATCATCGATATAACCGTTACCGTCATCATCAATTCCATTAATATCACCATGGTCAAACATGCCATTACCATTTATGTCCTCAGGCCCGTTTATCCACATATTATCTGCCAAATCGGGATGGACATAATAAACACCGGAATCATCAATACCTATTACAACATTTGCGGTCGTATCACCTCTTATTATGTCCCAGGCGTTAAAGGCATTAACTTTAGGCAATGCCCATTGCTGGTTGATACTGGGATCGTCAGGGTCATAAAAATACTCCGCCACAGACCACAAATCAGATGATTCAACATCCTTAATGGTTGAAAAACTCTTATAGACATCAATAACATCAACTCCAGAACTAACAGTAAATGTGTATATCCTCTCTACTAAAGCACGAAGACCGTCATTACGTACAGGTGCGGGATAGTACGGTTCAACATTTATGATACCGTTTTCGGCACATAACATATCAATCTGGTCGTTTCCGGTGTAAACTTTGCCCGATACTAACCTGTTAGTAACAAGAGGAGTTGTTCCGGATTTCATCATAACCACGAACCGGTCAGTGAAATACTTGCCACCGTTTTCAGCAACCCCAATATTCGCCGGCAGTTCACCAGCCGCCGTGGCCACCAAAAACAAAAACATCACCATTGAAACTACAACTCTCATCATTTTCTCCCTTGGTTTAAAAATCACTCAACTTTATTTTCTATCTCTTCATAAAAAACATTTACCCCCTTTAAATAAGATAGATAATTAACAAATAAAAACAAGAAAAATCAACATGCCTTTAATAACAAATTTCAAAAAATATGCCGTATATAGATATTATACAATTAGTTTTTACCTTTTGTATAACTCTATAATTATGATAAGAACTTAATATTTTATGATTTTAATTAAAATTTAAAAGTGTCATAAACCTTACTTAATTCGACCTTGAATATAAATTACACTATTCTGCATTTTTTTTCACCAAATCACAGCCTGATATAATATATTTAACCTTGATGAGGAAACGGGAGCTGTTTTTAATTTTGGGTCTGACCACACTTGGGTTAGCGCTTAGAATAGTATTCATGCTGGCCATGAAATCGGGCTGGCCTGGCTGGGATAGCCCGACGATTGACGCTTTGTACCATCACCTATGGGCAAAAAAAATTGCTATGGGCGATATACTTGGTAGTAGCCCCGGATACGATGCCGGCCCCTTTTTCCGAGCACCGTTTTATCCTTATATACTGGGTTTGGTTTATTCAATTTTCGGCACCGATTTTCTGGCTACGCGTATACTTCAACACCTCTTTGGGGTTTTAGCAGTCCCTCTTACATTTATGGTCGCCAGGCAATATTTCCACGTTGTTGTGGCTTATCTTGCTGCTCTTTTGGTGGCTATCAACGGCGTATTGATTTATTTCGAATCACAACTGTTGCTGGATTTTCTAACTGTTGTTTTATATTTAATATTTCTCTACCTATTAATAAAAGCACACAGGGAAAAAAGCTCTTGGTTATATCTTATAACAGGATTTATTGCCGGCATATTCGCTATAACCCGACCTAACATCCTGGCAGTTGTCTTTTTTGTAATTATCTGGATATTTTTAGCTGAAAAACATTTAAAAACCAAAATCAAGCATAGCATTTTATTGTTAATTGGCACCTGCATTATCATTCTACCGGTCACGTTAAGGAACATCTTCATTGGTGATGATATTGTCTTAATCGCCAGTCAGGGAGGTATAAATTTCTATATAGGCAACAACGATAAAGCTGACGGCTATACCGCCCTTCTGCCCGGTACCGGTCATAGCTGGCAGTATTCAGATGCTGAGTATGAGGTGGCCGGCAACCTTGGCCAAAAACCGGGAACAATTAAACCCTCTAAAGTATCATCATATTACTACCGAAAAGCTTTAAGATTCATTGTATCTTCACCCGATAAGTTTCTAAAACTTCTAATAAAAAAAATCTACCTGTTCTGGAATTACTTCGAGATATCCAACAACAACAATCTATACTATCTAACCCGCTATATCGGTGTACCGGGATATCTGTTATCAATTTTTGCTATTATCGGCCCAGCGGGATTAGTTGGAGCGGTTTTATGTTTTAAAAAAGATAAACATTACTGGATTTTGCCGATAACGATATTCGGTTATATGGCAACAGTTATAGCATTCTTTGTCACCTCCCGTTTTCGTATACCGGTTGTTCCTATTTTAAGCATCACTGCTGTATATGCCTTTTATGAAGTTATAACGGCTCTAACAGAAAAACGCCTTAAATATGCTCTGATTATTTCAATCTCAATTCTTGTTGTTTGCTTGTTCTCGTGGAGCAATTTGTACAAACACCATGACAAATCAATGGCCATGGCTGAATACTCGCTCGGTAATACATTTCTTAAAAAAGGCGACTACAAATCTGCCAGATTGCAATATCAAAAAGCGCTCCAGCAGGCATACAACCTGCCCAAAGCTCATCTTAACCTAGGCGTAATCGCTTTCTATGAGGGAGATACTGCCTTGGCAAGAATTGAATTCCAGAATGAGATTAAAATCTGCGGTCCTTCCGCTAAAGCGTTTAACAACCTCTCGCTTCTCAAACGCCTTAAAGGTGACTTCCAATCCGCCTATGCCTTAGCTGACTCGGCGGTCCATTATTTCCCCAATAATAAAGAGGCATACATAAATAGAATATCAGCCTCATTCGGAAAGAACGATGAAACCATGATAAAATCAGCTACGGAAAGTTTCATCAAGACCTTTCCATTTGAGCCATCCGCCAGGTATTATCATGGCTTATTCCTAATAAGATCAGGCGCTGTGGAATTGGCAAAAAATGAATTCAGGTTTGCCATTAACAAAAAGATGGATATCATTTCCGAATACGACTTATCGGAAATCTACTCTGCAGATCTTCCTTATGGCTACCAACCTGAAAAGATTCGTGGCAAAAGCTCTTACCAGCTTGGGTTAATTTATGCTCAGGAAAACGATATCGATTCAGCATTTCATTTTTTCAGACAGGCTATCAAATATATACCGAATGATCCCGATGCCCGGGCAAATCTGGCATTAGCTTATGACAAGATCGGTAACTATCAGATGGCTGAGTTTGAATTCCTCAAAGCCATCAGTATTGACAGCACAAGGGCGCTTTACTTTTACAATTATGCCCTTACCCTTGGTAAAATGAGGCGTTATTCCAAAGCCAAAGAAATGCTGGCTAAAGCATGTCTGCTGAAGCCGGATTTTACTCAAGCCAAACAGAAACTCGAAACTTTAAAACAATATCTGGATAACTCCCCCGATTATAAATAAATTTTCCTGCAAAAAAATAGTTTGATTTTTCAAGGAATTTCTCCTAAACAGCTTTATCGACGATGATTGAGGGTAACGATAAATATTTTATGGAACTGGCATTGGCCGAGGCTCAACGAGCAGCTGTCGAGGGTGAAATTCCAATCGGCTGCGTAATTGTCCACGAGGGGATGGTAATCGGCAAGGGGCATAACCGCACAGAGGCTCTAAACGATCCGACCGCTCATGCCGAAATATTAGCCATTACCGCCGCTGCCAATCACCTCGAAAGCTGGCGGCTTGAGGATTGTTCAGTTTATTGTACTTTGGAACCCTGTCCAATGTGCGCGGGGGCATTAGTTTTAGCCAGAGCTAAACGTCTGGTATTTGGCGCTAAAGACCCCAAGTTTGGCGGTTGTATGTCAATTTATAATATCGTACAGGATATCCGCCTGAACCATCAGCTTGAGGTTATCCCAGGAGTCCTCGAGGATAAAGTTGCCGAGTTGATGAAATCATTCTTCAAAACCGTCAGAGCTAAAGAGCGCAAACAAAACAGATGATATCAAAAAACATTATCATAGAAAAAATCGGTAAAGCAACAACAATTGGTTTAGCAATTGTTTTTTCTATAAATATAATATGTATGGTTATAGCAATCCTTTTAGAAAAGGATACACAAAAGTCTTGGATAATAGAGTTGTTGACTGCAATATTTGGCATTATAGCAATATTTGATATCGGCATTGGCCTTTTTCTTAAAAAGAAACTTCTTGAACCACTATTCAATAAAAACCAACAACCAGATGAAAAAATGCTTGAACAAACCATAATGAAAGTGACAATAATACTTTCAGCAATTTGTGCCGCCATTCCCATATATGGTTTGGTAATCGTAATACTTGGAGCTTGTATTGAATATCTTGCTGGTTTTACAATCATAAGCCTAGCCGGGTTTTTATTCTTGCGGTTTCGAACCCGGGATTTCAATAAACTTATGAGTTATTACTAAGCTTCAAATATAATCATAAAAATATTATTTATTAAATAACCGTATCCAAAAGCTATTGCTCTTGAATTATTCTCTCAACGTTTATAAAATCATTTCCCCTATGCAAAGATATTTGATATATTCAATATTTGGAGAGGTGCCGGAGCGGTCGAACGGGGCGGTCTCGAAAACCGTTGATCCTTATGGGTCCCAGGGTTGAGGTTATAGGTTTTCGCCAGAGGCAGTCTCCTTCTCAGCGCAGTAAAACAAGTTTGATTACATTGGTTTGGTCGGAGGTGGTCAATCGGATAAAATAGATGCCTGAGGGATAATTGCCAGCATTGCAGATTACGCTATGATAGCCAGCATCCTATATGCCCTCATACAATGTGGTCACTTTTTGACCGAGGAGATTGTATATGTCGAGGCTGACTTTGGTTCTTGCCGGCAAGGAGTATTCGATGACCGTACTGGAGTTGAAGGTGTTGGGGTAGTTCTGGTGGAGAGCGAAGGTTTGGGGTATGGCTGGTTTATCCTTTATGTCGGTAGAGGTGAACAAGATAATCATCAGGGAATTAATATCAGCCACATAAACGTAACCGCCAGTGACAAAAACATCCCAAGCATAACCCGGCGTGTCATAGCCTCCTGCAAAAGTAGGGTTGACAGGGTCGCCAACATC
>NATP01000032.1 GCA_002085375.1 candidate division Zixibacteria bacterium 4484_95 | reverse complement strand
CAAGGCAGAACTGCCACCTGCGGATACATAACATTCTTTTTTATAATCGCAACAAGACAAATCTACATATTTAGAAGAGCCCTCAAGCGTGTAACCACTCTTAGATAATCCAACGTTAATTCTTTTATAGTGGACATCCACCGCATAGCCCTCGACCTCGACCTTTATGCCGTCAATGGTTGAACCATCGGTAATAGAGAAGCTGAAATTATACGCCCTTAATTTATCTTGGCTGGTAGCGTTGAAACTTGCCCTTGAGTTATCGGAGTAACGAACATTCCAAGGGCTTTGCCAATCGCCCTCATCTGATGCCGATGACGGGCTGTTAGGGCCAACGGAATCCGCCTGGGCAAACTCATATATAGTTATAATATTAACGGCGATTGCAAATACTATTAGTAATTTTCTCATACCTATCCTCATTAATAGCCCCACAGTACATTTAGAATTCTCTTATACAACAGGGTATCAAATAATCAGGCTTTCTTTGGTGGTGTAAAACCCCCAAGCGATCCGGCGAATTTCTCTAATAAAATGTAGGCATCCTTTTTGTACTTGTCCGACAGGCTCGACCATGATGAACTGATGGTATCTTTCAAGCCAGTCGAGACAGCCTCCAGTGCTTTAATCCGACAGATGATGGAAACCGCCAGATAAGTTTCGGCCACCACAAGCGATTTATCCGAGGAGGAGGCATAAACAGAATCAATGAAATTCGAAACCATCTCATTGGCCTCGTTTATGGCATTAGTAATTATTTCATCATCGATAAAAGCATATTCAGAAACATAATCGACATAAACCCACTGGCCGGATTTGATATCACCGGCACTTAGCCTGGTAATTTCACCCCTGTTATAGTTGATCTTATAATCCTGCCCACGTGTATAAATCCTAAATGGAATATACCAAACCGATACTGTTGCTCCCGGTGCAATCTCGCCCGAGCTCAAGCGGGTAAGAATACCCTCATCATAATCGACAATGTAATCTACATTTTCCCTAAAGATCTCTCCCAGCGAGCTGTCAGAGGCTACTACAACCGTGTCTTTAATAAGCTCCTCTTTATTAAGTCCGACTTCATCGGAACCGGAGAAATCAACTGTTTGGTAATCAGGTTTATTCTGCTGCTTCGCTTTCACTTTCTCAGAACCTGAATAAACCGGTGGATATCTGAGATTAACAGATGAATCAGCAACTATCCTGACCGATTCTGATTCTACCTGCTGGACACCAACATGTTTTTCCAGGATATGCTTTTTAACAATTTCAACTGTTGTAAAACTCATGGCAGGTCCACCTCCATTATCAAAAGATCAACCAGCCCCTGTCCAATAAATGAACTTCTATCACAAGCAATCTTAAAACTGGTGTTTGAGGGACGGCCAACCAAAAAACAACGTGAACCGTCCCGGGGTATTATTATAACAACCGGATTGACGATTTCCGATGGCAGAGCATTACCATTGAAATCACAAAGTTCATCAAAACTTATTACTTGATCTTTACCCCCTATAACACTATATGAAAAAACCACTCTCTTTGAGGAGTTTTCCTCAACCATCATAAGAAAAGCATCAAATGAGTATATACTTCCCCAGACAATTAGGTTTGGCACAAGCCATTTGCGGTTGCTCTTAAGGTAATCCAACGTCAGGTTCATTGTGCCTCCCTTGATAGAGCCAGATGATTTGTTTTTGGCGAGGCGATTATCTGGCTACCAACCGGTGCGGTAACAAAAGGACTCACAACCCTTATTCTTATCCAGAACATATATTCAGAGTTAACAGTGTTACTCTGCCAGCTTTCAGGAACCGATTCGAGGTCATTCCAGAGAAAGACAATCTTGCTGTTTAAGTCGAAATTGTAATCTCCCGATTGTGGAGAAAACGATACCCAGCTGTCTCCATCGTAATATTCCCATACAACAATACCACCGCTTCCAATGGTAGATAAAATTATCGCCACACAGAAATATTTTTCCTCCATGCCAATATACAGACAATCCCCAGTCATCTCTATTAAGGTATTTGAGGATGAATGGTATATATCGGCCTCCTGAGTGTTTGAAGCCTCCTGAGTTTTATCCTCGAATTTCGTCTGGGCTGAATCATCATAAACAAAAACCTTGTCGAAAAAGCCAACACCAGCGATAAGTTCATTGGTGATAAAATTACCGTTGTCCTTGTAAGCATAACAAGGAAAGTATATACTGTTACCGACATCTCTGGCATAGAATATAAGAGGCTTGTTTTCATTATATACTATTTGTGGCGCTCTTGTTTTATACAAGGCGACCTCCTGCAATCCGGACATCGTTACCCCATCTAACTCTCGAAAATATAGCTTGGCCGACCCCGAAGAGCTCATTGTGATACCCAGCCTCAAATCGTCCGAAACTGCACAATCAAAATCAGAATCGATATAATTGGAGGACAATACAAGCACCGCTGATTCCCACTGCTCTTCCAAACCGTCGTATTTGCGATAATACAAATCCGATCTCCCCTGGCTATAGACCGCATACAGGTTATTGCCCATAAAACTCAAATTAACATAGGGCATATCCAACGAGGAACCAGAAAGCTGGGTTCCGGTATCAGAAGGACCGCTTCCCCAGGTAAGACCACCATCAGCCGATGATTTGACCCTGACATAATATTCATCACTGCCAGAATCATAATATGCGTATGCACACCATAATTTACCATCGGCGCTTCTAGTTATAGAAGGATAATAAACCGAACCAACGTTTAAAATCGTCACAGGTTCACCAATACTCCAGGCCCCGGCATTAAACACAAGCTTTATAAAAATTAAATCAAGGGATGTTTGTTGAACGTAAACGATATAAAGATTACCGTTACCATCGATACATGCAGAAAAAGGGTAATCCGCCGAATCCTCGATTAAATCGACATTGCTTGACCATGACCTATATGGGGGATCTGACCAGGCCAGCGTAATTCCACCCGGCGATTCTCCGTAAAGACAAACAAGTCTGCCGGCATATATACCATATTTCAATCTGAACAATTTCCGCTGGGGAGAAACGCCAGTCGGTATATTGGCCGTTGATGTATTTAAAAGTTTATGCATAGTTTTTATAAAAGGGTAAACCGGATATAGTCTTAAGACCATTCAAACGGCTTACCCCAACTTCCCCTTAGCTCCAAGTTATATCCAACACCAATGAAGCATCTTTTATTATCTTAGCGTAAGCCACCGATTCAGAGATAACAGCTTCCTCCAGTTTCTGCTCTATGACCTTGTCGTATTCCACAGTTAAGGGCTGGGAAAATACTTCTTCAAGAGCAAACCGGTAATCCAATCCCACCACATAATCCGACGGCACCTCATCACACCTCACGAGCGTAGCTCCTAACGGCGAGGTTATTTCACCGGACGTTTGAAACTTAAAACCAATCATCGGGTCTTTAAATTCTGAGATATTCAAAATGGTATGAATAACATCCTTATGGCAAACCATCACATTTGGCCGATAAGGGAAAAACTCGTTGAAGAACTGGACCATATCATCGTAATCAAGCGAACCTGAAACATCGGTATTAAACACAGTAGCAGCGTTATCGTTACCATCGCCGTTAATTATAGTATTAACAGCTAAGGCAACCTTATCCGAGGCCAGACGGTAACCGATGTACCACAGAAGCACTTTGAACTGTGCCATCGTCCGGTATCGCAAGGCTCTGTAAGTAACCTTGAGTGTTAAACCGTAATCTGGAATGACAATTGTATTTGCCTGGTCGGTGACAAGGATAGCCGGAACCTCGGCTGCCTCTCCTACCGGACGTAAAGATAGATTGCTATCGGTGGCGCTTGTATCTATATGGAATGGCGTGTAACGAGAGGTATTAACTCCTGATGTGGAGGCTATCAAGCGCTTAAGCTCCGGGCGCATATTCTGACCACGTCTAATCTCCCGCATCATGAACTCCGGTAATAAAGCCGGTGCAGTCTGGTAAAACATTTCAACAGTTACCGGACTTTTGCCAGCAGTCCTTAAACCATGGTAAGCCAGCTGGCGCTCGAAAGCATCAAGTGGTGAACCTGCCGGTGAGGAGTCATACTCGGGAAGCTCCAGCAACTCCGAAAGAGACAGCCCCCTCTTTTGAGCCTCAAGGTAAAGGTCTTTATCGACTTTAATCTTTGCCGTCTGGGAAAAATCGACAGGCCCGCTCAACACCTCATCAGTTAACGTTTGAGGCCTAATCTTTTTTAAAAATGTATCTGTATCGTTGTAATTCATGTTCATCTCCTAATTGAGTATAAGTGTAACTTCACTTGTGCCGTTAACATCGATTACAGTACCCCGGGCAACATTGCCGCCAGCAGGGTCATTTCCCGCCAGAGCCGGAGCCTGCTTGACCGCCCCCGAACCATTGACCACAACTCTATCACCCACCGAAGGAACTGTAGCTGCTACCGACAATGTCATTATACCACCCACCTGAACTGTAGCCACACGGCTACCACTGTCAGCATCGGTAAGTGATAGGTCGATAAGTTTACCCAAAAGCACGTCGCCATCCGAACCCAAACCTACCTCATAATCACCAACTATGCTTATAGCCTTACCGATATCATCATCTGTAAGGTCATCCTCACCACCGGTCTGGTGAACTTTAAATGTCGCTAAAACAGCTCCAGCAGTTTCTAAATTTTGGTCTCTAACAGCCATCTATTCTCCTCCTTTTTTGTTAATGGAAATCCTCAAGTTTTTGATTTTTATTCAGACCGGAATTTTGCATCCTGATATAACCGCCAAATATTCTGTCAAGTTGGTCCTCGATATCTTTCTCAATAGATTTCATGAATTCATAATCAAGGCAATCAGCATTAACAGTTTTCTCCGCCTGGGAAACCAGAGCGCCTCCTCCAGCCATCTTCAAAACTCTCAGTCTTGCCATGATCCTTTTGCGGAAATCCTCAGTTAGCTTTATCCCAAGACTCAATCTGGGCGAGATTTCCTCTAAAAATTCTCTTGCCTGCTTTAAAGTGATTCCAATCAGGTCAAGGTCGACAAACCCCTTTTGAGGTGCCGACTCTAAAGCCTGCTGGGCATCTTTAAGATTTTTAATATGCTCATCAATATTCAATGGTTATCTCCTTGGTTTGGTATCCGGTCTAACCGGGCTTCAATACGACTTAACCGAACAATTAACTCCTCTTTTAATTGGTAAAAATCCTCTTTTGTAGCAAAATTTTCCGCAAGTCTTACCTCGAGATTGGATATCCTTTTATCAAGGTTAGTAACAATGGACTCCTCGGCTTTATCCGCCATCTCCAGTTTCAAACCCGCAATCGTCGTATAATAGGTTGACAGAGCGGCCATTATGGCGATTATAATGGTTCCTACAAAACCTCGATACCTTTTCCACATTCGATTATCTCCTCGCTCGAACAAACATAAAATCACGGGAATTGATACGGGCTTTAAAACCTTTAATATCTTTAATTATACCCGGACTATTGTATAAGTGTGTGACCGGCATAAGAGTGAAGACACCGACAGATTCGTCATTGCCCGCAAATGATAGCGGTTGGTTATTCGTTATGGATAACTTGTCCGTTATCGAGGTGCCGGGTATTGAACCACGATAGACAAGCGATGTCTCAAGTATCTTTTCCACTCCCCGGTAATAGAAAAAAACATCCTTTGAAACCAGATGTCCGCAAAAACGAATATCACCCCCACAAGCCGAGCACTCAGGCAGGCTATATGTAAAGCTGACTGAACATTCCTTATAAATGCCGGAATCGATATTAAGTTTCAATCTGGATGAACCATCAGCCTGTTTCAGCCAGTAAAAATAGCTCTTAACCCAAAGTCTGTTACCTCTCTCCACAGTTTCAGCCCAGAAATTTCTGGCCACCGGTAAACCACTTCTGTCATGTCCCACCAGAACGGGTGAATCTATGAAAAGTTTGGCTATGGCTGGAAGGTCGGACCGGTCAAACTTTCCACCAAAAGAATTAATACCATCACTGATTATATACATTGCCCTGATGATAACATCAGAAGCCTTCACCGGCACCGGTGGTTTGATATTGGAGTTGATCAGTTCAATATATCTTTCTAAATTCTTGTCAATAACGGTAGCCGATAAATCGGCTGTCTGCAGAGCATTTATTATTCCCATCGTTTCTCCTGCTATCAAGGTCCTTCGAATTTTCATCTTACCGGGGTTTTGTATTTCCAATGCAAGATGTTCAATATTTTTTGTGAGACGGTTTTTAGATTCAGTAAGCCAGTCAAAATAATCCATTGTGCATGAATTTATTGCAGGACAGTGGATTATATTTAATTTGATTATAAGACTTGATCAAATAAGGCATCATTTTCATATATATCAATACCAAAATAAACAACCATATATTTTGATAAGCGTAAATCTTATCAAAGACGATTTATATGACTTCACTTATTATCAAAACATACTTTTTTTTCGAAAACCATGTCTTGTTTTTTGGAAACTGTGATGACAACAAATCAGCCAGAAATAATAAGCTCCTAAACAAAAATATGCATACATATGCATAACGCATAGTGTTGTGCTTCGGTTAAAGTCTTTTTTTTGGTTTAAACTCAACAGATTATAAAAAACAATTATTGCTGTCCCGCTGGCATAGGTATTGCTCATTGTTTCAAGAGTATAGGTGTTAAGAAGATCTCCTGTATGCAAACGCACCAGTCCGATGGGTGGTTAATACCATCCAGCAAAGGCCAGCTTTTCCTCTCCCTCCTTGGGGCTGGCCTTTGGCTTTTTATGAGAATCGTCCTATGGCAGGAATAACCGGAATCGCAAACCTGTGTCGGTTATCGGCAGCCCACAAAGCTAAGGCTAAGGCGCAGACACCATCACCGGCATTCTCATAAGCGGCATCTAAAGCCCTCAGCTCGTCTATAAGACTCCAGGTAGAACCATCAGGTTGCTGTTGCTGTTCATGGTATATGGCAACCTCACCTGAGAAGAAAGCTCGCTCAAGGTTTGCCAGAAGTTTTTCCCTGTTGCCGCCGGAGAAGTTAAATCCCTCAGCACCGATACCGCTTAAGGCAGATAATATGACATCACCGATACCGGTTGAATCTATCATCACCTGTCCACCGTAAAGTCCATAAAGTTCTTTAATCTGCTTGATTATCTCCGGCCAATCTCTCTGGTAACGTTCAATATGAACGACCTGGTATGGTTTCTGTAAAACATCAAGCACAACTCCCACCGTATATGTTTGTTTTCGAGCCAGATCCCAACCATGAACATAGGATCTTCCGGGTTGCGGTCCACAGGCTCCACGACTTTCCGACATAGACTTTTGCAAAAGCTTCTCTGGTATTAACCGCCCCTCAAATGATGAAAAACGTCCCAGTAAATGTTGAGCGGCTCGGGATGGAGTCATGCTTTTCTTTAAATAATCTAAAGATTCTCTTGGCAAATGCGGGTTCTCATACGAACTGCCATGGTAAACAAAACCTCGTTTGTTTCTTTTTATCAGATTACATCGATGATAAAACCAGTTATAACCATTGGGAGTGGAGCTGTAATCAAGCGTTCCGGCACGGTCAACAAGCCGCATCTTTAATACACCCTCAACCACTGCTTCAGCCTGTGGTTCATAGGCAACTTCGTCGAAATTAACATAGTCATAATCGTGGCCAAGTATATGTTCACCACGATTGGCGCTCGTGCGAGCGGTAAGCTGTGAACCGTTTCGAAAAATAATGGTAGCGTAAGGCGTCGCTTTTACATTTTTTATCAAAGCCTTAATTCTCTTATTTCTTTCTAAGAGACTTAATATCTTGTAAAAAATTATCTGTGCCTGGTCAATCGTTATACATAAGTTTAGCGCCCGATAGAAACCCGGGCAATCATATTTTAATGGCCTTATCTGAAAAATACATCGATGGATGAGCTTGACGGCCTGTATCTCTGATTTCCCCCATCGGTTGCCGGTCACCAAAGCATTCTCAAAACCCGTTGAACCTTTAAGCCAGGCGCTCTGGCCTTGATGCGGCTTAAAATCTAAATATTCGCGGGCGAAATATTCCGGGTCATGCAATGCTCGACGCCAGCCCGTCTTACTAAATACACAAGTCATACCGTATATAATTTAATGGATATTCAAAAAAATGGTTGGCTAATTTAAACTTGAGTGGCTGTTATTGTGCTGTATAAGTAGCAACTCTTGTCTGCGTATTTCGTTTAAAAGCTCTAATAAAAGGTTTTCCACGCTGCTGTCTTCAACACATTTCTGTTTTAACTCAATCGCTTTGAAACCATGCTCCACCTTGAGATCTAATTTCCCCTCAACCAGCTCTTGAAATACAAGGTTAATAACCTCATTTAAAAAACGAACATTTGACCGAGATTCATCCGGCAGAGCATCTATCATTTGTGATGTAGTTGAGGATTTTCCTCGGTACCCATTCCGTCCTGATTTTTTATTGTTAACAACCGGTTTTGCCTGTTTTTTCCCTTTTTTAATTTCTGTTTTCTTTTTTTGCGAAGCGGTTGTTTTCAAAGAAGGCTTAAGATGGTTATTGAAATGTTCTTCAAGCTGTTTTTTATCTATTTCCAGACCTCGCCGGCTTGCCCATTTAATCAACCTCTCTGGTCGCCAGTTGATTTTTTTATTCAGCTCACCCGAAAACTCACTTGAGCAAATGATACACATTTAAATAATCCCAGGTTCGATTTTCTCGATACGTTCACGCGCTTCTTTGCGATCAAGTAAACCGGCCTGATACTGAGCAATTATGCTTTCAGCAATAATCTTCTCCGCCTTGAACCTCTCAATGGAACCGAATACACGCCGATTGTCGAAAAGAACCTCAACCTCGCCTGGCAACCCTTTTAAAGCCATTTCCAATCCCACCAGCCACTTCAAAAATCCTTTCGCTTTCTCCTGAACAGCCACTATCTGGCGCATCATGATCTCAAATTTAAAACGCGCCCAGGTCTGTGTTGTGCCAAACGAATAACCAAGCATAAACGGGTCAAGATGCACGCCGGCACAGATATCCTCAACCAGCGCCCGATGATACAAATACCAGCTCGAGGCAACACCCTGACCTGAGGGACCAATGGTGTTAATCTGAACATCATCCCAGGTCACGGCCGAATCAGAAGGCTTCAAATTTTTCATCAAATCCACCGTGCTGTCAAAATAGCTGTTAGCCCGCTGGATATAGGCTTCATCGCTTTCTCCGGGAAGTTTCTCCGGTTTATTAAGTTGAACCTGAACACGATGATAACCACTGCGCTCCAATGTCTGCGACATATCAAATATCAGCTTTTGCTCAAGACGGGATATAAAACCGATAGAGTTAAGCATACTTACGCCACGTGGGTCATGAGCTGTGGCATCAAGGCCACTAAAATAGAACGAACCCGGGTCAACCTTTATTCTACCGTCATCCCTCTCATAAAATATCTGCCAGTGATTGTTTTCACGCTCGAACGTTAAGTACTTATTATCGCAGAGGACAAAATCAGCCAGCGCTTCCCCTGCTGGTGTTAATATCGCCTCTCCACTGAAACAGCCATCGATAAACAAGGAACGGAAAAACATGTTCACCACGGTCTCGATGCCACCTGCTTTCTGGTAGGATGATGGTGTCAGTAACCGGTCAATTCGAGCTATCAACTCCTTGCCAGAATCATCGGATAAATGGTCGAACTTGAATTCAACCGGCGCCGAGCAAAGTCGCGTCCAAAGCCAGATAGCCCCCGACAATAGAGGAATATTCTCGGCTAAAAAACGATAAAGGGTCAAACGCTCCTGACGCCTATAACCATAACCCGCCGGCAATTGTAATTCAAAACTTTTAAGCCTCGGTTTATCCCGCGATAACCTTAAATTGCTCTTTTTGTTTTTGCTGAGAAATTCTTTCAATATTTTCTTGAACATGTCCGCTCCTATTGGATAGCCGATTACAAAATGATCATTTCAAAAAACAGAACAAACACAAAATCAATGCGCTTTGCACTAATGGGCCATCAAATTCTCGACACGTTATTATCTTTTAAATATTCCGTCAGGTCGAACCCCGATTGGCATCATGTTATTATGCAAGGGTACATTACCCTTCGACCAGATTCAATAAGAGTAACAAATGTGTTTCTTCGTCATTGCGACCTAAAGGTGAAGCAATACCGAAACATACGGGCAAATCCCGTCTGGCGATGCCAGAAGTTACTTCCGGCACAAACCATGATAAGCAAAAATTCTCCTGTTCCAAGAGATACAAAATCTATTATAATGATTCTGAAAATTTATAATGGGGAAGGTTAAATGAAGCAATTTTTACTCGGCATGAAAATAGCAACCGTATTTTTTACCATAATTATATTATCATCCTGTTCACGGAAAGATATATTTTCCAATTGGCCTGTTTTTAAGGGTAATAATCAGAGAACCTCTTATGCTGTAGCTCAGGGACCGGGGATATTATTACAACCGGATTGGATACTCAATGTTAATTCCCGCATTACATCATCTCCGGTTATATACGATGGTATATTATATTGTGGTACCGATTCAGGATTAGTTGCTATTACGTTAAAAGAAGCGAAAGAATTATGGGCATTCAAAACCGCCGGCAAGGTGTTCTCCACACCGTCTGTCGACGAACAAGCGATTTATTTCGGTTCCTGGGACGATAGGTTTTACGCTTTAGATCGCCTGGCTGGAAAGCTACTCTGGTCTTTCCAAGACATTGGCGTTTTTGATAGCTCACCTTTAGTTGATAGCCAGTATGTTTTCGTTGGCAATTTTTCCGGTTATGTTTATGCCTTAAATAAAAAAAATGGTAATCTGGTCTGGAAATACAAAACCGGGCACTGGGTTGTAAGCTCGCCAGCCAGCTATGGAAATTTTATTTTTATTGGAAGCTCCGACTCTTATTTTTACTGCCTTGACAAAAACAACGGTGAACTTTTGTGGCGGTTCGAAGCAGGTAAAGATATCCCCTCATCACCGGCGGTTGATAGCACAAACGAACGTGTTTATTTTGGCAGCCATGATAAACACATATATTGTCTTGATGCCTTATCTGGAGAAGAAATCTGGCGGTTTGCAACAAACAGTGAGATATTTTCATCACCGGCGGTTTGTGATGATAAGATTTACTGCGCCTCTATCGATTCAGTGCTATACTGCATTAACGCTAAAACCGGAAAAGAACTCTGGCGATTTTATGCTGGCAATACCATCTATAGCAGTCCCACAATCGCCTCGGATATGGTCTATCTACCCTCTTACGATGGGAACATGTATGTAATTAACCGCCAGGATGGGGCATTGGAATATAGTCTCAACATCCAGAATGCCACAGATTCAACTCCGGCGATAAGCGGTAGATACCTTTTTATCGGTGATTACGCGGGAAACATCTATGCCCTTACGGAGCTTACCAGTGTCTCCAGGTAAAACAAGACGATACCTTCCACTACCATCGCTTTCAACAGCGACCCCCGGTACAGACTCAAGCGCCTTCTTTAGCTTGTAAATATACTTAACCTGATTTGAACCATGATCCAGAAAACTTTTATCCAGCCAGCCCTCAAGTTTATCGGCATTATAAAGTTTAAAAAGGTAAGAATAAAGTTTTGGTTGAAGCAAAACTTTCATCCCACCTATTTCAACCTCGTACCTGGAACCGGCTTTTCTTGCTCGTAATGCTCTGCTTCCAGGTAGTGGTTTGTTTACGGTTTCCATGCTCTTTTCAGACAATATATCCTGACATATTTTATACAGATTATTTGCTACCCGTTCTGGAACGATAGAGGAAACCGCATCAAAACCCGCATTGATGATATCCGAAGGAGTGAACATACCAGCGCTGTTGAGCCTCAATATATAATCCCTCTCAAGAAGCGGTACTTTTAATAAAGCCAACGTTAAACCCTCTTCGGTCAAACAATGAAAAAGGCGTTCAGCATAAATGTGCAACTTCTGACGTTGCTTATCATCCAGGTTTTGATAACCACCAATATCAACCACAGCCTGCATCAAATTTGAAGCCCCCTCGCCAATATGTTTTATCCTTCCCCAGCCGATATCATATTTCGTTTCTAACTCCATCGTTGGAAAAGGTTGTATCATCTCGGCAATCAGCGAAAAGGTCGCAACCCTGGCCTGGTCCACCGGTATCTCTGGATTGGTAACAAGGACCGCAAGCTGTCCTGATGGTTTCTCAGAATACAAATCAAACAGATGTGATAATGGTTCTACTATATCAAGTTTTTCTTGTGAAATCGACAGACGCTTCAAGATGAGTTTCTGGCCATCAGGGGTGTCAATTAAATAATATATCCAGCTTAAGAAATTATCACTCAATCCGTGTTGTCCAAAACCATCTTTTATAAGAATGGCAGTATTTAAAAATATATTGTGACGGGCGGTTGCTTTGCCTAACTCCGTGCAATAAAACCGGTATCCTTTAAATTTTAAAAACCCATGTTCAACCAATATGTCAATTGTTTTTTGTGGCACCCAGTCCCCATATTTCTCACAGTAACCGCGAAGGGTGTTTGCAAACATGTTCCTAATGTCATCGTAATCTTTCACTAACCCACAACTGGTCCATCTTAACAGCAGATTAGCAAGTTTCTCGATATCGAAAGGCTCCACCTTGGGATGAGCTGAACCATAAACATAAGAATCCCACAATACCTCCCGGCGTGTTTCATCATCAGCGATAACGATAGCCCTACCGAAATCATCGGTATGCCCAAATCGTCCCGCTCGACCTGCAAGCTGATTGTAATCATACATCACCAGAGGTTTTAATATAGGTCTTCCATCATAACCATCATAACACTTCACCGCCTCAATAAATACATTCTTGGAGGGGAAATTAACTCCCATTGCTAAAGTAGAGGTTGAAACCATCACCTTTAACTCACCCGACCTGAAACCAGCCTCTAAAATCCGTCTTGAGGATAGGCCTAAATCAGCATTGTGAAAACCAACACCCTTTTGCAGACAACTCAATAACTTACCCTTTTGCACAGTATCAGGGATATCATCAAGCATATTTAAAACATCGTTAACCGCCGATAAAGATAATAACTCAGCCAAGCCTACAGCCAGATTAACACAACCATTTCTGGTAGCGGTAAAAATTAACACTTGCTCGTCTTTATCCACAAGGTGTTTAACGCCTCGATACAGTTCTATAGGTATATCACAATCCTGCAGAATAATATCTGTACCTTTGAAATACTCTAAACCCTCACGGCAGTCGTTGTAACGCCTGTAAAAAAACTTGCCACCGAAAAGCACGCCTTGATATAGCTCAACCGGTCTATTGGTTGATTTCAAAAGCGATATATTCAACCACTCCGAAAAAAGCCGACACTCATCAAGGCCTCCAATCAAACCGATCATCTGAATAGATGATGATATGTTCCTGACTTTGGAGATGGCAAGTTCATAGGCTAAGCCACGGTCGGTTGTTGTTACCAGTTGGAGTTCATCAAAAATAATAGTGCCTACCGACTCAAGCAATGAAAGACCGTTTACGGTTAACGAGTTAAACATCTCATACACAACGACCGCTATATCGTAAGTACCTTTGACAAATAAACGTTTATTCCCCGGGTAATCCGAGGTGACAGCTATTACTTTAAAACCGATTTTCCGGTATCGCTTTTTCAACTCCCAAAACTTCTCCGATGCCAATGCCTTTAAAGGTACAAGGAATATGGCTCTCTTGTTATTCATCACTGAACGAACTGCCGCTAGTTCACCGCAAAAGGTTTTTCCAGATGATGTTGGTCCATTAATCAGTACGTTATTCCCTTGTAAAAGACCAAAATCCTTTAAAGCCTCTACCTGTAAAGGCAGGAGAAAATCCAGGCCGCTCTCCCGCCAGCAATCTACGATCCGCCGGGAAAAACCATATTTTGTTAGATTTTCTATTCGCATAAAAGTTACCCACAAAAACCCCAGCCACAATTCAAGCAACTGTAACAACCACCCAAAACAACTACAACCCCGTAACATTGAGGGCAATAAAGCCGATAGCAATAGTTACAAGAATACAGGATGCCATCAAAAGCAAGCTGGTTTCCGCAACGACATTTCTTTTGAACCTTTAACAGGTCAATCTGCAACGCTTCACTCATAACACCTCCTATTTTTGCTTTATCTCACTACACAAGATGCACCATGTGTTCATCTAATCTCCTTAAAAATACCAACGCCGCAAAACTACACACCTGCACATTAATATAGTGAACATATGAACCCCTGTCAATCTTTTTTTTCGGCAAAATTCACTTGACAGTTTAATTTTATTTATCTTCTTTTAAAACATGAGAATAAAAAACAAAATCAGGGAGATGCGACTTAAAAAGGGGCTCTCGCAAGCTGAACTGGCAGATAAAATTGGAGTTAGTCGCCAGACCATTATATCAATAGAAAAAAATATCTGTATACCCTCCACTTTTCTGGCGCTTAAACTATCAAAGCTATTCAGAAAAACCGTAAACGAACTGTTCACTATTTCCAAGACAAGATAGTTGATTGGAGGTAATTTGAAGAGAATTATTGTCCTATTTATTCTGTTACTGATATCTTCTGCCTTTTCCGCAGAGGAGAAAATCTTAATTGAATCCTGTGATGCAATTGTTACTTACGATACCGACAAAACCAATGGGAAAAACCTTCTTAAAGCCATTGCAATCTCCGGTTATAAAGTTCACGGTGTAAAAACAGTTCCTACAACCTCCGCTAGTGCTGGCTCTTCCTGTTCCAAGGTAACCAAAAAAGAACCCTGTGAATCAAAACAAAACCTCAAACAGTATCAAGACACTAACGTCCCTGTCCGAGCATCAAGCAATGTAAAGAGCTAATCGAGTTCCACGAGGCCATGCATCCAATGCACATAGCGCTTTCTGAAAATGATTATGAAACCGCTCGTGAGTGCTATCCCGCACTGGTTGAAAACTCTAAAGCGTTAGAATCGATGCCCTGCGATGATAAATCTATTAAAGACACTAAAGCCTTCAAGGAAAAACGAACCTTGCTTCTTAAAACCGTCGACGAGCTGGGTAAAGCCTGCCAGGCCAAAGACGACAAAAAGCTGACTGAAGCCTTTGACAGAATGCATGAAGCCTATATAGAACTGGGAAAGTTGGTCAGGTAGTAAACTGAGATCGTTTAAATGTCCAAAATTTAAAAGCGGGTTGAACGGCCCGCTTTTTGGTTTTCATTTCATTCACAACTCAAATGTCTTCACCAAAAATTCTTGACTTTAACTTACTAAAAAATTATTTATTTCAAGTTATTATGAGCAAACCCGCTTACCTTGATGAACCCATATTCTGTTTTACCTCCGATGTTGACTGGGCAAGCGAGGATGCACTCCAGATTCAGCAGGATATTTACGACAGATATGGTATTCAGACAACATACTTTGTAACGCATAAAAGCCCGCTTTTAGAAAGATGGCATAAAGAGGGCAAAATCCAGTTAGGGATACATCCTAATTTCCTGCCCGGAAGCAGTCACGGCAATACCATTGATGAAGTTCTCGATACCGTCATTAAATTTGCACCCAGGGCAAGGTGTTTCCGCTCGCATCGATGCTTCGATGTGGCTCCTGTAACCGATGCTCTGGTCAAAAGAGGACTGCTTTATGATTCAAATCTAATCACCAACCTCCAGCAGGGAATCTCTCCATTAAAACACGAGTCCGGTTTGATACGATTCCCTTGTTTTTATGAAGACGGCATACATTTTAAATGGAGACGGAGCTGGGACTTTAGAGAGTTTGAAAAAATATTCAATCAACCTGGTCTTAAGATAATAAGCCATCACCCCATGATAACGGCAATGAATGTCACAACTGCGGAAAAATGGGGCATTTTGAAAACTAAGTTTCCACCGGGGGTCTGGATCAAGATGTCAAAAGAGCAATTGCTCGAAAACGCATGCAGAGAACCAGGACCAAAAAACTTCCTGGAGGATATGATAAAATTTGTTCTCGAAAACAAATTTTCGATCATGTCCATGGAGGAACTATATCAGAATTTTGGTAAAACAATCATCTAACACATTTTCATCTTACATAATGTATATAACCGAACTTTCCGGGTTAAAAAAATCAATCTACATATTTATAGAAAGGGGAATTGATTGCCCGGCAACGATCCAACCGGCAAAGTATTAGTACTCGGCAGTGACTTTAAAAACTACCGAAGTTGCTTGACCATAATCCGTTCTTTTGGACGTCATGGACTTGAGGTTCATGTAGGCTGGTGTTCGGATGATGTAGCTCTCAGCTCGAAGTATGTCGCCAGGGTACATGATATACCTTCATACTCACCTACCGATGATTCCTGGAAAGAAAAACTTATCTCCATCGTCCAGGCTGAAAATCTCGATCTTGTCGTTCCGGTCAATGAACAGGCTTCAACCCCCCTTGAAACTCACCGCTCGGATTTTGGAAAACTTGATGCAATATATCTATTAAACGAGCAGGCGTATGACGTTGTCTTTGATAAATTCAAAACGAATGAATTGGCCAGTGCGTTAGGTATACGAATACCTAAGGGGAAAAGGGTTTCTGGGGAAGACCAAACGGAGAATATCCTGTCTGAGTTCAACTTCCCGATTGTCTTAAAGCCAAAAGTCTCATTCAGCCTCGATAATCTACGCATAAAAAATTACGTATACAAGGCATATAACAAAAAAGAGTTTAGCTCTTGCCTTAAGCTTCTCCTTAATAGCGGAGATGTCCTGGTCCAGGAAAATTTTGTTGGTATCGGTGTGGGCATCGAATTTTTGGCAAGTCAGGGTAATTTACTGCATGCTTTTCAACATCAACGAGTGCATGAACCACTCATGGGTGGAGGAAGTTCTTACCGTAAAAGCGTTCCTTTGCATCCTGAATTATTAACCGCCACTGATAAGTTATTAAAGGCACTGGATTATACAGGGGTGGGAATGGCCGAATTTAAAGTAAATTTCAAAACAAAAGACTGGGTATTTTTAGAAATCAACGGCCGTTTCTGGGGCTCTCTTCCATTAGCAGTCTCGGCTGGGTCCGATTTTCCATATTTTCTTTATCAGCTCATGGTAAAGAAAAAACAGCAATTCCCACAAACATACAAAACCGGATTATATTGTCGTAACACTATCAGAGATTTCGAATGGATTATAAAAAATATCGGTGCCGATAAATCCGACCCATCCCGCAATACCCTTCCAAACCGCCAAGTTGCCAGAGAGATTTTTAATATCCTCGCATTCCGCGAGAAAAACGACACCTGGGTTATCGATGATATCAAACCTGGTTTCATCGAATTAAAGCACTTTTTATCTTTAATGTTCGATAAAATAAGATTAGCCATTTTATCATATTCACCGATTCGGTGGTTAAGGACATATAAAGCCAGGCTGGCCCTGAGAAAAGCCAGGACAATTCTCTTCGTCTGTTTTGGCAATATATATAGAAGTCCTTTTGCTAAATATTACGCTCAAACTGTTCTCAGCGGTTCGCTAAAAATAAATTCAAGCGGTTATCATAACAGAAGTGGCCGTGTATGCCATCAAAAAGCAATTGATGTTGCTCATGAATTTGGGATTGACCTCAAACATCATCGCTCTAGTGTTATTACCGAGGATATGGTAAAAAAAGCTGATATAGTGCTTACTTTTGATAAACAAAACCGCAATATTTTGATCGCTAAATTCCCTTTTGCCAGAAAAAAAATATATTACCTGGGGATTATATCATACAGGGGAGCCGTTATAATTGATGATCCGGTCGACAGCAATATTTATACGGTTAGAGAGATTTTTAAAACAATAAAAAGAGCTATCGATTCCTTTAAGAACGAAAAATAAATATCTCGATTCAATTAAAATACAGTGGGTTTCCCGCCTTTGGAACTCGATTAATTGGCATCAGGCTTTTATAATTTAATAACTTTTCAAAAATCCTTTGCCAATAAAACATTAAAATCAGATATTATTTAATTATGCCGATACGCCACCTAAAGGAATATATCTCTTATATAAAACTATTCTCCCCTAATGCCCGTCTCTATCTTGCTGGTACTTTTTTTATGGGTTTCTCAAACCAGATTCTCTGGATGCTTTATAATCTTTACCTAAAACAACTTGGTTTTGCCGAGGGAACAATGGGTGAGATACTTTTTTTCGAGGGCTTGGGAACTGTACTTGCGGCAATACCGGCTGCCATCGCTATAGATTATATACGGCTTAAAAACGTCATGGTCATTGCCAACCTCATAAATACACTCTCTTACGTCTTCTTAACTTTCGTTATCGAGATTAAAGTTCTTTATCTTATTGCCGTTATCACAGGTGCTGGCTGGACTGTTCATTTCATAGCAGCTTCACCTTTTTTCATGCGCAACTCCACTACAACCGAAAGGACGCATCTTTTCAGCTTCAATTACGCGCTTGATATGATGTCAGGATTAGTAGGGGCCTTGATAGGTGGTTATATTCCGATACTCTTATTCCAGAAAGGTGTGCCACTTATCATTGGTTATCGTGTAAGTTTGATATTTGGGGCAATTATGACATTATCGGCGGTTATTTTCTATATTCGTATAAAAACTCCCAGGCCTATCAAAGCAGGCAAAATAGACTGGCGAAATTATATCAGGTCAAAAAATTGGAAAGTAACCTTTAGGTTGTGCCTACCACAATTTTTCATGGGTATGGGTGCTGGATTGGTTATACCGTTTCTAAATATCTATTTTGTTAACCGTTTCACCCTCGATTCATCCTTTATAGGTAAGATATACTCGGTGGGGCAGCTTTTTATGGTGATAGGTTTTCTCGCCGGCCCTATTTTTGGGAAAAAAATTGGCCTTGTTAGGACTGTATCGTTCTCTCAGTTAGCCTCGATACCGTTTTTCCTAATTTTAGCCTTTGGCTATTATCTTCCACCGGTAATTATAGCTTTCTGGTTCAGGGGAAGTCTTATGAATATGGCCTGGCCTCTTTACAACAATTTTGCCATGGAGAAAGTTGAACCAAACCAACATGCAACCACCAACAGTTTCTTAAGCCTGGCCTGGAATTCCTCCTGGATGATTTCCACTTTAATCGGTGGACGACTTATTGAATATTACGGCTTCAAGTTGGTGATGCTTATTACAATCTACCTTTATGTCTCAGTCAGTATAATGATTCTTTCCTTCTTCAAAAAAGACACGAAAATAGGAATATCAAAAAAATGATCAAAAAATATAATATTTGTTTAAAATTTAAAATCTCGCTTGATACCTATTTTATATTTCACCTTTATTGCAATCTGATTACATTTTCCGCCTTTAAGCCTTTGGGACCGGTAACCACGTCGTACTGAACTTCCTCTCCTTGGTTAAGTGATTTAAAACCATCCCCTTTTATCGAGGTAAAATGTACAAAAATATCATCCTGACCTGATTCATCAGGAATAATAAAACCAAACCCCTTTTTCCTGTCAAACCATTTCACCTTACCAACAGGCATAAAAGTACTCCTTTTAGGAATAAGCTTAAATATGATACTCCATAGAATAATGCGGCGATCTCCCCTCTCTTAAATATAATAACTTCCATTTTCTTTAAAGTCAAGAACTTTCTATTCTAATCACTCACTTTTTTATCTCTATTACCCTAAAAAAACATCCATGTGATTTCCATATGACCATGCGGTGATTTAATACTTTAATTTTAAAGCCTATCATCTCTAAAAAAACAGTAATACTCGAGGGGATTATTATGTCAATAATATTCGTTGACCATCAGACTCTTGCCAAACTCGCCGGTTATCCGTCCGATTCTATCTGGCAAAACGAGAAATCCAAAAATGATACTGACTATCTGGCTTTTTTGGATACGGTAAGACAGGCGGTAAACTCTCTTGATGATAAGCACCGGCGGGTTATCGAGATGTATTTCTTTGAAAATCTCAGCCTTCACCAGATCGAGCAAGAAATGGAACAGAATTGTCATCAGGTGCAGAAATTGCTCCGGGAGGCTATGCTGATGTTAAAATACTCCTTAACCGATGTCGTCCGTAATCGCTGGCCCGAACGTTTCAAGGAGGTCAACCGATGCCCGATCTGCAAACATCCACAAAGAAAAACAATCGAAAAAATAATAAAAAGTAAAAAGGAGGCTGAAAGCTGGGGAACGATAAGTAAGAGGCTTAAAAAGAAAGTGGGCGAAACATTCAACCCACCCTCAACAATGATAAACCATATAAAATATCACAAGAAAGGGTAAACGATGGCTGGAGATATTCATCATTTGCAAATACGAACTGACCACAGAGTTCGTGAGAAAATAAAAAAGCTGGCTATGACACATCATCGTTCAACCGCCGATATAGTCCGCACATCTTTGGAGCTGGGTTTAAGGTTATTAGAAAAGCTCTTAGAGGCGCAATCGGAAATGGTAACCGAGTATATACAGCTTCTAAAAAAGGAATCGAGGTTGAAATCTAAAAAAAAGAAATAGTCAAAATTTAGTGGTCTGGATGTTTTATGTTACGAAGTGTAATAAAGCGGCATCTCATTAACTTCATTTTTTACTTTCACCTATCATCTGTCGCGCATAACCGCAAAGATTGCGAGCCTTCCGCTTTCTAATATTATCGATTTGGAAATCATCGCCGTTTTTTACCTTAAACACCAAAGATGATTTTTTAAATAGCCCTTCATCTACGGAAACATTGCTCAACGTACCCCAGGGATGTTCCTCCAGATTGCGTTTGAAAAAACCTTTCTTACAGATTACTAGCCTTCTCTTGGTCGCAGCAATTGCCAGAGGTTTATTACCACTCGAGGCTCTACCAATAAAATGTCTTAAGGCTTCACCTCGTGGTAAACTCGCCTTAATTGCACGTTTATCAAAAAACATAGGTCAACCCATTATCGTTTCAATATTTAAATCGGTTTAATTATAAAACGGTTAACCAAAAATTATTACAGTTAAAAAATTTTTTAACGTCTTATGGCTAAAAGAATCTTTGACATGAAAAAAGAATTAATATATGTTTCAGTATGTAGAAAAATATTTGTAAGTGAAATAACTAACCATCAAAATAGTGGCTTTTCGAAAGGAGCTTTAACGGTGATAAAAAGAAACATTGTTTCAATAATGTGTCTGGCCATAATCATCGTCTCGTGCACCAATAAAGATAATAAGGAAAAATCAATCACACTATATCCGGCAATTGAGAATAACAAATGGGGTTATATCGATAAAACTGGCAAGATGGTTATCGCACCACAGTTCGATAAAGCACGTTTATTCTGTGAAGGATATGCTGTTGTCAGTAAAGGTCCCATCAGCGGTTATATCGATAAAACCGGTAAGATGCTATTCGGCCAGCAGTTTGATGTTATAAAAAATTTCTCTGAAGGGATGGCACCTGTGTTGTATGATGAAGTCTGGGGATATATCAACAAAACAGGTGAAATAGCTATCGAACCCCAATACGATTGGGCTAGCAAATTCTCCGAGGGGTTAGCGGCAGTTCAGATATCTAAAAAGTGGGGTTATATCGACACATCCGGCAATATGGTTATCGATTTTAATTACGATGGTGCCTGGGAATTCTCTGGTGGCCTGGCTTCCGTAAGACAACTCAACAAGTGGGGATATATCGATAAGGAAGGTAATATCGCTATTGAGCTAACTTTCAATTGGGCTTTTAAATTCTCCGAGGGTTTGGCTGCAGTAAAGATCGCTGATAAGTGGGGTTATATCGATACTACAGGAACTGTTGTAATTGAACCTCAATTCGACCAGGTGAACAGCTTCTCCGAGGAGCTTGCCTTTATAAAAACCGGTGGCAAATGGGGCGTTATCGATAAAACAGGGAAAATTGTAATAGAGCCACGATTCGAAATGGGATCAGAATTCTCCGAGGGATTAGCCCAAATACGGCTTAACAGAAAATGGGGTTATATAGACAGGACAGGCAACATCGTCATCAAACCACAATATAAAGGCACCTGGGGATACACCGATGGTGTGGCGGCAGTAAGAATTGACAGAAAAATAGCTTATATCAATAAAAAGGGTGATTATATCTGGAATCCCTCAGAGTAAATTTTCCCGCTTTCATGTTACCTCAGGCTCAAGCCGTGACCTGGCTGTCGACATCTCCAGCGGCGTCGGGAATCCCTTCCCGATGAATTAATTAAGCAGGAAAAGTTTCAGCTAGGCGCAAAAATTTTTCATAAAAAAGTAAATATTTTTAACTGTTATCCGAAAAATATATCAAATTTGATGATAACATTTAACGACAGGATAAAACCTAAGCCATAAACAATAATGGAGGCTGAAATGTTCTGCGCTTATTGTGATGAGTTTATCAAGGGAAGATCTTTTGTCTATGATGGCGAGGAGTACTGTTCACGCGAGTGCCTTTTAGCTGCCAAAGAAGAAATCGAGGGGGACCTTGAAAAATACGAGGAGAACTGGCAAGAAGAAATAGACGATTATCAATAATATCCTAAGTTAAAATTAACACTACATCCTGAAGTCAAATAGATAAGATACTTACCCGATAGCAATCATGGTAATGCTACATTTATTCCATTTCCTCAGCTAGCCTATTATTGATATAAATCTAAACCTCCCGAACCAATAGCGCCTTACCGGTAAAGACCATTATCAGACCTTATCAAATCGATCTCAATCCTGATACACGTCTGTATTTCTGACGGCGATACTCTGGCTGGTAAAGCAAACAATATTAAAATCAAAGCGGTTTTTACGTTCGACAATTGATTAATTATGGATTATCCCACAAGATTTAAGATCATCTTAGCTGCAATTCCCAATAACACAATACCGATGACAAGTTTTACCTGTTGACGCTTAAGCTTTTCGGTCATCAGCCAGGAGCCGATAAGCGCCCCGCCGGCCGAACCAAGAGCAGTAAACAACAACAATTGAAAGTTTATATGGCCAACTGTAGCATGGCCTAAAAAACCTGAAAAGGATGAAAAAATTACAATAAAAGAGGTTGTTGCTGAGGCTTTCTTCGGGTTATATCCCAACCAGACCAGAACGGGAACGATGAAATTGCCACCACCAACACCAAGCAGACCACCCAAAAATCCAGCGAATGCCCCCACACCCAGGCCGTAAATAACCTGTTTCCATTTAGAACTTTCCTCTTCTCTTTGTTTAGATTGATATAAAAGCATCATGCCCGCGGCAAAAAGTAAAAACCCGACAAAAAGCCACAATAACATCTCACGGTCAAGCCCCTGACTGACAAAAGCACCAATCGGTGATAAAATTGTAGCGATAACCAGTATCGGAATAGCAGTTTTCCACATTATCAGCTTCTTTTTAATAAACCTGTAAGAGGCAAAAATCATAGCTATTGAATTCAGTAATAGTGCTGTAGCCATCGATACATGGATATCCACTCCCAGAGCGATAAATACAGGTATCAGGATAAAGGCTGCTCCCACACCGGCAATTGTTAGCAAAGTCGTAAAAGCAAGTGTTATCAGTCCTGCTATTATCGAGATAGTCAATTAAAATTCCTATATTTTCAAAAATGCCCTAAGCTTTTTTATTTATGCTGTATAACCTGAGCAGGGAATACAGACATGCTTGCCGTTAACTATTCTTATTTTTGTGGCAAAAACAATCTCTCCACAGTTAGCACATTCATGCCATTCAAAAGAACCCTTGGGTGAAGCAAAATCTACGTTGTGAACATCACCCACTATTAGCAATTCCTCATCCGGCAGGGAAATTATCTTCTCGATTAAAGGGTCAACGATTTCAGGTTTTATATCTTTTGGCTCTATTCCCTTAGCGCGCAATTTAACAAATTCCGAGGCCAAACCTCTCTTTTGAAATTCCGGATTAAGCTTTACGCGGACTTTTTTCTTGGTTTTCACATCGATTAAATTTATGGCATTTTTCCCATATTCGAGCTTTACCAGGTTGCTCTTGCCATAGGTACAACCAGTAGAAACCTGGACACCATCAACAAAACACATCGTGGCATGGTCCGAGCCGGTTTCTACATAACAAAACAGCTCTTTATTGGAAGCGCGTTCTTTTATAATTCCATATAGCACCTCATACCAGATTACCCATTTTTATGTTTCGGGATGGAAATTTTTCATATGTCATCTTAATACAGAATTAAAAGCGACTAGACCTGCAGCATATTCAGGATCACCGTGGGCAAGATCGTTCCAGACGATCACCATAGCGATGCATCGGGCAAGCCCAATCATAATAAGGCCAACCATGTATTCTGGATAAGCAGGGAAAAAAGCTATTGCCAGAAAAAACATTAATATCGGCCCGATTACCCAGTTTTGTAATAAGCTTAAACCCAGAATTTTAAAGTTCTTAAACACCTCGCCCATTTCCTCATAACGAACTTTAGCCAAAGGAGGATACATCATGAGGATTAGTCCAACAGCGATTGGAATATTGGTAGTACCCACGCTAAATTGATTCCAGAAATCTGCTACGCCCGGGTAAAAATACCCTCCGCCAACACCGATTCCCATCGCTAAAAATATCCAGATGGTTAGATATCTGTCCAAAAAGGAAAGTCTTTTAATGGTCGAAGAACTCATGCTTTATTTACTTTCATTTACATTCTCACTCAATGTCAATCATTTCTCCTGGTTACAAACTAATACGAAAAATATACACCAGTGAATAATATAAACCTACCAGAACGAAAATAACGCCCGTGATACGTCGTGCCCACAACTCCACCTGAGTGAGCCTGTTGAACACCTTGCTGACAAGCCTGGTGCTAAGACCTATCAGGAACGCAAACAGTATAACTGGCAAAGAAGTACCAATCCCGAATAACGAGGGTAATATGAAACCGGAATCATACTTTATGGATAAGGGGATAAGACTGCCAAAAAAGAGTGCGGCTGAAATAGGACAGAATGAGAGCGCAAAAATGATTCCGAGCAGAAACGCTCCCCAGATACCGTAATCCTCAACGTGTCCCTGCATCCTCCGACTCAATCCAAATCCAGTAATATTTAATGGTAAAAGTTCCAAAAGAAAAATCCCTGCTATAATCAGAATTGGGCCAAGGTATTTATTAATATTTTCCTGTAAGAAATAGGATAGTTTCGGGATGGACAGAGCGCCTGCAACAAGTATAATTCCAAGAATCAGATAAGCAAGCATCCTGCCGAGCATATAAAGAAGGCCCGATAGAAAAACAAGGCGCGGATTCGCTAACCGCTTTCCGATATAGGAGATTGCGGCTATATTTGTTGCCAATGGGCAAGGACTAATTGAAGTCAAAATCCCTAACCAGATTGCTGATGTAATGCCCAGAAGAAATGAGTCCATCAATTCTCTCCAAGTAAGGCGCGAACCTCATCCTGCACGTATTTTAAAAAGGCCTTCTTATTTCGAAGAAGCTCCCACACCTTTTCAAGATTCTTCCACTCGATTTGCTTTCCATTTTCAACCTTTGAAATAATGAGCGATTTGGTATAGAGCTGGTAGTCCTCTACAAAACGCTTATTTTGAGGTAAATCAGTGTTAATGACAATCCATTCCAGTTTCCCCTCTTCCAACTCATTAGCAAAACCTTGTTCAATAGCTTCCTGTGAGTATGCCTCAATTTTTCTACATGATGAGCAACGCCGTGAGCCATGAAAATAGTATGCAATGACTTTATGGAGTTGCTCCGGTATACCATCTGTTTCTATAGAATCTTTAACTGTAGTGATTGTGTCGGGAATCTCCTTAGTTTCGATTTTTTCTTCCTGATTAATATCTTGCTTATTGGCCTCTTGTCCCAGACAAACAGCGCTGGCAAGAAGAAACATTACAAATACTGTAATAGTTACTGCTTTTAGTTTCATTTTTGATCACTCCTAATCTTTTAATTTTTAATGGTCTCACTAACCTGTTAAAATATGTCTTAGCCGTTATGAGGTAATCGATTGGTGGTTTTTATTCATTCCAAAATCTAAACCATCATCCTTTTCAACTGTTCAACCGATGGCACTTTCCCCATGACATTTATTACCCCGTTAATAACTAGAGCCGGAGTTGAAACAGGGCCATAATTGGCAATTTGTTTCAGGTCGCGGATGTGCTGAACATCAGCTGGCAATTCAAGCTCTGCAACTGCAGTCATTACATGGTTTACTAACTCCTCACACCGCGGACACCCCGGACCGAGAATACGTATCTCTATTACACCACGCTTTTCCTCAATTTGCTCTCCCAGAAAGCGACGGTATTCGAGCAATAAAGCTTCAGCATACTCGGATTCAGCTTCGATCGGGATATAATTCGACCGTTTAGTCCGGTTTATTATCTCATTCATGATCTTCTCAGGCTCGGAAAGATTTAACGATTGAACCTCGGTAAACACTTTCTTCAGACCGATCATACCTACCCGATGCGACCCCACCTGTATTTGTGTTATGTTATATTCCATTATTCTTGTCTCTCTTTACTAAAACCTCAAATTGATGAAAGTAACCTTTTGACCTCATCTATATCCGGGACTTTACCAACAATCTTCACTGCCCCATCGACAACCAGCACAGGTGTCATTATTACGCCATACTCCATTATCTTCTGTATATTTGTAACCTTCTCGATCGTGCATTCCAAACCAAGTTCCTTTGTTGCAATCTCTATATTGGCTGCCAATTTTCTACATCTGTGACATCCAGCGCCCAAGATTTGAATCCTCATCATTGTCTTTCTCCAATCAAAAGAAAGCCCCATATATCAACCCGGCAATCGTCGAAAGAGATATTACCAGGGTTATAAAAACAACCGTCTTTTTCACGCCGATAACCTGCCGGATGACCAGCATGTTGGGAAGGCTTAATGCTGGGCCTGCCAATAAAAGCGCCAGGGCTGGCCCCTTGCCCATACCTGCACCTATAAGACCCTGTAATATCGGAACCTCTGTCAAGGTGGCAAAATACATGAATGCGCCAACAACTGAGGCAAACAAATTTGACCAAATGGAATTCCCGCCCACCAGACCAACTACCCAAGACGATGGTATAACCGCCTCATGATCAGGCCTGCCCATAAGAAAACCAGCGATCAATATCCCGAAAAACAACATGGGCATAATAAGCCAGACAAATTCCCAGGTCGATTTTACCCAGGTGGTTAACTCACCTTTTTTAAACCAGAACGCTATAGTATAAGCCAGCAAGATCAAACATGCCAGAGTGATAAACCATTTAAAGTTGAATATCATCATCCAGAAACTGTTATCTGATGATGGCTTGCTCAGGTTGGCAAAAACCAGAATGCCCACCATCGAACCGAAAAAGACGATTTCCTGCCATAAAGGGCGGCTTGGTTTCTGAAGGTCTTCACTGTTAAAACTATCAGCCTGATTGTTTTGATGTTGATTATCGCGAAATATTATACTCATGGTCAACCCGATTGTAATACCAAACGATATCGCTCCTATCGCCCTGGCAATGCCAAGTTCCATCCCCAGGACACGAGCGGTCAAGATTATAGCAAGCACATTAATCGCAGGACCGGAATATAAAAATGCGGTGGCCGGACCAATTCCCGCACCACGAGAATATATCCCGGCAAAAAGAGGCAATATCGTGCATGAACAAACTGCCAGAATAGTCCCTGAAACCGAGGCAATCGAATATGAAAGCCACCTGTTTGCCTTAGCACCAAAATATCTTATCACCGACGCCTGGCTGAGAAAAACGGAGATACCACCGGCAATAAAAAATGCTGGTACAAGGCATAACAAAACATGCTTTCGAGCATACTCGTTCAACAAAGCAAATGCCTCAAATAACCCGTTTCGAAAACGAATCCCAGCAGGCGATTCCCCGATAGGCAAAAAATAAACCGCCAAAAATACAACCGCTATTATCAGAATTTTCTTTAATTCATTTCTCATCTTTTAATCCATTATTCGGATAGACAAATATGCCTATCCTAACACCTATTATATTTGCTTTTTAAAACCCTCTCCTTTTTAACATAGATAGATCCCTTTTCGCCTTTACTTCAATAACATTAGTGATACATTTTATGAAATCGACAATACACGGCGCCTCAAGTCTGTAATAGACTTTCAACCCCTCCTTGCGTCCGGAAACCACTCCCGCTTTCTTCAACACCGATAAGTGCTTCGATATCGTCGAATGATCAACCTCCAAGTTCCTGTTAAGCTCGCAAACGCATTTCTCGCCTTTGGCAAGCATCTCCACAATGAAAAGCCTTGTTGGATGACTTAAGGTTTTTAATACCTCGGCTTTTAAAGTTGCCAGTCTGTAGTCGCGATTAATAATTTTCATACTATGTGGCAATATAGTAACATAGCCATATAAAGTCAAAAGATTTTCAGCTGTTGACACTGTTTTTTTTTAAAGATATAATCTTCATGTGAGAAAAAGACTTGACCCATCAGTTTTTGATCTGCCCGTGCAGGAGTTCAGGCGCGGTTATCGTTCGGCTATCTATTTCTGGCGAACCAAACGAATCCTGGAACAGGATAACAAGCACCCCATTATCACTCACCAGATTTTTCAGAAAAAGGAAAAAGTGATAATCTGTGGAACCGATGAAGCCATTGCCATATTAAAAAACGCCACCGGTTATTATTCTGATTATGAAAAAACTTACAAACTATTTGACCGCTATATTGAACTTAAACACACGATAAGAAAAGCGCTATATCGCCACGACTATGACACATTTTTAAAACTGACAGCTGTAAAAAACGATATATCTTATCAACTCGACGAGCTTTGGGTGGACAAGTTCAACGAGATCGAGGTTAAATCGCTTTATGATGGCGATGAGCTCTTTGCCTGGGAAACAGCCATGCTTATCGAGGGCGACTATTCGCTTTTCGCCCATCTTGAATCTCTTTATCTTGGTGTTTTAGCTCGCCGAACAAGAATCGCCACCAATACTCATCAGGTAGTAAAAGCCGCTGGTGGTAAACAGGTTCTCTTTTTTGCTGACCGGTTTGACCATTTCGCCGTTCAGGGCGGAGATGGTTACGCCTCGCACATAGGTGGCGCCAGAGGAGTTGCAACCGATGCCATGGCCGCATGGTTCGGCGAACGTGGAATCGGAACTATACCCCACGCCCTGATCGCCTCATACGGCGGTGATACACCGTTGGCAACCGAAAAATTTCATAAATATATGCCGAAGGTAAATGCTGTCGGCCTGGTCGATTTCGATAACGATTGCGTTAACACATCTCTTGAAACTGCCCGTCGTTTAAAAGATAAACTATGGGCGGTAAGACTTGATAACGCGGAAACCCTGATCGACAAATCCCTGCAAAACGAAAAAGGTCTAAAAGATGAGGATAAGTATGGTGTTACACCGCTGTTGGTGGAGAAAGTCAGAAAGGCGCTGGACAAAGAGGGATTTTCCCATGTCAAGATAATTGTCTCCGGAGGATTCAATCCTGATAAGATCGCTCGTTTCGAGAAACTCGGTGTGCCAGTGGATATTTATGCTGTGGGAAGCTGGATACTTTCCGGACGCTATGATTTTACCGCTGATGCTGTCCGCTTAAACGGCAAAAACTTAGCCAAGGTAGGCCGGGAATACAGGCCAAACCCGAGGCTGGAGAGGGTGGATAATTAAGTAAATGTTAACAATCAATAATAAAACTGACGCCTTAATCATAGTCGATGTACAGAATGATTTCTGCCCGGGTGGGGTGTTGGCTGTGCCAGAGGGCGATAAAGTGATTCCCGTCATAAACCAGCTGATACCAAAATTCGATAAGGTTTACACTACACAGGATTGGCATCCGGAAGATCACATATCATTTAAAAAGCAGGGCGGAATATGGCCTCCTCATTGCGTTGCCAATACCAAAGGTGCGGATTTCCATCCCGGACTCAAAGTCGAAAATGCTATACATATTTTTAAAGGCACAGACAAAAACAAAGAGGCTTACTCCGGTTTCCAGGGGACAGATCTGTCAGGTAAGCTCAAAGAAAATGGTATAAGAAGGATATTTATTACCGGCCTGGCCACAGATTATTGTGTCAAAGCCACCGCCCTTGATGGCCTCAAACAGGGATTTGAGGTAGTTGTCATTTCCGATGCCATAAAGGGTGTCGATGTTAATCCTGATGATTCCAAAAAAGCTCTTCAGGAAATGAAAGACGCCGGTGTTTTCATAATAAAGTCCGGTAAGCTTTATTAAAAAGGAAATTTAACTCTCGATTTAAAAACATAAAAATATCCTATATACTACTTTAAGTTATTCGTATAATATATTCACAATCAAATCGTTACACCACTATATAACTAATACAAATTTTACATAGCCGACATATAAACAAAAAACTCTGGTGAAATCCTTAATAATATTAACAATACTACCGACTAAAATAAAGGTAGTTCTAGCCCCCCTCTATCTAAGCATTATGTTTCACCCTTTTATTTTATCAACCTGATATGATTGGAATATATCCAACCCTTTTTGTTGATGAAAGCTTCCATCCTGTATAAACCAGGCTTTAGCGCCTTAATCTCAAACTCCTTCCCCTTACCGGAAAACATCAACCTACCGTTACGGATTATTTTTACCCCTTAGTGAACGGTATATCGCCTTTTTCAAAGCGTTGAAATCTCCAGAGGCAGGTTCAGTTAGTAACAGATGTGTACGGATTGCCTTAAACTGAACCTTGTAAGGAAATATCGTAATTCTTAATGGTCCCAGACGATAAGGATAAGCATGGACATCGATAGAACCAACACCAACAACTTTCCGACGTTGATTAACTTCATCCCAGATTTGCAATATCCTTCCCGTGGGGCTCTTCAAAACCCTTCTTGGCGAAACAGCCATCTTCAACATGTTCCAGCGACTCAAGGATTCCATCCATTCCGACATATGGTTCCATATCTCGATGCCATCATAACCATCAACATGCCAATCCGTCCATGGATAAGAGGGATATTTGACCAACCTGGTGCGAATTTCATCAGGATGGGCAATAATACCCAAACCACCTTTTTCTTTAATAAGCTTTACATACTCATTCGCTTTGATCCCGGAGGGTAAAACCTCATTGACATCAAATACCAAATAATGGTTTTTATCATCAGGATCGTTAACTTCATAACCTATCAGAACCGCCGTTTTTCCATAAAAGCCCTCTAATCCTCGATGAAGGGGTTCTAAAGTCATATGGTCTGAGACCATTAAAAAATCGAGCCCGACCTCACCGGCAATTCGAGCAATATCCTCAATGCTTTTTGTGCCGTCGGAATATTTAGAATGAATATGTATAGCTCCGACTATCTCGCGATAATCACGGGCCGTTGAACTCTCACCTTGCATCAGGAACCTTCCTCAAAATAATAAAACCGATAACCATCATCAAAAAAAGAGCCTCGATAGCGAATTTATATTTAATGTCTCCAAAAGGTTCCCCAAAAAATATAACAAGCCCCCAGATAAGAGGTCCTATTACAGCCGCAAGTCTTCCCGATAAAGCATATAGCCCAAAAAATTCACCAAGTCTGGCGGTATCACCTATGAGATTTATTAATAAAGGCCTGTCTGACGTCCACACACCGCCAAGAGCAATGCCCGCTATTGAACCCCATAAGTACAAAAATGATTTACCTGATGTCATTACCATACCCGACAAAGATATAAACCACAATATCACTGCCAAAAGTAACATTTTTTTAGGACCATACTTTTGAGTCAGCATACCCCAGATGTAAGAGCCGATTATCGTCGAAGATGTCACAACGATAAGGTAAATTGTCACTTCATCAATCCCGAAGTTATTTGAAGCCATACCCTTAAAACCCGCACCCTTAATCAGGAAAACCGCCATAAACAAAATAACGGTCTCCATTGCCTCAACAATGAAAAATCTACCTATCAAAAACCTGATGACACCGGGAATTTGCCTGGCTCGTTTCAAAGAAATTATTAACCCTTTATGATATTGGCTCCCCTTCCCCCCATCGACTTTGATATTTTCCCTCGGCATATCCTTAACCCAGATGAACACCGGCAGTGAAAAAAACAAAAATAAAATAGCCGTCCAGATATATGGCGAAAAGGTCTTCGATGATAAAACAGCTACTACAAACAATCCGGTAATACTTCCGACATAGCCAAGCGAAACCCCCAGACCTGATACATATCCCATTTTGCCGGAGGGCGCAACTGCCGGCAATAAAGCGTTATAAAAAACAAGCGCTGACTGGAAGCAATAAATAGCCAGACAAAAAAGCACAAGTTCTACAATTAAGTTATTAACTGTGCTTAAAAAAGCGGTAATGACACAGCAGGCTATAGTAAAAATAACCAACGATGTTTTTCTTCTATTATGCTGGTCAGCAAGGGCGCCGAAAATAGGCGTGGTTAATGCAACTAAAACCATAGCCGTTGAGCGAGAAACACCCACCACCAGGTCAGTACCGCCAAGAACAGTCACTGCAAAAATCGGAAAATAACGTGAGACAACATTCATGGAAAATATTGTATTGGCAAAATCATATCCAGCCCAGCTTAATACTTTCTTATTCATTTTTATAATATAAACAAATTAGAACCCAACCAGAAATATAAAATCAACATTGTTTCACTTAATTATAGATTATTTCACAAGATTATAGGCATCGACATGCCTGTCGATATATTCAAATAGAAATAGAAAAAAGAAGAAACTATGATTCCCAGGAACAAGTTAACAATAAGAAAACAGGAATCTATCGTTTACACGATAAAGGTGGGTAAGAATATAATCTGGAAAGGTGTGGACATACATAAAAAATACCCGATATTTAAAGCGGCTAACAGGGATAAGAACTTAAGTATAAGCTATAAATTAACAAATAGGTTTCTAAAATGCCTAAAAAGTTGATTATCCCATATGTTAGCGAACAATCTAACGTCTTTAAAAAGATAAAAAGGCCCAAGTTAAAGCTTTCAATCTATTCAAAGTACCTTAAGTGCTGGATAAGTATTGAGGATATTCTGGCCGATACCGGCGCTGATATATCAATTTTACCAAAAAGCCTAGGCATATTGATGGTTGGCAATTATAAGAACGGGAAAAGGTATAGAATCACCGGTCTGTTGCCTGAAACTGCCACCAATATGTATCTTCACAAATTAAGCGTTCGCCTGGCAGACAGAAAATTCAAAACCACTTTCGCTATCTCCAACTCCAATGATATTCCACCAACACTGGGTAGAGTAGGAGGCTTAGACAATCTTGATATCCAATATAAACGAGGACAGAAAATAGTGATTCACTGGTGATTAGTTCGTAAAATTCCAGGTGAGTTGCCACCACACCGAACCTGGAGGCATTATATACTCACCCCACATATTATATTTATTATCAATGAAATAATCCAAGATATTGTCCTCAATAAGCCTAAACTCAAAAGTACCAAAACGAACCACTATAGCCCCATCAAAAACTACTGCCGGTTCATACGAATCAACAATAAAACCATAATATTCCCTTGGACTTATATAACGACACTGGTAAACTCCTGATATGTCTAAATCTTTCAGCACCTCTTTAAATATCAGCGCACCTCTGGAATATGCTATGCCTTTAGGAGAATGTTTAATCCCCGGTAGAGGACTGCCGGGGTCATAAATAAAATATGTTATCCCGGAAGAACCTTTAAAATATTTCGTAACAGAATAATTAAGGATTGCGATATAAGTGAACCTGTCATAATCAATGTTTTTCGGAGTGGTATACCATACCGCAGATGAATCCTCCGTCACGCATATTATATCATTGTCAACTTTTTCATAGGAAATGTTTGTAAAAAGAGAAAACTTATCATTGAAACCGATATCAAATCCAGCTGTGGCGAACATAATTTTACAGGGTTTAATTGTAGCATCAGGACGGAAATTGTAGGATTCATAAAGGTCTGTAACTTCCATGCTTATGGTGGGATAATTGAAATACATACTGTAAATATCAGGTAAACAATCAAGATAGCCCGCTGATAGGTTTATATTCGTTTGGCTGTTCAGGCTATGCAAATAACGACCTGTTCCAGCAATATTAAAATCGTTGATGTTATTTTTTCTTACCCTTGCTGAGATCATCAGTTCCTCTTTGTTGCTGATAACCATTGAATCGCTAACTACTATCCCCATGGTAACCGAACTTGCCGCATCAGATTCTAAACCACCTATATGATGTCTCCGACCACCCGCTTCGGCCTTAAGATTGTGAGCCGAACCACTTAAAGAAACAACTGCCTTACCTCCCCAGATAAAATCCCTTATCCGATGATGATAATTAGCATCATCAAAAAGATGACTGTAATTCTTCTGGTGGAAGAGGTCTATTTCAAATTGGCAATTCCTTGATGGTTTGTATCTCCCTTTCAGATTATGATGATTAAGAACATTATTAACCCGCAAAGATGGAGCAATAACCCTGTCAAATTGTAAAATCCCCTTTTTAGCCTTACCCTGGTAAAAAGTATAAATAATTTCACCGTTAGGTTTCGGCTGGTAAGCAAAAGAACCGGATACACCAAAACCGTCATAGTCGGTCCCACTCTGGTAATAACCCCGGGACTCTTTGAAACCCGCAGTAAATGTAGCAGCTATGTTGCGACAAAACCATCGCGAGAAACGCCAGGCAGATCTTGAATAGCCATACGGTTTTTGAGCAACTGATATACTCGAGGGATTATCGATGGCTGGCCAGACCATACTCCTTAAAGACAACACCTGCCCCTGGGAATATATATCGAGATATGATAACGGTGTAATATCAATCCGTGATACATTCTCAAACATCAGCGCATTCAAATCCATACCCCTGCGAAAAGGGAAATAAAAACCCTGGTGAAAAACGGGTACTCCATTATAAATAGCACCTAGACCACCAAGTAAAACAGATTTCACCAACAGCTCCGGTTGACCAACTGCACCGTGTTTAAGAGAAAAAACACCGGTAGTATAATTCAAATAATCACCATAACTCCGACCAAGCCTGTATGTATGATAGTATGGTTTAAGATGAGTGTCTGGGACTATGGTTACATTTTCAACAACGACCGAATCAATATTACCATATTGCAATGAATCAACCTCAAACATCAGGGTATCTTTGGGCATTACCTCAGATGTATCAACGGTGGCAGTCGAATCAGATAACACCGAATCGACCGGTTCAGCATCGGCCCTTAAGAGTTTCTGACCGAATGTGTAACCGCTCAGGCAAAACAGTATTATAAGGACTGATACAAGCGAGGACTTGCTATATACCATAATTTCACTAATAGAGGTTCAAAAAGTCCAAATATCAAACCATTTGATACTATATGCCAAATAGAAAAACCGATACCGCCGATAATGGTTGGCCAGAATGGCCCAATTGTAACAGCAAAAGCGGCATTGGTCAAAAGGTCATAGATAAAGGTTAGCACAATCCCGACAGTGGCTAAAAGCACTAAACCGAGCAAACGACTTTTATTCTTCAAAATACTTCTACCAAAAAGTGCACCCGCCAAACCAAAAAGGACAAACCCAATAATCTGGGCAATCGCCACCGCAAACAGCGTTGGCGGACCATTGGGGTTTAATATTATAAAAACTGAACCGGCAACCAACGGCACTACAAAGCCACCCCAGATACGAAGAAACACTCCTGAAATAAACAGGCAAAGACTGAAAAACTCAACATTGGGAACACCTAAGAGAGGAAAATTTATAGCTATGGCTAAAGCGGCGAAAAGGCCAGCGGCCGCTATCCTTCGGGTTCTAAAATCCAAATGTTAAACCCCTTTGGCTTACCTGATGATTGCAAACTTGCCTGAACCAGACTTTTTGCCAGCCCTGACCTTGATAATATAAACCCCACCAGCCAGTTGATTGCCCTTGCTGTTGAGACCATTCCAGGGTATTTCATGGAAGCCCGAGTTGAATTGAGATAAATCTGCAAATTTATAAATCAGTTCCCCGGCAACGCTGAATATCCGAATATCGAGGTCACCAGCATTTATAGTATCCGGCAAGAAATATTGCAACGTAATAGGGTTACCATCCTCATAGATAATAGGATTGGGGAACATATTAGCGAAAACCTCGTCAGTCGGCGAAACAACATAAAATACTATCTGCTTGGCGTCGTAACCCGAGGTATCATGGGCTTCGACTCTTACAGGAACAGAGAAACCTACCATCTCCATTTTTGGACAATATGTCAATATTGCAGTTCCATTGCCGTTGTCTAATAAAGATAAACCCTCAAGTGTATCGCTCGAAAACCATATAGCATCCCCCTGAAGATCGGTAGCATAGAGTTGTATATTCACACACTTTGTAGCTTTAACAGTTGTATCAGAGGGCAACTCGCCAAACAGCGGGGCATTACCCACAAGGTTTTCGTCATAATTTGTAAGAAACGAATACCCGTACGAGCTATAACCTGGAACAAAGCCAAAAACAGTGGGAATGACAACTAAGTAATCATACCTTCCCCAATCGCGGAAACTCAAAGTGCCCTCACCGATAACATCGATATAAAACTTCTCAAGAGTATCCGAGGCTGGGTCCCAACCAAGCACACCTACTAACCAGTTGTTACCGGTATATATATCTTCACCATTAAAGTCAAATTGTAAACCTCCTATATATGATGGCCAGGTTCGATAAACATTGTAATTTGCGCCAAGGGGTTCTGGAACAAGATCGTCGCTGGTAAACGTATCGCCAACCGGATATAAAGAAGGAGTAGCCTCAGTGTAAAACCTGATACTGATATCAGGCCATTCATCCGCCTCTGAAAACTTATCGACCGTATCAGCACGTTCACCGGTAAAGAAATTCCAGCTGGTAAACTCCAAAAAAGCCTCCTCAAACGATGAACCATAACCTGACAGCACATAATCGGTAGCAGGCAGAACGTTATAACCGGCAACACGGCTACACTCAATCCATATCTGCCGGATGATATCCCGATCGAATCTCTCATGAAGAAACCTTGCCCATACACAGGAGGCATATGGATGCATCATTCGGGGAACATCACTTAAGCTTCTGGAAAAACTTCCAAGCCCCAACCAGGGATAATCATAAAAGTAATGAACAAACAGCTTATAATCATCAACCTCGTCAAAAACCACATCCTCCATCCAGACCGCGGTAACCTCATACCACCATGGTTTATCATTTGGATAAACACCATCCCTTTCGTTAAAATCAAGACCGAAATGTATAGAATGGAAAAACTCGTGGGCAGCGGTTACGCTCAATCCAACTATCGGATTACTGCCATAACCGACCTCTGCATAATCGTTTTCCACCTCGATATAGCTGGTATATCTAGTCGAGTCAAGTTGAGTTTCAGGCTGGGTTAATCCGTAATAACCTGCACCTCCAACGTTGGAGACATAAACGTCATACCTTGAATCGCCACCGGCAGAGTCATCAGATGGTGGAGCCGGATACATTAACGTGTCAATTTCAAATGACCATACATACTCAAAAATCTCAGCGGTGCGATTTATATAATCGGGAATGTTATCGGCGGGATCGACATCAATACCAACCTGATATGGAGCATGTGTTCCTGTTGTATCATAATGTATCCGGAAATGCTGGGTGTCTATATATGTCTGCCTTTCAGGCCGGGCTAAAAGCTTTTCCAATATAGAAGGTTCTATCTGGTCTTTAACGCTCAACAACCCTAAGAACAGATGAGTGCCACATTTATGGCCTATACCCTCGGAGGTAACAAATCCTTCTACGAATTGGCCACTTTTTAAAGCTTCAATCTGCTTTATTAAATCTTCTATTTGAGCCTTTGACGAAACAGCATCTCCTGCAAGACATCGGCCAATGGTTAAAAATAACAAGATTATCATTATTGCATATAATTTTTTCATCTTGATTTAACAACCCGTTTTAAATTTTCCAGGCATTTATAAGGGACTTTTACCGTTCCAATCAATATCTTCCCCTTTCTTGGCCCATGGCAATCCGAGCCACCGGTGTAAACGAGGTCATATTTTTCAGCAATGCTTTTATAATGTTCAACCATTTTACGATTATGTAAATGATGGTAAGCCTCTATTCCATCTAGACCCATATCAACAAAATCCGCGATATACTCATCATGCCTTAATGTTCCCGGATGAGCCAGCACTGCTACCCCATTAACAAGGTGGACAAGGTCGATCGCATGGTCGACATTAAGATTCATTTTGGGCACATAGGCAGGAGCATGGTATCCGATATAGCGAGCGAATGCTTCATCATAAGTATGTACAAATTCCTCCTTTACCAAGGCATCGGCAAGATGCGGACGGCCTAACGCACCTTTACCGGCGATGGCGGTAACCGTATCCATCCTGATGTTGATTCCCAGTTCGTTTAATTTAGTTACCATCGCTTCTCCCCGCTCATATCTCTCCTGCCTGAATTTTTTGATTATTTTAACAAACTCGGGATTCCTGTAATCGATTAAATATCCGAGTAAATGAACATCATTATCCATATACATACAGGACAACTCGACACCGGCAACCAGTTCCAGACCATTTTTATTTGCGTAATCCACAGCCTCAACAAAACCATCGGTAGTATCATGATCGGTTATGGCAATTGCTTTTAGATGCTTTTTCATCGCTAATTCTACAATCTCAAGCGGGGATAACAAACCATCCGAGGCATTGGAATGAATATGAAGGTCGATATATTCTCTAGGCATTATAATTTACTTTCTACTATTGATTTCGTTTTTTCATATAGTTCTGTACCTTGATTTAAAAGATTGGTCAGACGTTTTCTCAGATCATCAACAAAGTTTTTATCTTTTATTCCTCCCAGGTTAATTCTCACATTCAACGCTGCTCCCTCCAGAGCGGATTTTGCCACAAGGTTTGCCACACCGGCATCGGAAACGGAATTTACATTTCCCTTCTCGGCAACGTCTGGCAATAACTCCATTACCTCAATCGTCTTTTCCATCACCTCAACAGGCACGCTGGCTGCAATCTTCGTTGCCTCCTCAATGGCGGCATTGCGCACCTTTATCTCGTGTTCAGAGTATTTCGGCTTTTTCGAGGCCAGCATCACCGCATCGAAACTCTGAGCATCCTTCTCAATCAAATATGTTAACTCATTGCGTAACATATCCAGTTTCCTACGGATACCCTGGAATTCGGACTTAACACTGGCATACTGTTTTTTCATTATCGTTA